>NZ_JBNPXV010000053.1:0-1044 GCF_050433125.1 Roseimarinus sediminis | reverse complement strand
AATATCGATACCGGCCAGATCGTTTGCAGGGATTGGACGATTGTAGCAAAAGGAACGCGAATGACACAGGAATTTGCGTCTTTTTTAAAAGCAATTAATCGATACTAGCCCTGTTAGTTGCAATAGTCTGGGCAAGTACTTTTGTGTCAATGGGAAAAGGCTTGAGGAACAATACGTCCGTTATTTAAGCGACTTTCTTGACTGGGACCAATTGGAACATGCAGAAAACTGGATTCTCTACCCTCAAAATATAAGTGCCGCTTTAAGCATTGACGAAACAAGCCTTTCGCAGGGAGAACTTTACACTGTGGTCACCAGCAAAAAAGGAAGAGGTCAAAAAGGGAGTCTTGTTGCAATGATCAAGGGAACCGATAGTGAACAAGTAGCTGATGTATTGAAAAAAATACCGCTCTCTAAAAGAAACAAAGTACAAGAGGTAACCCTCGACATGGCTCCATCGATGCAAAAAATTGTAAGCAAATGTTTTCCAAAAGCCACCCAGGTAACCGATCGTTTTCATGTAATACAACTGGCAAGCGATGCGGTACAACAAATAAGAATAAAACATCGCTGGGAAGCCATCGACCAAGAGAACAAAGAAATAGAATTAAGCAAAGAAACCGGGAATACATATGTTGCCAACAGGCTTGAAAATGGGGACACCCTGAAACAATTATTAGCCAGAAGCCGGTATCTTTTATTTAAACATGAGAATAAGTGGACTCCTTCTCAACTGATTAGATCCGAGATTTTGTTTAACCATTACCCAGACATCGAGAAAGCTTACAACTTATATCGTGAGTTATCAGGTATTTATGAGAATACTACCGACAAGTCAGTGGCACTAACAAAATTGGCAAGATGGTATGATAAAGTTGAAAAAGCAGGGTTCAAAGCATTCAACACAATCGCAAACACGATAAAAAATAATTACACAACCATACTCAATTACTTTATAAACCGAAGCACAAATGCATCGGCAGAATCTTTTAATGCTAAAATTAAAGCATTTAGATCTCAGTTCAGAGGGGTAAGAAACATCCC
>NZ_JBNPXV010000052.1:0-1057 GCF_050433125.1 Roseimarinus sediminis | reverse complement strand
CACTTAAACTTTGATTGGACCATTCGGAATTCAAAACCAAGGAAACTAAAACTACTCTTGCTGATATGCAGCAGTTTGGTCTTCTTTTCATTGATTGTTAGTCCCATTCGGGTTAATGTGTTGTTCATGCGCCGAAGAATCTTCGCTGGATAATGCTTCGTTTTCATCAAGATAAAATCGTCGGCATACCGCACAATGCGGATGTCTTCTTTGGCATAAACTCCTTCCGGATCATCAACTAGCTGATCAAATACGTTCATGTAAATATTGGCCAGAAGTGGGGAAATAACGCCTCCTTGCGGCGTACCTACCCTACTCTTCTCCATTTGTCCGCTGGGGAGTTTTACGGGACTGCGCAACCACATTCGCAGAAGTGTCAGGATGCTTTTGTCTGCCAGTCGTCCGGAGACCACTTTCATCAATTTGTCGTGAGGGATGGTGTCGAAGTATTTCGACAGATCAGCATCATACACAAACTGGTAGCCAGCAAACAAATTCTCCTTGATCTTCCTGATGGCATCGTGTGCACTCTTCTTTGGACGGAAGCCATAGGAGGTCTCGATGAAATCGGCCTCGAATAGAGGCTCGATCATCATCTTTACAGCCATTTGGACTACACGGTCGCGAATGGTTGGAATTCCCAGTGGACGCTTTTCTTTGCTTCCCGTCTTATCGATCATGACACGACGGATAGCTTGAGGACGATAGGTCTTGTTTAACAGATCCTTCCGGATGTCGGATAAGAAAAGGGAAACCCCTTTCTTTTCTATCATGCCAAAAGTAAGCTTGTCAACTCCTCCTCCATCGTACTCCTGTTTGCCCGTTTTTACCCGTTGCCAGGCTTCTTGTAATACATGTGGCTGGCAAATCTTGTCGTACAAACTGTAAGCCTTAAAGCTTTTGTCTTGCTTGGCTCTCAGGTATAGCTTTCGTTGGAATACACGAACCTTCTCATCGGCCGTAACCAATGGCTTAACTGGTAGATTTTTATCAATATTAAGCGGCTGTTGTTCCATAAAAGCTTCTCTAAAGTAAAGCCCCTTCCCTAAAAGTGAAG
>NZ_JBNPXV010000051.1:0-1176 GCF_050433125.1 Roseimarinus sediminis | reverse complement strand
CCCAACCCATCGGGTTAAAACCCGACGCTACAGTATGAAAACGTTCCTGACGGAACTGAAACAAATCCACATAAAAAGCAGATTGCCCCAATGCCGTAGGCATGGCCCATCTTGTAACCTATGGTTTCAACCATAGGATTATCAACACCATCTCAACAACCGATGCCAAGTGCCATAGGCATGGCCTATATCGATAACCACAAAAGGCCATCAGCAAACATGTACCGTCCCTACGGGACTCAACCCCAAACACAACTCCCAACCCATCGGGTTAAAACCCGACGCTACAGCATGAAAACGTTCCTGACGGAACTGAAACAAATCCACATAAAAAGCAGATTGCCCCAATGCCGCAGGCAGGGCCCATCCTGTAACCGATGGTTTCAACCATAGGCTAATCAGCACCAACCCAACATCCTATGCCAAGTGCCATAGGCATGGCCCATCTATAAAACAAACTAAATCAGGGGTTTGAAAACGTATCGCTCATCATAAGAAATATTGAATTTTTGCAGAAACTCAATATACTCATCAATAAATTTTTGACGTGCATGATGCTCCTCCTGATTGATAATATATTGATACACCTTTTGAATCTGAGAATGACTATAAGAGAACATCCCATAACCACGCTGCCATTCAAATCTAATGGGTGTTAGATTATTATCATTAACGTATTTTGATGATTTTGCCTTAATGGCTTTCATCAGATCTGAAACCGCAATTACTGGGTTCAAACTGATTAAACAATGAACATGATCTTCAACACCATTAACAATTAATGTTTTACAACCTGTTTCATTGATCAGATTTCCTATGACACCAAATATTCTTGGTTGCCAATCTTTTTCAAGAATTGCTTTCCTGTATTTTACACCAAAAATGGCGTGAAGATGAATTTGATGATAAGCGTTTGCCATAACGTTAATTTTGAGAGATTTACATTAATTCAAATTTATGAAAAAATTAAATACGCATGCTTGTTAAAGCCTATTATTCCCCTTATAATCAACTACAACACTATTTATTCATTCAATCATCTGTTCTGAGTAGCATATTTATTGAGAAAAATCCTCACCAATGCCGTAGGCATGGCCCATCTTGTAACCTATGGTTTCAACCATAGGCTAATCAGCACCAACCCTACATCCGATGCCAAGTGCCGTAGGCACGGCC
>NZ_JBNPXV010000050.1:0-1296 GCF_050433125.1 Roseimarinus sediminis | reverse complement strand
TCACTAGTGTCCCATTAAAATTGGGACGTTATTAAAAATTAAACAAATTTGGCTCATTAAGCCTAAAACGTTCTTTGTCATTTTGAAATTTAGTTCTCTCAAATAGGTCTCGAAGATGAGTTTTATCGGTTAAAGATATACTCAGTATCTGCAAAATCTCATATGTACTTCTGTCAAGTTGCATGTCATTCTGGACGATTGCCACCAGGCAGTAAGTACACATGGCAGCGTAGATTTGAATCCGAACAGCATTTTCAGTAGTTCCCCAGAATTTCTTGATTTTTAAATGTTGTTTTAGCCACTTGAAGAAAAGCTCGACTTGCCAGCGGTTCTTGTAAAGATCAGCAACTTGAAGTGCAGAAATGTGCATTGCATTGGTTAAGAATACAAGCTCACGCTTCTGTTCTTCATCCCAATATCTAACCAATCTAAGATGTGCTGGATAGTATTGCTTAGGATAAAACCCAGTCAATTCAATTGTTACATCTGAAAGTACGTTCTTGGGCAATCTTCGTTTCCATTTGATTATCTTGTATTGTAGATTCTTCTTTGCTCTGACAACGAAGAAAGCTCCTATTTGATGAATTTTATACAACATCTTGAAGTGATTATATGCACGGTCAAATATGTAATATGATCCTGATTCATAAGGGATCTCTTTCATTGCGGTAGAGTCGTGAACAGAAGCTTCAGTGATATGGAAAAATGCCGGTATCTGTGTCTCCACATCATATAATGTATGTACCTTGATTCCACCTTTTTTCTTACGAAACTTCGCCCACCAGAATACGGAAAGGCACAAGTCAATCGTAGTTGAATCAAATGCATAGACATTACCTTCAAGATTGAAGATGTCAGAAACTCGTTTCTGCCGGGCTTCGTTTACCAGGTAGTAAGCATACTCTTCAAAAATGTGATAGTCTCTGTCTTGATTGGCTCTGGCCAGAGATGATTTTGAAATATTCTTGCCCAAGCCCAAATGATAAGATTTGGAGTGATGAGCATCAAGTGCGACAATCAAATCTCTAAGACTTTCACGATTTGACAATTGCCCGAACATCAGAGAAAGCAGTTGATTCCAACAAGTGAAATGTTTCACGTATTTGTCTCCATTGAATTTGGCAACAATACGATTGAATTTGCTTCGATTCAGAAACGAAACCAGTTGAGCGAAAACGTACTTGTCTTGGTACATATGCAATCAGATTAATCTGATGCAAAACTAAAAATTCAAGTCCGTTCGCTCTAAAAACGTCTGTAATTAACTAAATTTCAAATATTTCAAAGAACTTTTTT
>NZ_JBNPXV010000049.1:0-1359 GCF_050433125.1 Roseimarinus sediminis | reverse complement strand
GTTTTACGCGGACAAAGCATGAGCACCCTGCAAAATTACATTCGTCGTATCGCACTGTTTGTGATCCATTTTGGCAAGCTCCCTGATCAAATCGACCCCGACCAGATCAACGAGTACCTGGTGGCCCTGGCTCGCGACCCGCGTTCACCCTCGCGCAGCAGCTTTAAACACATGGTGTACGGCCTGCGCTACTATTACCGCCTGATGGGCATGAACAAAAATGCCATTGCACTACCTTCGCTCAAAGGAGATACCAAACTCCCCGTGGTGCTCAACCAGTCGGAACTGAAAGAGCTCTTCAGTGCCCCAAGCCTGCTGAAACAGCGCGTTGTCCTGACGCTGATCTACTCGGCAGGTCTACGCGGACAGGAAGTGATCAACCTGAAGATATCCGACATCGATTTTGAACGCCGCACCATCCACATACGGCAAAGCAAATACAAAAAAGACCGCATTGTTCCGCTTGCCGAAAGCATGGCTGTCGGTTTGAAAAAGTACCTGAAAGCCGAAAACCCCCACATCTGGCTGTTTAACGGTAAAGAGCCCGATGGCCGTTACAGCGTGCGTGGCCTGTCGTGGGTGATGCGCGAAAACCTGAAAAAGACTTCCATCAAAAAAGAAGTCAACCTGCATTCCCTGCGACACTCCTATGCTACCCACCTTTTGGAACAGGGCGTGAACATCGTCACCCTGAAAGAACTGCTGGGCCATGCTGAGATTACCACCACCATGATTTATCTCCACATTGCACAATGCCCGCTAATAAAACCACACAGCCCGCTCGACCGGCTCTACAACTATCCGAAAAAGAAGGACGAACCTGATGCGGACACCAATGCGGTCGAGGTTTGAGCTGGCCGATGTGGTGCGCTCCTTCTCGGCCGAACTGCTTGACAAAACAGCACTGACCCCCTTGCAATTAAGGGTACTGGGCAAAATTGCTGCCTGTCGTACCGCTGCACTGGGCGGCCACGAAGAGGCTTGCGATCACTGCGGAACGGTACGCTACAGCTACAACAGTTGCGGCGATAGGCATTGTCCCAAATGCCAGGCTGCCAAACAGGCTTTCTGGGTTGACGACCTGGTGCAAAGCACCTTGCCCGTGAAGCATTACCACCTGGTATTTACCGTGCCACACCAGATGAACACGGTTTGCCTGCACAACCAAAGGATGTTCTACGACCTGCTCTTTGCTGCCGTGTGGCATACGCTGCGTTTGTTCGGATACTCGCATTATGGTACAGAAACCGGTGCGGTGGCGGTCTTGCATACCTGGGGGCAAAACCTCTCGCTACATCCGCACATCCATTGTTTGGTACCTGCGGCCGGGTATACCCTCGATGGACAATGGAAGAAGAT
>NZ_JBNPXV010000048.1:0-1415 GCF_050433125.1 Roseimarinus sediminis | reverse complement strand
TGGTATGCCAGCAGCGGCTTTCCGCTCATTCTCTCGTCCGTACCCGGACAGAGAATCACACGCAAACCCTTACGTAACAAACAATTTTCCGTTATAAACAAATTAGAAACCCGAAATTAGTCTCAAAATCTTAATCAACTATGAAGAATTCAGTCAAAATATTAGTTCTGACCTTCTTTATTCTAGGAGTACTTGGTAACTGTATAAAAGCCCCCATTGCACCTAGTAACACAGATAATATAATTGATTCAAATTTTGTTAGTAAGGAAGATTCAAGTTGCATAAATTCTGAAGTAAGGAGGATGGTTATTGGAGAAGAGGTCGAATATATCAGAATTACAACTTTTGATTCACCCGAGATTATCATTGCACCCTGGTATCAATCGGGATGGTTCAGATTTGACATTGATGGTGATGGCACACATGATATTGGATTATATAGTGGCGATTATTATTCTAATGGAGGAACAAATGCTCAAATATCTCGAATTAGCTGTCTAAATTCGGATTTTCAAATGTCAACGATAGAGATGTTTGATACTATATTCAAATGTCAGAATTATATCAATGATTCAACCTACTCTTTGGTATACCATAATAATTACTCTTCTTACACTTGCTCTAATGTTGATAAAGATTCAATTTATAATCTGGAAAAATTTTCATATCCAAAGGTATATTCAAAAGGTGACACATTAACTAATGCCGAATCATGGTTAAGTGAGGACTTAATTTTATCATACTTTGATCATTCAATTTTTGAATGGGAAAAGTCGTATGTGGAACATTCAATTTTAAAAGGTAATTGGAATAACATGCATTTTAAATACATACTACTAAAAAAAACCATAGAAGATGAATACATAATTGGATGGCTTAAATTAAGTGTTGACAACCACAAAGAAGTTCGTTTTTATGAATACGCAATACAAACAGAGTAGGGGTTAATAATTTATTTTTTTACATAAAATCTGTTTAATAAAGTACATATTTCAGAGCGGGGCAGAAATAGTATCAAACCCGGTTGATTATTTGTATAGTTCAGCCCGGGATTATGCTGGATAGAAAGGGTTGGTGAGTATAGCGTTTGTTTAAAGAAACAGGATTAAAATCGAAGATCGGCGGAGCCAAATCCTAAGCCAAAAAGCGCGGATTACAATCGAAGATCACCTTAGGTAAATCCGTACTGGCACTTTGAACTTAAATTCTGCAAATCCGGCAAAGCGGATCGCTAAAAATGAGAATTGGCATCATTATTTCATAGAGAAATTATTATGAGTTATTTTAGATATTATTACATTACTGTCCCATTAAAATCTAAAAAAAGTTCTTTGAAATATTTGAAATTTAGTTAATTACAGACGTTTTTAGAGCGAACGGACTTGAATTTTTAGTTTTGCATCAGATTAATCTGA
>NZ_JBNPXV010000047.1:0-1431 GCF_050433125.1 Roseimarinus sediminis | reverse complement strand
TGTACTTCCCTAAATAGAGTTGACCTTTTTTGTTATTAATCTTATTCATTTCAGGTCATATTACTATCGGACAATTATGAGCCTGAGGTTCTTTTTGCGGGTTAAAATCAAGGTGGCTCGATGCCTCCTTGATTTTAGAATTACCTTCGGCATAAATAATCACCTTCGGTCTTTTGCGGGTGTTTAAATTTACTAATGTACTTTTAAATTCCAAAGGAGAAAATCTATTATTAAATGCCATGTGCTTTCTCTTCTCATTATAGTGGGTTACCGCAGCCTTTGTTTTCAAAACCAGTTGTCTTTCAGTGCTTATTTTCCATCTTTTTAAATATTCATTTTTAATTGTGCCATTGACCCTCTCAGCGTAGGCATTATCTTGTGCTTTAAGCCCCATGCTGATTGCAATTCCTTTGTCGGCTAATGCTTTTCGATAGATGTTGCTGCCATATTGAGCACCTCTATCAGAATGATGAATTAATTCTCCTGGTTGTAACGACAACTTTTTAAGTGCCTTTTTCAATGCTGCCAAATTAGCCTCAGCTTTCATATGAGGGCTTACCTGATAAGAAAGTATCTCTTTGGTATAGACATCGATTATAAATACCAGGTAGTAAAACCGCGCCCCCAACTCAAAATACGTAATATCACTTTGGATTACTTGTGCGGGCCGGACAATTGCCATTCCTTCGATCAAATTCGGATAATTCAAGTGTGTTGGTATCGTGGTTTTCCTATAACTTTTGATACGTTTCACACCATAGCCCAAGCCCATAAATATTTCACAAAACTTATCTCGCCCCATATAGCTTGGTTGGAGTGTTTGGTACATTTTCTCAACCCCACAACCAGGATGTTCCTCGCGTATTGCATCGACCTGGGCCACCAATGAAAACAGTTCCTGATCGAAGTTGAATTGTCTTTTGCGGTAATTAAATACCGCTTGCTTGGTGAGTCCAAGGAAACGATATAACTCGTTCATTTTAAATGCTATTTTTTGTTTGTGGCTTTGAAACCAGATGATTGTGGGGTATTTGAGTTTTTTTTAATGTCGATACCGTATTCGTCCTTAGCCAAGTCAATCATTTTTTCCAGATAATCAACATTCATTTGTTTTTGGCCGACAGCGCGCTCCAATTCTTTTATGCGGTCTTCTAATTTTTTAATCTTATTCATCTGACTGTTTTTGAACTCAACAACTTGGATTTGCTTTTTGTTATAATCGGAATATTTGTAAATCCAACTGTAAATTGTAGGGTTGCGAACTTGATAATACTTTTCCAACTCCGGTACACTCATTTCTCCTCGTTCATATTGTTGAACGATTTTAAGCTTAAAGTCTTCCGAAAACTTACGTAAATGTCTGACTTTTTTTCCCGTTTTAATCATAATTATTTCTGTTTTAAAACGGTCAACCTATTTCAGGGAATGACA
>NZ_JBNPXV010000046.1:0-1487 GCF_050433125.1 Roseimarinus sediminis | reverse complement strand
TTATATTTTTATTGTTAAAAATGAAAGGCGGTTTGAAACGTTATATTAAATAGACCGCCTTTCTTTGACTACCTGAAGGTACCATTTTTTAGAGGAAAAACGGTCTTAAATCAGAGAAAAAAATCCATGATTACATCAAAGATTTCAACAGCTATCTGGTTGATAACTTTGACTCTGAAAGCCTTGACAGGATTGCAAGAGAAACAGGTTTTGTTGAAAGAAAAAGCAGCATCGATGCCACCAGTTTCCTGGCATGTTTAATGCTCAATGAAAGTGATCAAAAAGACACCAGTTTGATTGATCTTAAATGTGACCTTTTCGAACATTACAATTGTGATGTTTCGAAAGTTGCCATTCATAAACGATTTAATAAACCGGCGGTTGATTTTGTAAAAAAGGTACTATCTGAAAATATCGCTTATCGTTTTAACGTACAATCATTAGAGCTCACTCAGTTTACTGGCATTTATATTAAAGATTCAACAAAGTTCAGTATTCCCAAAAACCTAAACAAAGATTATCCTGGTTTTAACGGGTTTCACAAAGATCAGGCATTAATGAATATACAGTATGAATATGACTTAGTTAGTGGAAACTGGAATGCTTTTGAAATCACAAAAGCAACGCGTAATGACCAGGAAGATTCAAAGTGCACGCTAGATAACATAAAAGAGGGGAGCCTGATGTTAAGGGATTTGGGTTACGTTACAATGAACTACCTAAAAGGTGTCATTGAAAGAAAAGCCTACTACCTTAATCGCCTGCCAACAACATTGAATGTTTATATCAAAGAAGGTCAGAAAATGAAACTTTTGGACTGGAATGAGGTAGACAAGCAAATGAAAAAACGCCAGCTTGATCAAATGGAGCTAGCTGTTTATTTAGGCAAGAACGAGCTAATATCATCCCGTTTAATTATTAAATCTGTACCCGACGAGGTTTATCAAAAAAGAATCAGGAAAGCATCCAAACACGCAAAAAGTAAAGGATGTCAACTTAGTGATGACTACAAAATTAAAAGCAAATATACCTTGCTTATTACAAATGCTTCAAAAGAACATCTAAGCACATCTGATATTTCGAAAGTTTACAGTTTAAGGTGGCAAATTGAACTTATATTTAAAACGTGGAAATCTAACTTAAAGATACATATAACCAAAAAGGTTAAAAAAGAACGGTTCGAATGCCAGTTAATTGCCAAAATAATTTGGATATTAATCAATTGGCGATTATTTCAAATTGCAGATAAGCTAATTAAAAGTAAGAAAAGTGACAGTGGGTGCAGTATACAAAAATTCTTCAAGTATGCTAAAAGAAACTCAGCCTCACTAAGAGAGATTATCAAACTTCAAGAAGTCCCCAAAGTATGGTTCGATAAGTCATTCATTCCAATAATGAAAGATCTAATTATTGAAAAAAAGAAAGGAAAACAAACACACTGTCAGGTATTTAAACAAGCCCTGTCTTCCTTAGGTTAACGGCTATGG
>NZ_JBNPXV010000045.1:0-1546 GCF_050433125.1 Roseimarinus sediminis | reverse complement strand
TGTTTTAGCCCCTTAAATCATCGGACAAAGATATAGATTTAAATCTGTACTTTTATGACGATGAAAAAGCGAAGTTTTACAAAAGAAGAGAAGCTAAAAATCATTAAAGAAGCTTCGGAAAACGGGATTAATGAAACCCTTGAAAAATATGGCATTTATCGTGCTTCATATTACGATTGGAAAAAGAAGTTTGAGCAAATGGGAGAAGAGGGCTTTACCCATGGGATGACCCCGGCCCAGCAGAAACGGATCAGGGAACTGGAAAAAGAGAACAATATGCTCAAACAGCTTCTCGCCGAAAAAGAACTTGAAAACAAACTTAAAGGCGACTTGCTAAAAAAGAAATATGCCTTGGAGAAAAAAAGGAAATTGTAACCAGGTATATTTTTCAAGGCATGAAGCGTGATACTGCATTATCTAACGCGGGCATTACCAAACATCAATATTACTATCGGCCAACAGGTAAAACAAGAGGCCGGAAAGCCAGTGATGTGACCTACAAAATTGATGGGGACAACGTTGATAAAGTTCCCAATAGCAATGTGGTTGAGTCTATAAAAGAAATACAAGAAGACCCTGATACCGATTATGGTTATCGTAAAATGACTGTTGCTTTGATGATAATAGGATATGTCATAAATCATAAAAAGGTGTACCGCTTGATGAAGGAAAACCAGTTGCTCAAAGACCTTGCGAAAAAAGCACAGAGGACTTTTGTCAAATACCGAAAGGTATTGCCCCGAGGGCCATTGCAAGTGATTGAAATGGATATAAAATATGTGTGGGTAAACCAATATAGCAGGTATGCCTTTGTTCTCACCATTATCGATACTTTTACCCGGGTTGTACTTGCTTGGAAGGTGGCTTATCAAATAAAACAGGCACTTGTCAAACAAATCTGGGAGAAAGTAATAAATAATTATCTGCAGCCTTACGACTGCTTAAACCGAAATATCCAGATTGAAATCCGCAATGACAATGATAGCCGTTTCATTGCTAAATCGGTACAGGCTTTCTTTGCTGAAAACCAATTGAACCAGGTATTCACCCATCCATATACCCCACAGGAAAATGGACATATTGAGAGCTTCCATGCTATTTTGTCCCAGAAGTTGAAAAGGTACAATTTCTGGTCATTGGAAGACCTTGAACAAACCCTTGTGTTGTTTTATGAAAAATACAACAACCATAGGTTACATAGTTCCGTCCTAAACCTGCCACCAATGGTGTTTTGGGACTGTTGGAACAAAAAACTGATCAAAACAGAAATAAATGAAGAAAAAAGAACAATGAAACATTTTTTAAAAATCCCTTATCACAAACTATCGGGCAATATGAGCTTGAGGGCAGTTCCTTGCTCTCAGCCAAAAACCCTCGATGGGTTTGAGGATGAGGAAAAAACAGAAATGATCGGCGCCGAAACATTTCATCAACCATCGGTATAAAAATCGCCGTCGGTTGTTCCTTGCTGTTGCAAATTTATAAAGAAAATAATATGTTTGTTTAACCATCTATACAAAAGTCCGATTTATAGGGGGCTAGACCA
>NZ_JBNPXV010000044.1:0-1617 GCF_050433125.1 Roseimarinus sediminis | reverse complement strand
TGGTTATTTCGGAGTGACCATGCCAGCCTGTTCGGTCAAATTGTGCCACTTAAAAAGATCATACAATAGTACAAAAATTCATTTATTCTTGATTCAAAATTCCCTTTCTTAATGATTCGCCTTTTAGATCGATTCGATGTGAAGAGTTCACTAAACGATCCAAAATTGCATCAGCAATTGTTCCTTCTCCAATAATATCATACCAAACCGATACCGGTATTTGTGAAGAAACTATTGTTGAAGATTGATTGAAACGCTCGTCAATGATATCCATCAGAGCTTCCCGTGCGTGAGTATCAAAAGCTTGCAGTCCAAAATCATCAAGGATCAATAAATCTGTTTTCGTTAGTTTCTTTAGCTCTTTTAAATAGGTTCCATCTACTTTTGATAATTTGAGTTTCGAGAATAGCCTGGATGTGTTGGTATATAAGACTTTTAGCCCCATCAAACATGCCTGATTGCCTAATGACTGAGCAAGATAGCTTTTACCTACACCCGAGGCCCCGGTTAAGATTATGTTTTCGTTTTTCTTTATAAAATCTAAGGTACTCAAGCGATTGAACATGTTCTTGTCCAAGTTTCTGTTTGGTTGATAATCAATATCAGCAACACTGGCCTTTTGACGAAACCCGGCTGCCTTGATCAACCGTTCGATCTTTCTGTTCTGTCGGTCTTCCCATTCATAATCAGCTAACAACGAAAGATATTCATCTGGTGTTACCTGGTTGAACTGGTTGTTTTTTACGTGTTGAAGGTGCATTTCTGCCATAGCAGATAAACGCATCGATTTTAATCTCTCAACTGTCTGATTGTTGTTCATAATATTGGATTTTAATTATTTATAAGAGTTTGCTCCCCTTATGTTTTTATGTGACGGTATGTGTGATTCAAAAAGTCCGGTCAGCTGAAGGTCAGCCGGCTCTTTATCAAGACCGTTTTTCAATATATTTTCAATCCGTTTATACGAGTAAATTTCTGCTTCGACAGCTATCTTGCAAGCATTGTCAAGCCGCTGGGAACCATATTGCCTGTGAAGCTGTATGATCCCCATAGACCGCTTGTATTGAGTTTCGGGGTAATCTCCCATACCAAGGACGCCTTCAACACATTCCAGAACATGATTGCCATGTGCAGCAGCTTTTCTCTTAAAATAATCAGGGCTCCAATCGGTATAAGCTTTGTGCTGACTACTCAGATGATCTTTGTTGGTAATGTAAATGCCTTTTGAGGGATTTCTCTGGTGTAAAGCTATACGCTGGTAGTTATAATAAACTTCAACCATTGATTTGGTAAAATGTATTTGGGTGGTCTTTCCAATGTAGCGATAAGGTACACTGTAATAGCTTTTGTCTGGCGAGAAGTAAACATATCCTATCTTCTGGACTTTCGCTCTTCGGTAGTCTTTTATCTGGTAGGGCGTATCTGGAAGTGGCTTCAAATAATTGCGTTCGATTGATTGAAAGAGTTCTTTTCTACTGGCTTCTTTTCTTTGGAAAAGCAAATCGTTGTAATGATCTAAAAGAAGTCTGATTTCCCGGTTCAAATCACTTAACGAGAAGAAGGTCATCTCACGCATCGGGTAGTATATACGCTGATACGCTAGCTGCACTGCACCTT
>NZ_JBNPXV010000043.1:0-1678 GCF_050433125.1 Roseimarinus sediminis | reverse complement strand
ACAGATGGGAATTAAAAATCAGCGCCAGCTAATTAGATCAGCCTTAGCTGATTGCACCCATTGAAGTAAATACGCTTCACGGCGTACCAACGGTTTGTGTAAGTTGCGTTGCGGATTGCGTGGTAGTTTCCTGTCGAGCTACAGTGTTTTTGTTGCGAGTTGGAAAGTAAGTTATCAGCACAAAAACCGCAATGAAATTTACACTTTGTTATGGTGTGTTTTGATTTATTTGTCTTGAACTAAAAGTCATTCCAAGTCTGCCAGAAACTAGGCTTTTGATTTTCCAATTTTATCTCATTAGAATTTGTCCTCCAATATTCTATCAACTCAATAAGATTGTCTTCTTGAGTTTTAGATTCAATCAAAAATTCAAATTTATAATCTGGCTTGTTATAGGACTTTATTATTATCCAATTATTTGATCCTTCAAGGAAACTCCTTTTATAAATATTTTTGTTTTTAACTTTATTGATGGATATTGTTATTGATTTATTGTCTAAGGAAATCTTTTTACTGTCGAATTCAATTGAATCAATAGATAATTGTAATTTTCCTTTCTTTGAATTTTTATTGAGCTGCAATGTTACTGAGATACCAATAAGAACAAAAGAAAGTAACCCCAAAGTCATTTCGAGCCAAAAAGGTAGTTGTGTGAATAGACTCATTAAATTTCTATTTGTACCTCTTTGAAAAATAGAAGCTCCTATCAACACTCCAATTACACCAAGGAAAATACCAATTATTTTGATGACGTAAAATGACTTGGAATCGATAATCCTAAACTCCAAGTTTTGACTGTCAATATGTTCAATTGTAGCTGTCATTTAATACACCATAACGGAAAATTGTTTGTTGTCGTTGCGGATTGCGAGTGATTATCTGTCCGGATACGGACGGGATAATTACGGGAATCCGAGGCGACATGCACCACGTCAACCGCAATGCAATAAACAAAATGTTACAAACCGTATTTTATTTTGTCAAATAATCGTTACCTACTTCGATTTCATTAAACATCTTGAAAAACAATCAACTCTAATCGTTGCCGACATTTATTAAAACCGTGTGTTAAATATAATACTTTATCCACTTTTACAGATTTTTCTCAAAAAAATCTGTTTTTTTCATCGCAACGGCTTGAGAAGTTTTACTCGTTTTTGAAAAACCAGTCTGTTTGAGAAAATGTCCTCACGCTGATAACGTATTGTAAAATATGCTTTTATAAAAATGTTTCTCAAAAATCGCGACGAAAATATTTTGTAAATACTAATCGTTTTTTCTCCGAATCGTTGAGCGGCAAAACGTCATGGTACTCTCTGCCCGAAACCGAAAAAACTGTCTGCAAAGCGAAAAAAACCTGTCGACCGTAAGCTTATTTTTTACTTGTCCGTTTTTACATTAATCCATGTTTGTAAAGAACTCTCGCGGTATATTTTTAAAAAGTCAACGAAAGACTGTCAAACTCTTGAAAAACTGCCAAATTTTAAGAAAATCTTTTCGTCATGTCAAACCGCTGAACTTGAACAAAGCGACAGTCTGCCGATGACTTTCTGGGCTGTCTGAAAGTCTTTTTAATATGGTTTGGTAGAGTAGAGCCTGATAGCTCATTCAAAATTTGCACTTATAAATGTACGCATTCTGGATAAACTATCAGTGCCCCCTGCATCAAACCGTACGT
>NZ_JBNPXV010000042.1:0-1816 GCF_050433125.1 Roseimarinus sediminis | reverse complement strand
CGAATCGGCCAACTGCTTAATTACAGCAATATTGCGAATGAGTTAGGTGTTGATTTAAAAACTATTAAGTCCTGGTTTTCCATACTCGAAACCAGTTTCATAGCTTTTTCTCTTCAGCCTCATCACCAAAATTTTTCTAAGAGACTGGTCAAAACACCTAAGCTTTATTTCTATGATACCGGACTGGCTTGCAGTCTCCTGGGCATTAAAACAAAAGAGGATCTGGACGTGCATTGGGCAAAAGGCTCATTGTTTGAAAATATGGTAATTGTAGATATGATGAAGAATTTTCTGAATCGTGCCGAAGTGCCTCCCGTGTTTTTTTGGCGCGATAACACGGGAAATGAAATTGATTGCCTGATAGAACAGCATAATCAAGTAAAAAGTATAGAAATAAAATCGGCTCGGACTATGTCTTCGGATTTTTTCAAAGGCTTGAATTTCTACAAAAAACTAAATGAAAAAACAAAAACATACTTGATATATGGAGGAGCCAGAGAAAGCACAAGAAAGCAAACCGACATAATCAGTTGGAATAATACAGAAAAGCTGCTGTAAAGTCCCCCCCTGCTCTTCGCAACATGCAGAATAATCGCAAACGCCTGGTGCGGATATGCTATCCGCGCCTTTCAAATAGTGGATAAATCATCCACATAGCCCCCTCACTGACCCCATTAAAGCTCCAACACTCGCACTGTACTGCCCCAACCATTACAACCATTATAACCATTATAACCGGCAACAAAATAATAATAGCTCCAACACTCGCACTGTACTGCCCCAACCATTACAACCATTACAACCATTATAACCATTATAACCGGTAACAAAATAATAATAGCTCCAACACCCGCACCACACGCCCCCATCTCCCCCCTAGAGGCGAAATCCGACCGTCCACCGACGGGCGGTGAGTCCCAGTGTAACCAGAAGAGGAACCGGTAGGCGTAATAATCCCCACACACAGCAACTTCAATGGCAAACCTGTCCCCCCGACTAAGTAAGGGTTAAAACTAAAACAATTACAGTTATACTATATAGAATTCGCTTTGATCATTTTCACTAAAGTGTAAAGCAAAACACTTAAAAAATGTAAAGCAATACCTAGCAAATGTGTAAAACAAAAATTTCAAAAAGTGTAAAATGGTAGAAAACTTTTTATCTTTGCATTACAAATGCAAGCTTTTATGGAGTACTATACCCGAATAATAGAAGAAGAAATTTGGCAAAAGCTGCAAGCCTCGGGCGCTTTATTAATTAAAGGCCCTAAATCATGTGGAAAAACCGAAACTGCCAAACAATTTGCAAAAAGCATACTTCAAGTTGACAGGGACGAACAGGTACCCATAGTCATGAGCATTGATCCCCAAATCTTACTAAAAGGGGAAACTCCACGTTTAATCGATGAGTGGCAGGAGCAGCCTAAGTTATGGAATTATGTCAGGCACGAAGTGGATGACCGGAAAAAGAAAGCTCAATTTATTTTGACTGGCTCGGCAAATCCTGAAGAAGAAATAAAATTGCACAGTGGGGCCGGAAGATTTACTATTGTTGAAATGCAAACCATGTCGTGGCAGGAAATGGACTATTCGTCAGGGGCTGTAAGCCTTAATCAATTATTACATGGCAAGGCAATAAGGTATTCCCAAAACAGTCTGTCCATTGAATTGATTATTGAAAGAATGATAAAAGGAGGCTGGCCTGCATTGCTGAACACTTCCCTCCATGAGGCCATCCTATTAAACAGAAGCTATGTCGATTTGTTGGCAGAGGCAGATATGAGCCGGGTTTCAAATGTAAAACGCGATCCTCAAAA
>NZ_JBNPXV010000041.1:0-2007 GCF_050433125.1 Roseimarinus sediminis | reverse complement strand
TAATGAAAGATCTAATTATTGAAAAAAAGAAAGGAAAACAAACACACTGTCAGGTATTTAAACAAGCCCTGTCTTCCTTAGGTTAACGGCTATGGTCAGCTGACGGAACATTTGTCTGAGAGTGAAATGTATTTCACATGGCTCGTTTCATTACTTAAAATCAATTTGATGAATTCAATTTTCTATAAATACTCATGCCCAAATATGCGTTGGTATGATCTCCCTCTCCCAAAATATCAAAGCCAGCATTGGCCATGCACCCAAATTTTCTGCTAATTTGGTAATTCATATTCAGCTTGATATTATAACCCGGCCTCCATAGTGTCTGATATTGACGCACATTGTTCAAAGCCGAAAAGCCTGCATACCCAAATAAAAAGCCACCACTTATATTGAAGCTAAACCTTCGAACATATACTGGTTCTATAAAATAATTCATACGCAGGTAGGCCAAATTAACGATGTGATTCCTGCTGTACACATTTCTGTCCTGAATTGTTTCGGCCTTACCCGACATTACGTAGTTTAAACTAAAATCGACACCAGAATACTTCCTGATATACTTGTGCACTCCAAACTCATTCATAACACCTGTGTAATCACCAGTGCCCAGCAAGGCATGTGCTGTTCCAAAAACCCAATAAGTATCGTATTCTTCCTATGCAACTGACAAAAAAGTAGAAGCCATACAAAAGAAAACTAAAATGCTCTTTTTAATTAACTTAGGTCGGTATTTTACATAACTGGAAAACCGGGATGTGGAATTGCATCTCCATGTATCCCGGTTTTAGCTTTTTAATATGTTCTCGCAATTACATTCATGGTTATTTGAGATATTCATTGGCTTTAATTTAGTTACATTTCAGCTTGCCAAAATCTAAAAAAAAACAACACGAAGCAATTGATGTATTTCGTTTATTGATTATTTATTTTTATTATATGTAAATAACCCTGTGTTTTAATAACACCTCGCATCAGCAATCCTTCTACCTGTTAATTCCGAAAAAGGCAAAAAGGTTACCCTCAAAAATGAAAAAAATGAAAAAAAAATTTCAACAAAGAAGCAAATAGCTGAGCTCTGAAAGCTTTTAGAAGGTTGAGGTTGAGGTTGAGCCTGGGGCTTGCGAATGCACGACTATACGACCACACGCATACTCGAAACGGGATTTGGAAAAATTCACGCTCCATCATTTCTTCAATCGTTAATCGTTAATCTTCAATCGTTAATCTTCAACCTTTTTTCCTGTAAGCACTTTAAAAGCCCATCAACCTACTTTGCGGTGCATTTTCGACGGCTCATTGGGGCCAACATGAAAAAAGTTGCCCAAAAGAGCCCTGATTCACGTTGACACGATCGCGAGTTGCCTGAAAGAGTTCTAAAGTGCAACTTTTTTCTTCGTCAGACCTGTAAAAACGTATTTCTGCTGTCAACACGCAAAAAGTTACCCAAAATAATTCTTTCAGGTAGCTTTTTTTGTGTTGAAGCCTGACAGAAATTTTCTGAGCGTTTCTACACACGTGTTGAAGCCTGAAATAATTATTTCAGGTGTCAACACGTTTCGAGAAGCCCAAAAGACGTCTTTCAGGTGTCAACAAGCGTTGAGTTGAACTTTAGAGCATTTTTAGCAGTCCATCGGTCAAAACCTGCTGCTCAAGCCGTATTTCAGTTCGCTTTCGGACTGGCTTTGAGAAATATCGATACCGTACTCAACAAAACGACTTCGTTCACAAATGAAAAATATAGGAAGCGCTACGTTAATGTATCAAAACCGGTAACTATAACTTATTGCCGGCATAACAGGGAATAAAGTGAGTACATGGATTTTTATTTCGCCCTGATTGTTTCTGGCCAGCGCAAGCAATTAATATTTTGTTCTATTTGATTCAAAGTGATAGTCCTTCATCTATTGTCTTGTCATTCCCTGAAATAGGTTGACCGTTTTAAAACAGAAATAATTATGATTAAAACGGGAAAAAAAGTCAGACATTTACGTAAGTTTTCGGAAG
>NZ_JBNPXV010000040.1:0-2161 GCF_050433125.1 Roseimarinus sediminis | reverse complement strand
TAAGTATGTCAAACAAGTGCATAAAAATGCGCTTGTTCACACGGAATAACGTGAGTCTTCAAATTTCCCCCTCGTTGCAAACGAGCGGGTGGTGGGAATGACTCATTGACCAATGACTTACTGACTTCCTATCTTTTTAACTTGTGTCTTGATACCTGATACATGATTCCATTTTTCCATCTTCCTTCTTCCATTTTCCTTTTCCTCAATGACTTAATGACTCTTTTAATTTTCCATCCATCTAAAAATGTTACTGCCACAAAAAAGGAGATGCTCTCGTTAATCGATCATCTTCAATCGTTAATCTTCAATCGTTGATCGTTAATCATCAATCGTCAATCATCCATCTTTTTCCTTCAATCTTCCATCCATCGCTTTAAAAGCCCCTCAACATGCTTCGCGGTGCATTTTCGACGGCTCATCGGGACCAGCAGTTGTGAACATACCGACCAGCCTGGGATCATGCGTGTGATTGATGTCAAATTATTAGGAGACGTTTTTTATTGAGTTATCTGGTTTTATTTGTATTTGTCCGCCGATTGCTCTCAGTACTTTCATAATTGTCTCGAATTGAGGCTTCGCACCATCAGATAAAGCTTTATATAAACTTGGTCTGCTTAATCCGCTTGCCTGAGCAATTTTTGTCATTCCTATTGATTTTGCAATATGTCCGATTGCTGTAATTACATCGGAATCATTTCCTTCTGCTAAAACAGCATTCAGATATTCTGCAATCATTTCGTTACTATCTAAGTAGTCTGCTATATCAAATTTTGTAGTTTCCATTTTTCTGCTTTTTAATTCGTTTTAGAATCGCCTTTGCCTTTTCTATGTCTTTCTGCTGAGTTGATTTGTCTCCACCAATTAGCAGAATAATGATTTTTCCATCAGATGCTTTAAAATATACTCTGTATCCTTTTGCGTAGTCAATTTTTAATTCCTGAATCCCATTGCCAACAGGTTCGCAGTCTCCAAAGTGTTCATCAATCTCGATTTTTTGAATGCGAAACAATATTTTGGCTTTGGCCCTTAAATCTTTTAGTTTTCTCAGCCATTTGTCAAATTCGTCTGTTTTCTCAATGATATACATTGATCAATCTGTATTCACCTGGATACAAAACTATGCAATCTTTTCTATTTATGAAAAGTTTAATTTAAAATTCCAAAGGAAAACTCATGGCTTCTAAAATACGCTGAATGTGTTTCATAAAATGCATTATTGGAAAATTGCTTGCCCTGTTTAATTCCCGGTGCGCTGCATCGCTCTTCCTGTGTCGTACTTTTCTGCTATAAATAGTATCGCGGCGCTGCCGCTTTGGATAATTGCGGAGGGCAGAGGGCAGAGAGCATGGAGAATGGAGAATGGAGAATGGGGCAAAGATGTTCGAACGGGTTTTCAATTCATCATTATTGGAAAACTGGAAATACACTCATTTACTTTTTTGTATTTTTAATTCCCGGTGCGCTGCACCTCTACTGTCCATGTATACACTTAAATCAGTTGTTATGAATTTTCCATCATAGAACAAACTAAAAATCGTTGCAGGGGTCGGTGTATGTATTATATTATTCTTTACCATAGCCTGAAATTGATTTAGAGATCGCAGATCCCGAGCCTGTTAGGCGCGGATTGCAATTGAAAATCAGCGGAGCTAAATCCGCACCAGCCGTTTGCAAACTTACGATACATCCCGCAGAGCGGGGGTAAAACGAGCATGATTCTATCGATCACAACCGAGGATGACTAACACGTGCGAGTTCCATGAGGCACCTTTGAATTATTTACAATTTAGACGAATGAAATCACCTGACAGGCTCGATAAGCCAGGCAGGTAAGCACTATAAGCTGAAATAAATCAAAGAACACCGTCTCGTTTTCTTTTCAAAAAACATCAAAAACCTTCTTTAAGTACATAGCACCGTAGCGGGATGGATGTAGTTCAATCCGCCAGCTGGCCATAGCCGTTAACTTAAGATGCTAACTACCTGCTAGACAGCATTTTTAATTGTCGACAGGGCAAACTACCCCATGATGAGGTAGTTTGTAGTTTTTTCCTCATCTTTGGTTATATTTTTATTGTTAAAAATGAAAGGCGGTTTGAAACGTTATATTAAATAGACCGCCTTTCTTTGACTACCTGAAGGTACCATTTTTTAGAGG
>NZ_JBNPXV010000039.1:0-2167 GCF_050433125.1 Roseimarinus sediminis | reverse complement strand
AAATATTTATAACTATTTTGCAATGGCGGCATAAGGTGGCTAAAAAACCGCCAATTTTTAAGAACTGTAGTTGGTTTTTAGACAGACTGCCGTTAGTGGCAAGCAAAAGAAACCACAGTGCAAATAATAAACTATGCCGATAATAATAGATAACATAGAATTAGACGAAACAAATGTTGAATTCAATTATGCTTCTGATTTTGTAAAGCATACGGATAGACTTGTTTATTTGACTGGTAAAGCAGGTACTGGTAAAACTACTTTTTTAAAATACCTACGAGAGACTACCAAGAAAAATACTGTAATTCTTGCTCCTACTGGAGTAGCTGCGGTAAATGCAGGAGGACAAACAATACATTCTTTCTTCCAAATTAAACCAAGTGTTTATGTACCAAATGATAAGCGATTAAGGACTAAACCTGATTTGGCTGACATAGATAAAAGCACCATATTTGACCATTTCAAATTCTTTAAAGAGAAATTGGAGATTATTAGAGGTATGGAACTTCTAATAATTGACGAAATCTCAATGGTTCGGTGTGATTTAATTGATGTTGTAGATAAATTAC
The DNA here is from genome assembly GCF_050433125.1 of Roseimarinus sediminis. Classification (NCBI taxonomy): domain Bacteria; kingdom Pseudomonadati; phylum Bacteroidota; class Bacteroidia; order Marinilabiliales; family Prolixibacteraceae; genus Roseimarinus; species Roseimarinus sediminis. Next base: position 1,598 of record NZ_JBNPXV010000039.1, on the reverse strand, counting down.
TTCGTGTTTTCAGGAGAAAGGAGAATGCACCATTTGGCGGTGTTCAAGTGATTTTGATTGGAGACACTTTTCAATTAGCTCCTATTGCAAGACCTGACGAGTGGGATATTCTAAAAGAGTTTTATTCAACTGAATTCTTCTTTGGTTCAAAAGTTATTGAGCATAATAAGCCTGTATATATTGAATTAAAGAAAATATATCGGCAAAATGAACAAGAATTCATAGACCTTTTAAACAGAGTTCGTATAAATAAAGTTACAGCAAATGAATTAGGAGTATTAAACTCAAAGTTTAATCCCACGTTCTCTCCTGAAAATGGGGCAAATTACATTACACTCGCAACCCATAATAAAATAGTTGATAGCACGAATCTTACAAAATTAGCTGAATTAGAAACAGAGTTAAAATTATTCGAAGCTACTGTTACAGGGACTTTTCCTGAAAACATAATGCCGACTGACAGAATCTTGCAATTAAAGCAAGGTGCTCAAATTATGTTCATCAAGAATGACAGAGCGAAAAGATACTTTAATGGTAAGATTGCTAAAATAAAATCAATAGAAGATAACACTATAATTGCTGAGTTCTCTGAAGGTGACGAAATAACAGTTGAAAAACAGGAATGGGAAAATGTAAAATATAAATGGAATAACGAGGAAAAGAAAATTGAGGAGGAAATAATTGGAACATTTACTCAGTTTCCAATAAAATTAGCATGGGCGATTACGGTCCATAAAAGTCAAGGTCTGACATTTGAAAAAGTCATTGCAGATTTAGGGGCTGCATTTGCATCAGGACAAGTTTATGTTGCTTTAAGTCGCTGTACAACTTTCAATGGTCTGGTTTTAAAGACTAAAATTCACAACCATGCTATAAAAACAGACCCTAAAGTTTTAGGTTTTGCTCAAAATGAAACTCCAAGTACATTGATTGTTCAAGAATTAAATGCAGGTAAAGCTGACTTCTATTATAAAAAGTCAAGAGAAGCTATTCAGAACAATGATTTCAATGCAGTTTACGATAACTTTACTCAAGCAATAAAATATAGGAATGACATTGAAACAAGTGGATTTAAAAAATACTTTATCACTATTGCTTCAAAAATTTCGTCATTTAAAAACAAATATTATGGGCTTAAGGAAGCACATGAAGAATTAGCTAAAATCAAAACTGAAATTGAAAACACAAATAATGAATTGTTAAAGGAAAATTCTGAAAACTCTGACAAAATTAGCAAGCAGAATGATTCAATAAAACTCTTACTTGATAAAACAAAAGAGTTTGAAAAGTTAACGAATCAGCAAGAGGGTGAATTAAAGGATTTAGTTGAAAAAGTAAACAATCGAGAAAGGACAATTGAGGATAAAGAATCAATTATTCAACAGCAGAAAAAAGCGATTACGGAATTAGAACAAATACTAATGGTTAAAGAGAACGAAATAATTAGATTAAGGAATTTAAAATGGCATCAAAAATTACTTGGGAAGGAATAATGCCAGCCACTAATAAATAGAACTCTGAGCGGCGCGCAGCGCCCAGTGAGGAGTTTCGGTTGAACTACATCCATCCCGCTACGGTGCTATGTACTTAAAGAAGGT
>NZ_JBNPXV010000038.1:0-2392 GCF_050433125.1 Roseimarinus sediminis | reverse complement strand
TTAATATCATAGATTCTCTAAAACATTCCACCCCCCATTTGCTTCCCCCCTGCCATTCACACATCAAATAGCACCATTCACTCAATAAAACAGTCATTCACTCAAAATATTTTTTTCTATGTTAAATGTTTGCTTACTTAGTAAGGGCGAAGCATCTTTTGTGCGATGATGAAAATCAATTAAGTCGAAGCTTATGAAGGCGGTAAATCATAACTATATTACATCAAATTAGAGGAATATATTCACTTTTAATGCAAAGAGATAAGGGGAATATATTCACAAGTGAACTTACAACAACGTTAGCGAAAATACTACAGCATACACAGAAATAAACATTACAGCATATGGATAACTATTTAATTGGAATAATATCATCAATTTCAGCAACAATTTTAAATTGGGTTGCGATAAAAACATATGAGGCAATTACCGGTGTTAGACGAAATTATTTTTGGAAACGAAAACATCTTCCGTTAACTAAAATGACTCCTCACTATGATTTTGATTCGTTACGTAAACGACTGAGATTATTAGTTATAGATGATGAGGATGTTTTTCCAATCACCTTATTTCAAGAGGCGGGGTACAATATTGAGAGGTGGGAAAAGGTTAAAAATTATCGTTCTCTTGAAAATGGTGATTATGATATTATAATATTGGATATTTTAAATGTAGCTGAAGATTTATCAGAAGAAGATGGATTCGGAGTACTAGAAAGTATAAAAAAGCATAATCCTGCCCAAATAGTAATAGCTTATTCTGCTCATAGTTTTGATTTTTCTAAACAAAGATTTTGGGAACTTGCAGATGCTAAAATATCAAAACCTTCTATGTTCTTAAAAATTAAAGAAATTGTTGATAATACTATTACTGAATGTTTTACCCTTGAAAGATATGTTGATGTTTTGCACAAATTATTAAGAGATTTCAAACTCAATGAAAAGAGCATAGCAAAAGTAGATGCGGAAATTATAAAGGGAATGAAGAAAAAAAGAGAACCTGATTGGAAGAAAATCATGAATATTGTTGACGATAGAAATTTATATAATGTGACAAAATCAATTAGTTTAACAATTACAAATAATTTCCCTGTGAATGGATAAAGAGATATTTGAAAAGTTAGTCAACTACCCATTTGTGTATAAAGGTGATTTTTTTGATTCCGAAAAACTTCCTCAACATAAGAATTGTATTAAAAAGTGTAAGGATAAAGATTGCCTTTCTTTGCTAAAAATGGATTTAGATGAAACTTATTATAGATGTAAAATGGGATTCGATAATTTTCGGATAGTTTTAAATGATAATAAGTTTTTATTAAATGGACTAATTTATAGAGATAATAAAGTAATCGCTAAAGGACGTAGGGATGCCAGAAGAGAATATTTAGTGTCTAAAACTGATATTGATACTCATTTCGAATTCCTAAAAAAACTTAATGAAGTTATTTGTAAAAAGATATTTGAAAATATAGAGGAAAATATTTCAGTTTTACATGATGTAAAGACCTCTGTAGGTATTGTAACTTCTTGTGCTGAAGGGTTGATAAATTCTAATGTTGGAAATGATTTTCATGAAAAACTAAATAATTCACCTCAGTTAGCAAGAGATTTATATGATGCCATTGATTTGGTTAACTCTCAGCTTGCGATGATTGATATTCTTGTTAATACACAAAGTATTACACAGGGCAATAAGTATGATATAAATATATATCAGCTGTTTCATAGAGTAGCTAAATTATTTAGGCATAGAGCTGAGAAAAAGTCAATTACTATACAGTGGAGAGATAATGGTCATGTACCCGCTGTTAAATGTTATGATTCTATTGGATTTGTTCCAATTATTTTGCTTGATAATGCAATTAAATACTCAGAACCAAATACAAATATTATGACATTCTTCACGATTGGTATTGATAAAATAACTGTTGTAGTTTCTTCTTATGGCCCAATTGTAAAAAAGGAATTTCGTGAATTGATTTTCGAAAAATATGAAAGAGGTGAAAACGCACAAAAATATTGCAAGGATGGCATTGGTGTAGGATTATGGATTTGTAAAAAGATACTTGAATATCATGAGTCAAATATTTATTACCATTATGAACATTTTGAGAAAGGTATGGGGTATAATAAATTTGAATTTGAAATATATTTGGAATAATAGACCGTACATTTCGCTAACAAGCGGTCATAAAACATTGGGGGTGCAGTGGTTATTCAAGCTTTGGTTCTCGCATCAAAGTTTATTGTACCTTGATAGTGAAGTAGCTCCGAAAACCCCAACGTTTCATACCGCCATCCGTCAGACTGTCTAAAAACCCTTGATAACTATGTTGATAAATAGAATGGAATACATTCTTTAATGAGCTTCATATTTTGTATCTTAATACCAT
>NZ_JBNPXV010000037.1:0-2461 GCF_050433125.1 Roseimarinus sediminis | reverse complement strand
ACGTACGGTTTGATGCAGGGGGCACTGATAGTTTATCCAGAATGCGTACATTTATAAGTGCAAATTTTGAATGAGCTATCAGGCTCTACTCTACTGTGGCATTTTAAAATGAGACTACCATGAAAAAAAAGGATTCAATAAAGAATTCTAATGAAAATTTTGAATTTAAAAAAGAGGTCGTTTTAAAAGATTACGATAGCCTCTTTACGGTATATGGGAGAGAAACCAATATTGTGTTTAGTTTTAGGAGTTGGACAATTACCCTATTAACAGGTTATTATGGCTTTCTTTTGGCAATGGATTTTGACTTTTCGAGAAGTATTTTAATGCTAATTCCATATTTCCTAATTTTTGCTTTTTTGATATTAGAAGCAGCCGAAAGAAGTGTAATGATTAATTTACTTAAAGAACTTCGAAGCCTTGAAAAAATCTTTATGGAAACTAATAGAAAAAACCTTGAAAGCAAAATAATATCTTATGAATTTAGAGATTTGAGAGACAAAGAAATAAAGTTAAAAGTCAAAACAAAGAATTTTTTCCTTGCATTCAAAACACCTCAGATTTTATCCTGGTATCCAATATTGGCTGTTTTGAATTTCTTAATTATTAATCTAATCCTTTCTGAAAAAATTAATCCATGAAAATAAATCTACCAACAAAAAAAGGAAATCAAAATACTAACCCTGAAATTGAGTTTGACCAAATAGTAGTAATCGGAGCAAATGGGTCAGGAAAAACAAGATTTGGCTCTGAAATTGAGGAAAAGTATAATGATATTACTCACAGAATATCAGCTCAGAAATCGCTTTCAATACCAACTTATGTAAGTACAAAATCTAAAGAGGTGGCATATTCTGAATTTAAATATGGAGGATGGAACCAAAATAATCCAGAATGGAATAAAACACATGGCTGGAAAGCTCAAAGGTGGAATAGTAATTTAAATACCTCTTTGCTAAATGACTATGACAAATTAATGGTTTTACTTCATACAGAAGAATACGAACAATCATTAGCCTATAAAGAAAATGGAGGAGAAAAACCGAGTACCAAACTTGATAGAATTCAAAGAATTTTTGAATTGGTACTTCCACATAGAAAAATTGTCAAAAAAGCAGGAATAATAGAAACATATCCAACACATGGTGAGCAAGCACAGGCATACAATGCCTCTGAAATGAGTGATGGTGAACGAGTAATATTTTATTTAGTTGGAGAGGTGGTATGTGCACCCGAAAATTCAATTATAATAATTGATGAACCAGAAATGCACATTCATAAATCATTAGTAAAAACCCTTTTTGACCTAATTGAGAATGAAAGACATGATTGTTCATTCATATACTTAACACATGATATTGATTTTGCTTTTTCCAGACAAAATGCTTCTAAAATTTGGACTAAATCTTACGAAGGAAATAATTTGTGGGACTATGAACTGTTAGAAAAGTCAATGCCCATACCCGAACAACTATATTTGGAGGTTTTGGGCAGTCGAAATGATGTTTTATTTATTGAAGGTGACAATAGTAGTATTGACTATGAAATCTATGGACAAGTTTATGGTTTGCACACTATAAAACCACTTGGAAGCTGTGATAAGGTTATTCAAACGGTGAAGTCTTTTAACGAGCAAAACGGATTTCACAATATTAAATCATTTGGAATCATTGATAGAGACAGAAGACATGATGATGATGTTATTCGATTAAACAAAAAAGATATATGGGTACTTGATGTTGCGGAAGCAGAAAACTTATTACTACTTGAAGATATTGTAAAAGCTATTTCTAACCACATGGGTAAAAATCCAGATGATGTATTCCTGCATGTTAAAAACAATTTAATAGGCTTTTTTGCCAACCAACTTGAAAATCAAATTTTAATACATTTTAATCAAGCACTTAGGCATGAAATGATTAAGGCTGCAAAAATTGAAAAAAAAGAAATCGCAGATGTTATTGTTGAGGTCAATGCTAATTATAATGCAATTGATAAACAAAATATTTTCGATTCTATTAAAACAAACTTTGAAGAGTTAATAAATACTTCGAGTTATGAAGGAATTCTGAGGGTGTTCAACCTAAAAAATGCTTTAATTCCTGAATCAAAAGTTTGCGAATTGACAGGTATAAAAAATAAAGAGGAGTATAGGCAGCTTGTTACAACGTTATTAAAGAAAAAAGATGCAGTTAGTACACAAATAGCAACTTGTATTGACCAAAAAGTAATAAAAAACGCCACATAACAATTTGTAAATTGCATTGCGGGGTTCGTGGTGTGTCGTTCGCTGGATTCTCGTAACATCGTTCCGTCCTGCCGGACAGGAACGAAGCTCCGAAATCCGCAACGACAACTTACAAGTGACCGTTAGTACGCCGTGAAGCGTATTTACTTCAATGGGTGCAATCAGCTAAGGCTGATCTAATTAGCTGGCGCTGATTTTTAATTCCCATCTGTC
>NZ_JBNPXV010000036.1:0-2852 GCF_050433125.1 Roseimarinus sediminis | reverse complement strand
TCAATTCGACAGATGGGAATTAAAAATCAGCGCCAGCTAATTAGATCAGCCTTAGCTGATTGCACCCATTGAAGTAAATACGCTTCACGGCGTACTAACGGTAAATTATAAGTTTAGCTGTGGTTTGCGTGGCAGTATCCAGTCCGCATACGTACAAAATTGATGCGGGCTAAGAGGCTGAAATTAAGTACTGAAACCACAGTTAAATTTATAAAATGTTAGCCTTAGTTTTTAATTCATTTTCAATGCGTACAATTTTGTTAATAAGATACTGTCCAAATTCTGGTGTAATTTTTAATTTATCTGCTCCTCTCATTAAACTTCCAAAACTATTCTTTCCACTTGGTGTCACTTTAATTTTGCCGATTTTTAAAACTTCGTTTTTTTGATTTGTAATTGTGATGTTTTGATTATTCCATTCACTACCATAAAAAGGAGTCAAATTTTCTCCTACAACAAAATAAGGCCATCTGTCATTGTCATTCCCTGTGTGCTGTAATTCTGATTTTACCTTATAAATTGAAAGAATATTTTTATGTCCTACTGCATAAGCAATTAAAATGTCATCCTTTTTTACACCGCTTGGTTTAATTTTTGAAAAATGTAAATCGCTATCAATCTCATCAAATTTTCTACTCCAGGGAATAATATTATCACTGACTCCAATAGGTTTTAGCCAATAATTTACTTTAGGATTTATGAGAAATGGATTTTCCTTAAAATCAAGATTTTTAGTTAAGTCAATCTTTATTTTGTCGATTTTTTCTTTTGGTAATGGATTGTTTTTAAGTATGTCAATGAATTTATCGATTTCATTTTCAGTGAGTGGTTTAAGAACGACTTTGCTAATTATACCATTTTCAAGTTCAGAAATCGTCTTTGGTGATTTAATAATTGTTCCCCATTCATTATTTTTCCTTAGTCCATTATCCGTAAAGTTTGCTGAAGTTACAATTGCTTTCAGAAATTCTGAATCCTTTTTTGTTATGTAAATTTTGCCGTGTAAAGAGTTTTCTATTAGAATACTTAATTCAATTTTGTTGGGATTTGCAAATTCGTATAATTTCTTAAAAAATGGAATTTTTGAATATTGGTCTTTGTCTTTTGGTTTTAATGTAGTTACAATTGAAATCCTTTTTAAATGTGAAATTTTATCGAAGGTGAAAAAGTCGAAGTTGGTTGATAAAAATGGACTTACAATGACTATTTCATCTGCAATTCTAAAATTATCTAAAAGAATTTTTAAATGATTTTCTCTAGTTAAATTACTGATTATTTCTGTTCCCATTTTATTCTTTTTTCAAAACTATGTTCAACTTTTGTTAGCCTTTCGTTTTTATATTTTCCCATTCAAGGTCTTCAATTTTCCAAGTATATTTTCTTACTTCATCTGCGACCTCTTTTAACTCTTTGTCGTTATTGATTGTCATTAAGAGTTCATCACTGATTTTGTAAAGAGTTTTGTAAGCATAAAATACTCTTTTCCTTAATGTTTTAAATCTTTCAGGGTCAATTTCTGAGTTTCTTTCTTTTAGATTTTCACTCTCCCAATTGAAGTCAGATTGTTTTAATTCAAATTCTGTTTCGTCTTCATTTATTGCCTTAAATCCAAGTCTAAGGGCAACACTTTTTGAGTTTAAATAATTTTTCTCTCCAATTGAGTTTTTTTCAATTGTAATTCTTTGACATTCTCTTTCGTCATAAAACAAATAGGGAAGAATTGATTCTTTCAATGATGTTGACAGATAACCTTTTTTTCGGCTTTTAGGAACAATATACCAGTGTAGGTCTTGATACATGTCAAGTACTGCTCCAATGTATTTATTTTGTTCATTTTTAATGAAAAAGAATCTATATGAACCAAAGTTTCCAATAATACTATCTGTCATCTTTGGTTGCTCTGACCACACTTTTGCAACATCAACGTTATTGCTTATTTGCCGAATAAAAATTGATTCGTTAGGTTTTCCGTTATTAAGTCGGTCAATATATTTTCTGATTTCTCTTTCAGTCATTAGTGTTTGTCGTTTTGGTCTTTTTAAATTAAGGCTAACGGTTGCGCTATGTTTGCGTTGCCGAGTACGGGCTTCATCTCTGTCGTGCCGCAGCGCCGTTATTGCGGGCTATGTGCTTTGTTGTCAGAACGAATACGGCAATGAAATATAGCGTTTGTTATGCGGTCGTGTTCATTTTTGTCCAATTAATTATTATCGTCAAGCTATAATTCTTCAAATTCCTCATGAGTCAGTCCATATGGAAATCCTCCAGAAGTGTATCCAGCAATAAAAGCGAAATTGTCGTCCGAGTCATTAACCGTCATGTCGAAACCCTCTGATTTGTCTTTTGCAATCCTTCTTTGTTCTATTCTCTTTTTATGTGACTCAATAATCTGATTCTCCAAATTCTCGGGAATAATTACTCCAAGGGTTTTCAACTCATTAATCGCACAAATTTTGTCTACACCAAACCATTTTGCATAACCTGAAATTAAATTCTTTCCTTCATACTTGTTTATCCAGTCTTTAGCAGCGTTTAATCGCCCTTTTCTGGTCATGCGTTTTCGTCTTGGTGTATTATTATTTTTCATTAAAATAGATTCGCTTGTCGTATTTGCAATGTCCTCAATTACATGCCGCATAACGGCCAGTTGTATGTTACGTAGGGGATTGCGTGTACATCTCTGTCCGGGTACGGACGAGAGATTGCGCGGCAATCGAAGCTACGCATACCACTGCCGCCCCTATGGAATATACAAGATGTTGAACTAAATCCCGCCAATGCGGGATAGCTCTTTTAAAAATACAGGATTCTTTTTAATATCAGTGCATTTAACCATAATAATTACTGACAAT
>NZ_JBNPXV010000035.1:0-2930 GCF_050433125.1 Roseimarinus sediminis | reverse complement strand
AACCTTCTTTAAGTACATAGCACCGTAGCGGGATGGATGTAGTTCAACCGAAACTCCTCACTGGGCGCTGCGCGCCGCTCAGAGTTCTATTTATTGTAGGCTGGCCTTTATTGATTCAATCTATTTTTTAATTCATCGTAATTCTTAATCTCGCTTTCCTTTTGCCAAGTCACATTCTCAAATCCAAAAGTTAACATACTCCACAAATATTCTCTGTCTTTACCACTATAATTATCAATCCGCTTAATTACTAAATCAGGTTGACATAAATAACAATCACCTAAAGTCCATGCGGGAGACTCATTCGCTGACATTTGATTAATAATCATAATTTTAAGGTACTTATCAAGTAAATCAATGTCCTTGTTTTTGCAAAATAACCCAGAGAGGAATGGTAACAGTGGATTATAAATTGTCTCTTCGTAATTTTCAAATTCACGAAGTAATTGCATTCTCTCGTCATTTGGTAAAATCAGTCTAAGCGAGTCATATTTTAATCTATAATCCTTTAGTCCGTTTATTGAATTTATTATCAAATCACGCTGCTTATTTTCCGTTAAATCATTTATTAATCGAATCCTTGATTTATGTACAAATCCAGTTTTTGAGTAAAAGTTATCAATCTTCCACCAATTCTCTGCTGTTGGCTCACACAGAAATAAATCATTCTCTTTAATCTTAAATAGGACTTTTGATTCAGTACTTTTATCAGCTCGTACATTTACAAATCCATCTGGGTCATTTATCATGGCTAATTCCGATTGTCCGAAGTTTAGTGTCGGTATCAGTAGTCCAATTGTCAGTATTATTAATCCTTTCATTGTCATGTTTTTAATTATGCAGGATGTTTCTCAGGCTTGCCTACAACGGAAAATTATAAGTTACGTGGCGGATTGCGTGTGATTTCCTGTCCGCATACGGACAAGGAAAACATGCGGAAAGCCGCCGATGGCGAGCCACTAAGGCCGCCATGGAATTTATAAAATGTTATGCCTTGTTATTAATTTAAAATTGCTCGAACTTTTTCTAATTCTGCCTTTTTTAGTTTGCAAATTGGTTTTAATCTATTATCAATATTATTGTCATTTAAGATTTCTCTGTTTCGTAAACCTGTATAAAATATTGGTGTATGGAATCCATTTGGATAATATTTTTTGTCAGTTACAAATGGAATTGCTCTAAAGTCTTTGGAGCATATTAATCTACATTTTGTATCTATAACAATTGCTGGTAGGTGAGGGTCGTCAAAATCAGCATCAGTTCTTTTATCTTCAATTTCTTTTTGTAGTTTGTCGATATTCTCTTTGTTTCCAACATATGCCTTATTGACTTCCTTTAAAAATCTCAATATGGGTATATATTTAGGTGTTTTTATTAGTTCATTTTGATATTTACTCCCACCATAAATTATTATTCCTTTCCCATTTAATATCCAATCTAAAACGGGTTTAAAATTATCATGCTCTTGGGATTTTCTGGAAAAAACATGAGCCAAGCAGTTTGTGTCTATTATTATAGCCATAATTATAATTCCAGTAGTTTAAGTTCTTCATCAATAAAAAATTCTCTAAATTCTGTTGGAACACCATTGGAATATGAACCCTTGGAATCTATGTTGATTGGGAAAACATTATTCATATTTTTCTCACGTGTGAAAAACAAAACTTGACTCTCTATTTTAGAATCCTTTTTATTTGAAAGACAATATCTAAATCGATTAATTGTAAAATCACTATGAGTTTCAATTAGAAATGAATTTCCGTCTTTTAATGTAGCATTGTATAAAAACGAACCAAATGCGGCTTGAGCTTTTGGATGCAAGTGAACTTCAGGTTGTTGAATTGAAAATGCGTGATTCTTAGATGAAAGAATTTCAACAACTAATGGTAGGCTTTGTGAAACACCATAGCCAACATTTGGTAATTTGATTTCGGTTTCGTCATATCTAATCATTATTTCAAAAGGAGAAGCGTTTTTTGAACCAAAATTCTTCACTATTATTTCGTCAAACAAGTTTGATTCCTTACCAAATTGATTAAGAATACGGAGAATTTTACCTTTTTCATTTTTAGAAGTATTGGTAAACATTTCTCGAATCATTGAAGGAATATGTTCTCCTTCTGGAGAAAATTTTACTTCATAAGATTCATATATTCTTTTTGCTTTTGCCCTTATAGGTGCTAACCATTTATAACTACGATATAATGCAGGGTCAGTAGCAAATGGACTTTGCTCATTTTTATTGGTTTTATTTGTGTTTATCCTATTTTCAATAAACGTGAAAAGTATAAACATCGGAAAGTTATCAAAAGGAAACCCTACTCGTTTAAATGGTTTTGAATAATTAAAATCATTTGCCCATTCCAAAAATGAATTTTTACTAGTTTCTTTAATTCTATATTGAAACTGTTTTTTAGTAATTTTTATTAAAATATCAGAATTGTTTCTTTGATATTTTATCAGATGAATTTTGGGGATTGATTTATGCTCATGGAACTCCATTACTATTCGAGTCGCACTTTCTGATTTCTTTTCTGTAATTTCTAAACCAATACGAAAGAATTTTTCAGTTGAGTTTCGATTTAGTATTTCATCAAAATATCCCAATTCTATACCTTCACTATTGAATTGTTCGTTGAACCAAAACTCACGGCTACATAGTAAATTTATCAATTTGAGTATAGAAGTTTTTCCTGTACTGTTTTCACCTACAAAGAAATTAACATCTTTCAATTCAATGACCTCTTCTTTAAATCCTTTATAGTTTTTTAGGTATATCTTTCTCATATTTTAAACATTTATTTTGTTAAAAGTACGAATCATTTTAATAAGGCATAACGGCAGTCTGTCTAAAAACCAACTACAGTTCTTAAAAATTGGCGGTTTTTTAGCCACCTTATGCCGCCATTGCAAAATAGTTATAAATATTT
>NZ_JBNPXV010000034.1:0-3095 GCF_050433125.1 Roseimarinus sediminis | reverse complement strand
ACGCCCCCAACCATGACACAAGGCGAAGCCGCAGTCCCGCGGAGCGGGAACCATTACAACCATTACAATGACGACAACAACGACAACAACGACAACCAAATAATCACACCCCAACATCCGCACCACACGCCCCCAACAAGCAACAAGCAACAAGCAACAAGCAACCAAAAAATAACAACTCCAACACCCGCACTGTACTGCCCTATCTCCCCCCTGGAGGCGAATCCGACCGACTACCGACGGGCGGTGAGTCCCGGTGTAACCGGGAGGGGATTAAGGGGGGTAATGGAGGCGAATCCGACCGTCCACCCTCGGGCGGTGAATCCCGGCACAACCGGCTGGGATAAACATGAGGTAGGATTCTTCAATAGGCACCACATTTATGTGGTGTAATAAATAAATCGTTGTTAAGAGCGGGCTTTAGCCCAATGATATATTTACCTGGCTTTTTATCATTTGCTTTCGCCCTTTCAGGGCTTTGGGGCTAACATCGCTGCCCTAAACGCAGGGCTGCGCCCTGCGCTATTGCTTTAAGGCCTTTGGCCTTAACCATCTGACAGACACTTTACCACTGACCCCGAAGGGGTCAAACAACAATAGCCCCGGGTGGCTTCCGATGCAATCGGAAATTTGTTGAAAACCCAACAATAAAGTATCTTTGAATAAATTAATGAGATGATGTATGATAAGTTCAAAACTTCTGGCAAAAGAGATAAAACAACATCTGAATAATTCACTGAATAATATAGTATCAGATATTGTGATTTTCGGATCCAGAGTCAATGGAAAGGCAACTAAAAACTCCGATTACGATGTATTAATTGTAATCAATGTTAATTATGACCGTAAGATTCAGAAAGCAATCAATGATTTGTGCTACGATTTTGATCTGAAATATAACATATTTCTTGACACTCAGATTATATCCGAATTTGAACTAAAAAACAGCATTCGGGGCAAACATCCATTTTTTAAGAATGCTTTAAAAAAAGGATTACATGCATGATTGATAAGGACGACCGCGACATTCTAATTCAATACAGACTTGACCAGGCCAATCAAACAATTAGCGAAGTAAGTAAACTGATTGAAATAAACTTACTGAATGTAGCAGTAAACAGAATCTATTATGGTATTTTTTATTGTTTAACTGCATTAGCATTAAAATTTGAATTCGCTTCGTCAAAACACGCACAGTTAATTGGCTGGTTCAACCAATCCTTTATTAAAACCGGACAGATAGAAGTGAAATACGGAAAAATAATCAGAGACGCATACAAAAATAGAAGTGATGGTGATTATGCACCGTTTATAACATTCTCAAAAGAAGATGTTCTTGAGATGCACACAGAAATGACCGATTTTATTGAACGAATTAACTCCTATCTTTCAACAACGAATGAAAAAAATTCCTGATAATTACTTTCTCAATTGTATCAACCTTGTGAAACCGGGAGCAATTAACTCCATTTCATTACGTTGAACGTTGTTTCATAATGCTAGCAATGAAGAAGCTATAATAATAGCTCCAACACCCGCACTGCACAGCCCCATCTCCCCACTTAAGGGGGGATTAAGGGGGGTATTGGAGGCGAATCCGACCGTCCACCGACGGGCGGTGAGTCCCGGTGCAACCGAGAGGGGATTAATACCCTAACTACCCCGCACCCAGCAACTTCAATGGCAAATCTTTCCCCCGACTTAGTCGAGGTTTGAAAAACCTGAACCCCGACTCAGTCGGGGTTGAAACTAAAAATACATAACCAAATTTGCACACAGCAACTTCAAAGCAACCCTTTCCCCCGGCTAAGTCGGGGGTTTTTGCTAACGAGGGTTAAACAATCAAAAAATAAAAGCACCAAAATTCGCACTTTACTGCCCCAACCTTTACAACCATTACAACCATTACAACCAAATAATAACAACTCCAACACCCGCACTGCACAGCCCCATCTCCCCCTTTAGGCGAAGCGTAGAGGAGTCCCGGGAACCGGGAGGGGATTAAGGGGGGGTATTGGAGGCGAATCCGACCGTCAACCGACGGGCGGTGAGTCCCGGTGTAACCGGGAGGGGATTAAGGGGGGTATTGGAGGCGAATCCGACCGTCCACCGACGGGCGGTGAGTCCTGGTGCAACCGAGAGGGGAACCGGTAGGCGTAATAATCCCTATACCCAGCAACTTCAATGGTAAACCTTTCCCCCGACTTAGTCGGTTTTTTTTTACTAACGAGGATTAATCAATCAAAAAATAATAGCTCCAACATCCGCACCACACGCCCCCAACCATGACACAAGGCGAAGCCGCAGTCCCGCGGAGCGGGAACCATTACAACCATTACAACCATTACAATGACGACAACAACGACAACAACGACAACCAAATAATCACACCCCAACATCCGCACCACACGCCCCCAACCAGCAACCAGCAACAAGCAACAAGCAACAAGCAACCAAAAAATAACAACTCCAACACCCGCACTGCACTGCCCCATCTCCCCCCTTAAGGCGAATCCGACCGTCAACCGACGGGCGGTGAGTCCCGGTGCAACCGGGAGAGGATAGAGGCGAATTCGTCAGCTGACGGAGGAGTCCCGGTGTAACCGGGAGGGGTATTCATTCTTAGGGTAGAGGCGAATCCGTCCGTCTACCGACGGTCAGTGAAGTCCCGGGAACCGGGAGGGGCCTTTAATCTTAGTATAGAGACCGTGAATTTATCAGCTTCAACAAAAAAACAAGAATTGATCAGACACTGCTTAGCAGTAGGTGGTGTTTTTACAAATCTGGAATTGCATTCCAGATTTGTAATGTTTTGTTGTATCTTTGTAAAATGATTCAAAGAAAACTCATATCGACATTGCAATTAATGGCCGGTAAAATGCCTGTGATTTCAATAACCGGTCCGCGCCAATCAGGTAAAACAACGTTGGCAAAAATGTGCTTCCCGGCTTATGACTATGTCAATCTTGAAAATCCCGATACATTGGATGAGGCGAAAAGCGATCCACGTTCTTTCCTTACAAGTAAAAAAGAAGGCATCATTATTGATGAAATTCAACTATTTCCTGAATTGTTTTCTTACATTCAAACCATCA
>NZ_JBNPXV010000033.1:0-3921 GCF_050433125.1 Roseimarinus sediminis | reverse complement strand
TCCTTCGACAATTATTTGCCCTCTTACAACAAAGGTCAAAATGGATTCAGAAATATTGAGAATTCATTTAAAAAAAGGACAAGCGAATCTGACAGTGAATTGCGATGTTATGATAGACCAAATCAGAGCAATCGACAATAAACGATTAGTTAAAAAAATTGGCGATCTTCCAAATGAGCTAATTGACTCTCTAAAAGAGAATTTGAAAATAATAATCGACTTAGATTAAATAATTAAACACACATCATAACAAATTAGAATTTAAGACCCGGTTAAGTTCTGAAAAATAAGCATCCGGTGAACCCGGCATTGTTTTGCAAGAATTAGAAGTTAATATCATAGATTCTCTAAAACATTCCACCCCCCATTTGCTTCCCCCCTGCCATTCACACATCAAATAGCACCATTCACTCAATAAAACAGTCCATTCACTCAAAATATTTTTTTCTATGTTAAATGTTTGCTTACTTAGTAAGGGCGAAGAACGTTTTATGCGATGAGGAAAATCAATAAAGTCGAAGCTTATGAAGGCGGTAAATCATAACTATTTTTCACCAAATTAGAGGAATATATTCACTTTTAATGCAAAGAGATAACTGGAATATATTCACAAGTGAACTTACAACAACGTTATAAAGCATTTAAAAAATCATGAAATACGTATTTATACTCTTCATATTAATTTCATTAACAAGTTGCTCCAAAAGCAAAAAAAAGACTGATACACCCAAAGGCTATTTAGATGAAGTATTAAATATAGTCGAAGAACATTCAATTAGACGAGATTCAGTTAATTTTAACGAAATTAAGAAAGATGCATATGCTAGACTGAAAGAATATGCAAGACTAAATAATTCAGATTCAATAGAAATCTGCTACCCAATTGTAAAAGAAATTCTAAAAGATTTAGGAGACAGTCACAGTTTCTTTATGACAAAGGAACAAGTTAAAAAATGGCAAACAACAAGTAAAACTGCAGATAGTAATGAGATTATAACATTTAAAGGCAAACTCCTAAATCAAAACATTGGCTATATCCATATGAAAGGATTTAGTAGTGGAGATTCGATTTCTATTTTACAATATGCAGATAGTTTGCAAGCTGAAATTAAATCGATTGATAATAAAAAACTTAAAGGATGGATCCTTGACTTAAGAGAAAACACTGGTGGCAATTGTTGGCCCATGTTAACAGGACTGGGACCATTATTGGGTAACGGAATTTGCGGTTACTTTATAGATAATAATAACAAGAAATCTTCATGGTTTTACCGAGATGGTGAATCGGGAGTTGATTCATTTTCAATTGTAAAAGTAAGTGAAAGACCGTATCATTTAATAAATGATTTAAATCCAATTGCCGTATTAACTGGAAACAAGACAGCAAGTTCAGGAGAAGTAGTTGTAACAGCATTTCATTGTAAGAGTAACACCAAAAGTTTTGGAGAACCTACCAGAGGATTATCTACCGGAAATGCTAATTATACTTTAAGTGATGGCTCTATGATTTTACTAACAGGTTCTATTTATGCAGACAGAGAAGGAAATGTTTTTGGAGGGAAAATAAAGCCTGACGAAATAATTAATTTTTCTTATCAATCCATAAGGCAACCCTATGACTATGTAATAAAAAAAGCAATGGACTGGATAAATGAGAATTAAAAAACGCTTTATAACATTTTATAAATTCTATGGCGGCTTCTGTGCCACGCCAACTGCGGATTTCCGTGTGTTGGTTCTGTCTGTTTTCGGACAGAGATTCAGCTCGCAATCCGCCACATAACTTATAATTTTTCGTTAGGTACAATATTAAAAAGATGATACGAACAATAATAATAACATTTCTTTCAATTGCCATTTTGGGTTGTAATTCAAGTAATAAAAAAGAGACTGAACGAGAATTTTCTCATGAATCAATTCAAGGTTACGACTTTGACAGATATGTATTAATTAAGGGCAATAATCTAAAAAACACAAATAGCATTGTTCAAGAATGGGCAGAAATCTTCAGCGCTGGAGAGAAAGTTAAATTCTCATATGGCAAAGCTCAGCATAATGATTGGACTGTAATAAAAGTTTCTAAAGATTCAATCATTGACCATTATAATTATCATAATTTAGTCTATTGGTTTTTGGGCACTCCTCCGGAAGATAATAATTATGCCGATTTTTCAATAGGTATCTCAATTGATAAGGATAACCAAAAAACTTACATCATTTATAATGATTATCAGTTGAGAGAAAAAATCGCAACAAATGATGATTTAATGGGAATATTTCAAAATAATGAGAAATTCATTTTGAGTATTCCTTTTGACGAATTTAAAATAACAGATTCGAAAAAAATACCTGAATTCAAAGAGTTTCTAAATCTTCGGAAAATTGAAATTGACAGAATTATAAATGATGATTTCAATTTTTCGGAGAACAAGATTGAGATTAATTAATAAATGGCTAAGAATGTCCTATAAAATTAAAAAATCGATACAACAATATTCACTCGTCGACTTATTAGAAATAATAGGAAACGAAAGACATCAGGAATATCATCAATCTAAAGAAGAAATAATTAAAAGAAAACCAACTAATAAAGAATTAGAAATTGCTAAAAAGGGACTTGAAATAAGAATAAAATCAAGAAATAAGCCTCTTTCTTTTGTGGACAAGTTTTATTGTTTCATTATTCCTTTCACAGCGACTAAAGACCCTTTTGTGAGTGACTCGACTGAAATTAGTGATGAATATGAAAGGCATCTGGACGAATTTAAAATGTACGGTGAAACCAGACGGGTGCAAGAATTAAAAAAGTGGCAAAAATATGGAAGAATAACTCATCTCAGTTTGTTTGGACTTCTAATTCTAACTGGACTTGTTTTTCTAATAATTAATGCGTTCAAATAAATGGCAAAATGAATTTAAGACTAAAAATAAATACAAAATACTGTACCTAATCGAGTAGATGGCCAGTGAGCCAATAGCCCACTGGTGCACCTCTCACACCACTGTACGTACGGGTCTCATATACAGCGGTTCATTAAAATGTGGGGCAACTTTTTCGTAATACGTAAGCAACGCTTGGTACCCTCTTTTACTCAACCGTTCCAAGGTGATGGTTGTTCCCAAAATCGGGCTTTGGGCAATTGCCCATCCCTGCTAATCGGAATATTGAAGCAGCTGGTGGCGATTTAGCTCCGCTGATATTGAAGCAGCTGGTGGCGATTTAGCTCCGCTGATTTTCAATTACCTAAGGGTGATCTTCGATTGCAATCGCCGCCTAACAAACTCGCCCGCGATATATATCGGGGTTTGATCCCGCAAATAAATCTTTGCCAGAAAGCGCGGATTACAACATGTAGACCAACGGAGCTAAATGTGTATGGCATTTTGAACTTATATTGTACAAATCCGGAAAAGCGGGGTTTGCCAAACAGATATGCCTTATAACTTAAGCGAATTTGTTAGAGATTTTAAAAAACATATAGCCAGGACCATAGTAAAAAAGATTGGAGATGAGCCAGAGAGCCGTCGAAGTTGGACACTCAGTGCATTGCGCGAAGCGGGTAAGTATGATAAGCGAATCACCAACTATAAGTTTTGGCAAGAAGGATGCCACCCAATACAGTTGAATAATAACGAAATGATAGACCAACGGATAAACTATGTACACGAAAACCCTGTGAGGAAGATGATTGTTGAAAAGGCCGAAGATTATCTTTTCAAACAAAGTCCTACTAATCCTGCTCATAAACCATTTTGGATCATCACCGCAGTCTTTATTCCAGTCATCGAACTAATCATTTACTTCATTATAAGCAAAAAAGACAAGTGGTTATTTCGGAGTGACCATGCCAGCCTGTTCGGTCAAATTGTGCCACTTAAAAAGATCATACAATAGTACAAAAATTCATTTATTCTTGATTC
>NZ_JBNPXV010000032.1:0-4073 GCF_050433125.1 Roseimarinus sediminis | reverse complement strand
CACGTACGGTTTGATGCAGGGGGCACTGATAGTTTATCCAGAATGCGTACATTTATAAGTGCAAATTTTGAATGAGCTATCAGGCTCTACTCTACCCGCCAAGTGTAAAAGACAGCAACGCAGTGCAATAACAATCAAAAAAGACAATGATAAAATGAACAGCCAACGCACAAAACAACACATTTGCAAGCTCTAACACACAAGTCAATGCTTCAGCTTGCAAAAGAGTTGTTTTCTTGCCTACGCACTATAGATACTGAATAATGATAAAAACTGAATACGGAAATTTTGACGGAGACAAATGGGAATTAATTTGTCAATTATGCTTTAAAAAGCGATATGAATCAGAATCTTATTTTGAGATTAAGGCTACTCCCGGTGATTTTGGTATTGAAGGATTTACTAGAGCAGGAAAAGCGTTTCAATGTTATTGTCCTGACGAGCATTATACGCAAGACGAATTATATGAGAAGCAGAGAGACAAAATTACCAAAGACTTAAAAAAACTTCAAACTTATGAAAAGCAGCTAGCTAAAAAATTAGGTGGCACTAAGATCAATAAATGGTATTTTGTTACACCTAATTATAGTAGAAATGATATTATTGATCATTGTACAAAAAAAAGAGATGAAATAAGAGCTCTAAATCTTTCTATAATTGACAACTTAGATTTTGAAGTAATCCCCTGGGATATTGACTATTTGAAACCAGAAATTCACACCTTCACGAAAATAACTGACCATAAAATAGATATTACTCCAAAAGATAAAATATCTCCAGAGGAAAGATTGAAATGGAAAGGAAAAGAAATTTCTCTTGTAGAACATGCCCAAAGAAAACACAGTTTAAGATTTGACAGTAGTACAACTGGTTTAGAAAAGAAAGTTGATGATTTAACTGAAAAAAGTATAAGCCACTTCTTAGACGGTAATAGCATCTTAAAAAAATGGTCAAATGACTATCCTGATGATTATGAGAAATTTGTTAAGATAATAAGTCAGGTAGAGGAACAAGTAATTGAAGAGTGTATGTTTCCTAGCTCCAATAACAATGAACGTTATAAAGGCTTTGCAACCCTTTTATATGATAAAATAAGAAAAAGCTTTCCATTTATCGAGGATACAATGGTACAAAACCTTTGTAATCAAGTAATGGCGGACTGGATTTTACGTTGTCCCATAAATTTCGAGTAATATGAACGACTATACTATAAAAAATATAACATTTTCGAAAAAGCCTATTTCCGTCCCTGCGGATTATCGACCAGCATATAAAATTGCTCAGATTTGTTTGATTTTAAAGCATTCATGTATTGGAGAAAAATCAAGTTTATTAAAGTTACACCTCATTACATGGGCTTTTAAAAGCATTGAAAACAGACAAACACTTTTAGCATTTATATCCAATTCAAATAATTCGGATTTATCCGTTTGGGGGATTGAACCAACACTAAACCGAGCGTTGCATTTAGCCGTTGCAGATAACTTTTGTTCTTACCAAAAAGCAAATTACAAGCTTGAAGAAAAAGGACTTGAATTTGTCAAGAAAATTGAGGAGGATGGAGATATTTTGACAGATGAGATTTCACTCTTAAAACAAATAGGCAAAAAAGGTATTACAGAAAAATCGATACAAAATCTAACCAATAAATGGACCTTATTCAATGATTAAAATAAACGCAATAAAAATAGAGGTAAATACAAATTCTGGGCTATATGGTGCAGAATATGAATTCACTAAAGGATTTAATATTATTAGAGGAGATAATACTTCCGGTAAAAGTAGTTTGTTTCAATCCATTCTATATTGTCTTGGATTTGAAGAATTAATAGGTGGAAAAAATGAAAAGACAATGCAATCAGTTCTAAAGGATATTGTTGAATATCCGAAGGGCACAATTCATCGAGTACTCCAATCCTTTATATTACTAGAATTTGAAAATAAGCAAGAGGAGATTGTCACAGTAAGACGAAGTGTAATAAGTTCGTCTAGAGCTCCTCAATTAGTTGATGTTTATAAAGGAGCCTTATTGACAGGACAAAATAAAAGTCTTATTTCGCAGCCCATGTTTATCCATGATAAAGGCGGAGCATCAGATGATATTTATGGGTTTCACTTATTTTTAGAAAAGTTTCTTGGTTGGGACTTGCCGTATGTGTTTAACAAAGCAGGAGAAAGAAGGAAAATATATATTCAGCAGGTTGCACCTTCCTTTATAATTGAGCAGAAATCAGGTTGGTCTGATTTCTTCGCAACCATGCCGTTTTACGGCTTAACAAATAAAGAGGCTAGAGTAATTGAGTTCCTGCTTAACTTAGATGTATACGAAAATTTGCAGATAAGACAGAATCTAAATACATCAAAACGAATTTTAGATGACAAATGGGATAGACTTCATAGACAATTATTTCGTCTGGCTGAAAAAGGCGGAGGTAAGCTGGTCAATTTAGAACAAAAACCAACCATCTTAAACAAAACTAATCCAATTTCAATTTTACTATCACAGGATAATCAAAATTATTCTATTCCCGACTTTATTGAATTACAAAATGAAAGATTAGTAGAATTAGAAACTCGAATAATCCCTAAAGTTTCTGAAAGGATTGAGCAAAATGAAGCGAAAATTGATTCAATAACTGATAGTATCAATGCAGTTACATTAAACTATGAATTACTTTCTGAAGAGGTAGGTTTTGATAAAGATAAATTGAAACGATATGAAGCTCAATTGGAATCTTTGAAAGAAGATTTAAGGAAAAACAAAGGTGCTCAAAAAGTAAAAAAGCTCGGTGCTGAATTAGATAGTAAAATGGCAAATGATTTATGTCCAACTTGTGAACAACCCATAAAAGATTCTCTTTTGCCATCGGACATTGAACAAAATCCAATGCTTATTGAGGATAATATTGTTTTTATTGAAGCTCAGATAAAAATGATTAAAGTCTATATAGAAGGTCTTGAATTTAGTATATCAGAGAAAGATGAGCGGATAAACAGGATTAGAATGAATCTTTCTAATAAACGTCAATCCTTACGTGAGCTAAAAAGAGAGTTGATTGCAGATGATAGACTTCCATCAGAATTGGAGATCGAGAAGAAATTAAATATTAAGAAACGAATTGAATTTTACACAAAATATCTTGAAGATTTCAATGAATTATTAGATGAAGCAAAACAACTCTCACGAGAACATGAACAACTATTAAAAGACCAAGAAAATCTCCCAAAAGATTTCCTATCACTGGACGACAGAAAAAAACTTGATTATTTATCGATACAATTCAAACGTTTACTATCTGACTTCGATTATAAAAGTAAATCCAATGATTTCATCACAATCTCAACAGATAATTATTTACCATTAGCGCAAAAAGGAGGTGATGCAAATTTGAGCTATGATTTAAAATTTGATTCTTCAGCAAGTGATTTTATTAGATGTATTTGGGCATACACTTGTAGTTTATATTTAACCTCGAATAAGTTTAATACAAATCACCCAAATCTGTTAATGTTTGATGAACCAAAGCAGCAAGATATTTCATTAAGCCATTTTAGAAGCTTCTTAACCGAACTTTCAAGTTATGAGGGAGCACAGATTTTATTATTTGCATCTTTTGAGAATTCCGATGAGTCATATCAAAATGCGACAAAAGATTTAGAATTTAATCTGGTATTTATAGATAAAAAACTAATTAAACCAATTGGCAATGATTCCCTTGCTTCCTAGTCAAGCACATTGGCAGGTCACACAAGCCGACACACAACCAAAACCAGCCAAAGAGCTTGCCTATCCACTGCACGGCGGGCAGACAATAATTAGTAAATTGAAATTAATATGACTAAAATAAACACCAGGCGGTAACATTTTGTATATTCCATAGGGGTTTCAGCGGTATGCTTACGGCGGATTTCCGCTTATTATCTCGTCCGTATCCGGACAGATAATCTCACGCAATCCCCTACGTAACATACAATTTTCCGTCAGACTGTCTAAAAACCCTTGATAACTATGTTGATAAATAGAATGGAATACATTCTTTAATGAGCTTCATATTTTGTATCTTAATACCATA
>NZ_JBNPXV010000031.1:0-5437 GCF_050433125.1 Roseimarinus sediminis | reverse complement strand
TAAGTTGGCGGCGACCTACTCTCCCACATTGCTGCAGTACCATCGGCGCTGTCGGGCTTAACTTCTCTGTTCGGTATGGGAAGAGGTGGGACCCCGACGCTAAAACCACCTAAATCTTGTGGTATTAGATTTTAGATCTCTGACTTTTGATTGCTGACCCTCGATAATCGACTTTCTATCGTCTTTTATCTATTGTCTTTAATCTTTCGTCTTATCTATTGTCTATTCCAATATTGTTTGACACATTGAAAACAAGTTCACTTCAAAATATAAGCTTTAGAACTGCGAAAAAAGCTACGGGTAATTAGTACTGTTCGGCTATGACATTACTGCCTTTACACCTACAGCCTATCAACGTGATAGTCTCTCACGACCCTTAAAGGAGATCTCATCTTGAGGCCAGCTTCGCGCTTAGATGCTTTCAGCGCTTATCTGTTCCACACATAGCTACCCTGCGATGCAGCTGGCGCCACAACAGGTCCACCAGAGGTATGTCCACCACGGTCCTCTCGTACTAGTAGCAGGTCCTCTCAAATCTCCAACGCCCACAACAGATAGGGACCGAACTGTCTCACGACGTTCTGAACCCAGCTCGCGTGCCACTTTAATGGGCGAACAGCCCAACCCTTGGGACCTTCTCCAGCCCCAGGATGTGACGAGCCGACATCGAGGTGCCAAACCGCTCCGTCGATATGAGCTCTTGGGAGCGATCAGCCTGTTATCCCCGGAGTACCTTTTATCCTTTGAGCGATGGCCCTTCCATTCGGAACCACCGGATCACTATGCTCTAGTTTCCTACCTGATCGACTTGTCGGTCTCACAGTCAAGCACCCTTGTGCCATTACACTCTGCAGGCGGTTACCAATCGCCTTGAGGGTACCTTTAGAAGCCTCCGTTACGCTTTTGGAGGCGACCACCCCAGTCAAACTACCCACCACACACTGTCTTCCGGTTAACCGGAATTAGGTTCCAGATAAGCAAAGGGACGTATTTCAAGGATGACTCCACAAGCCCTGGCGAGCCCGCTTCATAGTCTCCGTCCTATCCTACACATTACTTACCCAGAATCAATGTGAAGCTGCAGTAAAGGTTCACGGGGTCTTTCCGTCCCGTTGCGGGTAAGCGGCATCTTCACCGCTACTACAATTTCACCGAGCTCATGGCCGAGACAGTGCGCACATCGTTACACCATTCGTGCAGGTCGGAACTTACCCGACAAGGAATTTCGCTACCTTAGGACCGTTATAGTTACGGCCGCCGTTTACCGGGGCTTCAATTCAGAGCTTCTCCGAAGATAACTCCCCCTCTTAACCTTCCGGCACCGGGCAGGTGTCAGGCCATATACGTCATCTTGCGATTTAGCATAGCCCTGTGTTTTTGATAAACAGTCGCATGCGCCATTTCTCTGCGGCCAGCATTGCTGCTGGCTCCCCTTCTCCCGAAGTTACGGGGTTATTTTGCCTAGTTCCTTAGCCATGAATCACTCGAGCGCCTTAGGATTCTCTCCTCAGCTACCTGTGTCGGTTTACGGTACGGGCTGTTATACTCGCTTTTCTTGGAAGCCTTTACTCCTCTTCGCTTCGTCCGAAGACTAGGCTCAACGTGCTATTCCGTCAGCACGTAGAAGTCTGGAGACTCCGTCACTTTCGTTGTATAACCGGTGAAGGAATATTAACCTTCTGTCCATCGACGACCCCTTTCGGGTTGGCCTTAGGTCCCGACTAACCCTGATCCGATTAGCGTTGATCAGGAAACCTTAGCTTTTCGGCGAGCGGGTTTCTCACCCGCTTTATCGTTACTTATGCCTACATTTGCTTTTCCAGAAGCTCCACCATAACTCACGTTACA
Organism: Roseimarinus sediminis; assembly: GCF_050433125.1. Classification (NCBI taxonomy): domain Bacteria; kingdom Pseudomonadati; phylum Bacteroidota; class Bacteroidia; order Marinilabiliales; family Prolixibacteraceae; genus Roseimarinus; species Roseimarinus sediminis. The sequence continues at coordinate 3,589 of NZ_JBNPXV010000031.1, read as the reverse complement.
GCTTCAACACCGCTGGAATGCTCCCCTACCGCTTCTGCTCTAAAGCAGAAACCTATAGCTTCGGTGGCGTGCTTATGCCCGATTATTATCCATGCCCGATCGCTCGACTAGTGAGCTGTTACGCACTCTTTAAATGAATGGCTGCTTCCAAGCCAACATCCTAGCTGTCTATGCAATCAGACCTCGTTTTTTCAACTCAGCACACACTTGGGGACCTTAGCTGATAGTCCGGGTTCTTTCCCTTTCGGACATGGACCTTAGCACCCATGCCCTCACTCCTGTGAAACATTTTGCAGCATTCGGAGTTTGTCTGGAATTGATAGGCGGCGAAGCCCTCGCATCCAATCAGTAGCTCTACCTCTGCAAAACTATCACAAGGCTGCACCTAAATGCATTTCGGGGAGTACGAGCTATTTCCCAGTTTGATTGGCCTTTCACCCCCACCCACAGGTCATCCAAAGACTTTTCAACGTCTCCTGGTTCGGTCCTCCATTTTGTGTTACCAAAACTTCAACCTGCCCATGGGTAGATCACAAGGTTTCGCGTCTAGCGCCATTGACTAAAGCGCCCTATTCAGACTCGCTTTCGCTTCGGCTCCGTCTCTTAAAGACTTAACCTAGCCAATGACGACTAACTCGTAGGCTCATTATGCAAAAGGCACGCTGTCATTCCGGTAAACCGGAACTCCAACCGCTTGTAAGCGCACGGTTTCAGGTACTATTTCACTCCCCTGTTCGGGGTGCTTTTCACCTTTCCCTCACGGTACTAGTTCACTATCGGTCTCTCAGTAGTATTTAGCCTTACCAGATGGTCCTGGCAGATTCAAACAGGATTTCTCGTGTCCCGCTTTACTCAGGATACCACTATCGCTCCATCGCTTGCGTATACGGGGCTATCACCCGCTATGGCCGATCTTTCCAGATCGTTCTACTTTACTTTGGTTAAAATATCGTGGTCCTACAACCCCAACATTGCCTAAACAACATTGGTTTGGGCTATTCCCCTTTCGATCGCCACTACTTAGGGAATCACTATTGTTTTCTCTTCCTCCGCTTACTTAGATGTTTCAGTTCAGCGGGTTTGCCTTCAGATTACTCTGAATATCCCGATTACTCGGGATGGGTTGTCCCATTCGGAAACCTGCGGATCAATTCGTATTTGCCAATCCCCGCAGCTTATCGCAGCTTATCACGTCCTTCTTCGCCTCTGAGAGCCTAGGCATTCACCGTACGCCCTTATTTACTTTTTTTCGCCTTATAATTAATAAGTAGATATTATTTAAATATCCTAAAGCTTTTATTCTGTTGTGTTCTTGTTTTCAATATGTCAAAGATCGTCAACCATTGTAACCATTGCTGGATACTCAGGTAATGTAGTTACTACAGGAATCGAACCTGAGACCGCTTGCGGCCGAACCATCGTTAACTTTTGCTTCTAAAGGTGCTTTTTCATCCTTTATCAGCTTCATCATTTCAATTTTTGTGAACGTAGTCGATTTTATTCTTCCCGCTTTCAGCTTCTATTTGCTGTGGTGGAGAATGTCGGATTCGAACCGACGACCCCCTGCGTGCAAGGCAGGTGCTCTAGCCAACTGAGCTAATCCCCCGATAATTTAAGGTGATTGTTAAATGTTTAATTGTTAATTCACAATTTATAATTTACAATTCACAATTTAACTGTAGTCCTGCGCAGATTTGAACTGCGGACCCCTACATTATCAGTGTAGTGCTCTAACCAACTGAGCTACAGGACTGTCATTTGTAGATTTAAGATTTAAGATATTAGATTTAAGACTTTAGAATGTTTTTTTTGATTTCAGTCTTCTGTCTTCAGTCTAATGTCTTTGGTCTTTTTCTTAAACTTCAATCCTTGCTTTATATTTTAAAAAAAAGAACAGACAAACACTTCCAAATTTTAACCAAATCCCTCGATTGATCACAGCTCCAGAAAGGAGGTGTTCCAGCCACACCTTCCGGTACGGCTACCTTGTTACGACTTAACCCCAGTTACCGGTTTTACCCTAGGCCGCTCCTTGCGGTGACAGACTTCAGGTCCCCCCAGCTTCCATGGTTTGACGGGCGGTGTGTACAAGGCCCGGGAACGTATTCACCGGATCATGGCTGATATCCGATTACTAGCGAATCCAACTTCACGAAGTCGGGTTGCAGACTTCGATCCGAACTGAGACAGGCTTTAGAGATTAGCATCACCTCGCGGTGTAGCTGCCCTTTGTACCTGCCATTGTAACACGTGTGTAGCCCTGGACATAAGGGCCGTGCTGATTTGACGTCATCCCCACCTTCCTCTCACCTTACGGTGGCAGTCTCGTTAGAGTTCCCAGCTTAACCTGATGGCAACTAACGATAGGGGTTGCGCTCGTTATGGGACTTAACCCGACACCTCACGGCACGAGCTGACGACAACCATGCAGCACCTTGTAAATAGCCCCGAAGGGAAGGGTGTTTCCACCTCATGCAATCTACATTTAAGCCCAGGTAAGGTTCCTCGCGTATCATCGAATTAAACCACATGTTCCTCCGCTTGTGCGGGCCCCCGTCAATTCCTTTGAGTTTCACCGTTGCCGACGTACTCCCCAGGTGGTTCACTTAATGCTTTCGCTTGGCCGCTTACTGTATATCGCAAACAGCGAGTGAACATCGTTTACGGCGTGGACTACCAGGGTATCTAATCCTGTTCGCTCCCCACGCTTTCGTGCCTCAGCGTCAATATCACTTTGGTAAGCTGCCTTCGCAATTGGTGTTCTGAGTAATATCTAAGCATTTCACCGCTACACTACTCATTCCGCCTACCTCAAGTGTATTCAAGCTCTTCAGTTTTAATGGCAGTTCTACGGTTGAGCCGCAGGATTTCACCACTAACTTAAAAAGCCGCCTACGCACCCTTTAAACCCAATGAATCCGGATAACGCTCGCATCCTCCGTATTACCGCGGCTGCTGGCACGGAGTTAGCCGATGCTTATTCCTGTTCTACCGTCACTATCCTACACGTAGAATACGTTCTTGGAACAGAAAAGAAGTTTACAACCCATAGGGCAGTCGTCCTTCACGCGGGATGGCTGGTTCAGGCTTGCGCCCATTGACCAATATTCCTCACTGCTGCCTCCCGTAGGAGTCTGGTCCGTGTCTCAGTACCAGTGTGGGGGATCATCCTCTCAGAACCCCTAGACATCGTAGCCTTGGTGGGCCGTTACCCCGCCAACTAGCTAATGTCACGCATGCCCATCTTTTACCGCCGTAACTTTATCTGTTATGCCATGCGACATTACAGAACCATGGGACATTAATCCAAATTTCTCTGGGCTATTCCCCTGTAAAAGGTAGGTTGCATACGCGTTACTCACCCGTGCGCCACTCGTGTATCCCCGAAGGGACCTTACCGTTCGACTTGCATGTGTTAAGCCTCCCGCTAGCGTTCATCCTGAGCCAGGATCAAACTCTTCGTTGTAATTATAAATCGTTTAATATCCTTCGCTCGTGATAAATCTCAATGGAATTTGTTTCCAATTTTTTAGTGCTTGACTTGTTCTTTTTTCAATATCTCAATGAACTTCTTTTTCCTTTACTCTTC
>NZ_JBNPXV010000030.1:0-7648 GCF_050433125.1 Roseimarinus sediminis | reverse complement strand
ACGTACGGTTTGATGCAGGGGGCACTGATAGTTTATCCAGAATACGTACATTTATCGGTACTAATTTTGAGTAAGCTATCAGGCTCTACTCTACGGTGTTATTGAAAAATAAAAAATGATAAAGATTACCATAATTAGCCTGCTTTCAATACAAACATTAATTCTAAGCATCCTGCTGTTTCTGAAGAAAGAGAACAGGCAAAGCAATGCAATGCTCGGTCTTGTTTTATTTCTATTTGGATTAACTACACTTAGTTTTTCACTTTTCCATGGATTCTTTCGGGAACAATTAGCAGAATATTTGCCCTATTTGAGATTTGAGCCTTTGTTCGGGCTTGGACCCGCTTTATATCTATATACCAGAAATGTTACTAGGACAAATTCCAACTTGAGATTAAATAATTTCCTTATCCTGCTACCTGCATTTTTAGAGTTCATCTACTATAGAACATCTTATTACAGGGACGGAATCATGCAATTGGGTTCCGATAACATGAATGTTTTGCAGCAGATATTTATGGTGGAGCAATGGACAGGCTTTGCATATTCTACCATTTTCATGTTTTTATCTGTTTATGAACTTTTTAAATATAATAAGTGGCTATACAATAACTTCTCCTACACGTCCGGCATATCACTTAAATGGATACAAATACCTATTATTTGTTTTGCTTCATTTTGGTTTTTATGGTTCATTTTGCTTCTGTCAGATATTCTAATATTTTCTGGGGTTTATGTTCGGTATTATTATTCCCAGATGTATATTATTCTTACTTTAATTTCATTATGGATTGGTTTTAAGAGTTATACATACTCGTACAGAGGTATAGAGGGGTTCGGAAATTTTACAAAAACTACAAATAGTTCACCGAAAAAAGATAATGCAGAACTTCAGAAGATTGCGGAATTATTAAAAAGTAAAATGCAGCGTGAAAAGTATTATTTAATTCAGGATTTAAGTTTAAAAATGCTTTCAGAAAAGATAGGTGTCAGAGAAAAAGAATTATCTGCTGCTATAAATCAATGTCTGCAAGTGAACTTTCATGAATTTATTAATACATACAGGGTAAATGAGTTTATCGAAAGAATAAAAGCCGATAATAAAAAACAATTTACATTCCTGGCCCATGCTTATGAAAGCGGTTTTTCATCTAAATCATCGTTTAATAGCATTTTCCGGAAACAAACTAATAAAACACCAAGAGAATATTTCTCTGAATTAACTATCTGATACTTTAAAAAAGTCCAAAATCAGGTTTTCGGACGATTCATGTTTCATAATTTCTGTGCTTTGTAGCCATACAATTTTAAACACATAATAATTATGAAATCATTTGTTTTATTTTCTCTCACGTTTATTTTGCCGATGTGCATGCATGGTCAGGACTCTGCGGAATTTGATTTTTCACCGGTCGAAGTAGAAATTGAGAATGCTATAGATAATAAAGTAATCCCTTCAGTAGTAGTTGCAGTTGCAAAAGACGGGAAGATTATCTATGAAAAGGCTTTTGGGTATGCTGATATAAAAAAACAGGTTAAAGCTACAACTTCTACATCATACGAAATTGCATCCTTGTCGAAGCCCTTCACAGCGACAGGTATAATGCTTTTGGACCACATGGGAAAAATTGACATTGAAATGTCTGCAGATCAATATATTCCTCCGCTAAAATTTAAAGTTGCAGAAGTTAATTCTTCAGAGGTCAGGATTATTGATTTGTTAAATCATACATCAGGATTAGGAAATTATTTTCAATTGAGCTATTCTGATGAAAATACAGAATCTGACGATTTCAGGATGGCCTTTAATAAGTACGGAACACTTTTTCATCAGTCAGGTCAAATTTGTGAATATTCAAACCTAGGATACGGACTGCTTGGTTACATAATTGAGAAACAAGGAAAAACCATTTATTCCGAGTTCATGATGAAAGAATTATTTATACCTCTTGGCCTTGAAAATACATTTATTGGTAAGCCGAAAAAGAGAAATAAACACATCGCTCAAAAATACGATGCCAACATGCATCTGTTACCTGAAATAATAAATAATACAATAGGAGCAGGAAACATTTATTCGAGCATTCATGATTTGATACTATTCGGTTTGTTTCATCTTAAATCTGATAATTACGAAAAACTTTTAAGCTCAGAAGAGCTAGAAATGATGCACAGTTACATCAATAAAAACACATTGTATCACTATTATGATTCAACTTATTATGGATTAGGGTGGTACTTTAAAAATGATGATAATGGCTATAAAATAGTTTGGCACGAAGGCGGTATGATGGGAGTAAGTTCTATGCTAAAACTAATTCCCGAAGAGAATATTGCGATTGCAGTAATTATCAACACATTTAATAAGTCATATTGTCAGAAAATTACCAATCAACTAAACAAAGTAGTTATGCCTGATTACAATCCTTCACCAATCAGCGAAATAGCTAATTACACTCCATACACCAAGGATTCAACTCTTATTGGGGAATGGGCTGGATTTATTAAGGTTGGTCAGGATAGTATTCCATGCACATTGAACTTCAACTCAGACAGAAATATTATAATTAACTATTTAGATTATACATATAGGTCTTATTTTACGCAAAACAATCCAATACCCAATAAAACTTTCTTGCTGAATGGATTAGTAAATCAAAAATCTTTTATTGGCATGTTTCCTGGTGATTTACCTTCAAATGATATAAGACATGAGTTTAGCCAGTTTTTATCTCTGAAATTAATTAAGAATGACAATGTTCTTTCGGGACAGATTGTGGCATTGGCAGCAGCAGACAGAGAATATTACGCTTATCCTTACTATATTAGGTTAGAAAAAAATAACCAATAATAAACAAACGTTTATACTAACTATTAATATTTTAATAATGAAGAAGGTTCACATATTATTTTCATTGCTTGTCTCAGAATTAATTGTCCTGGTAATTGTATTAAAAATTTATTTATTGGGCGGGAAACATTTATCCCCCTATTTATCTTTTATCCTACTACTGATAGTAAGTGCGATTCTAATTTTTAAAAATCAAAATAAGAGGAAAATGCTGTTATTATGTTCTTTTTATTTAACTGGTTATGTAATAATAATGCTTTTTTTATTTCGTGTTTTTCACTGGCCAAATCATGATAAAGAATTTATACGTGTTAATAATAATTATACTTCATATTCATGGCAGACAGCAGAACCAAAAGAAGATGATTTTAATACAGAAAGATTATCTTACATACTAGCTAATGCTAAAAGCATTAAGAATCTACAATCTGTTCTAGTGGTAAAAGACAAAAAACTCATCGTTGAACAGTATTTCCATGGTTGTAATCAATTTGATGCTTTTAATATCTTTAGTATGACACAAACAGTTATATCTTCTTTAATTGGAATTGCAATTGACCAAGGGATAATTGGAAGTGAAAAAGATAAAATGATTAACTATTTTCCTGCTTATAGAAACCAAAAATATATATCGGATAAGAAAAATATTACCATTGAAAACTTACTGACAAATCAAGCTTGGTTAAATGGCAATGAGAACGAAAGCAGTTTTAATAGTTTTAACTGGATTAAATCAACTCTAAAAAGACCAAGAAATAATAAAAAGGGTATTCAGTATTTTCAACAGCAAACCGGTCATCTTTTATCCGGAATAATTACAGAGGTGTCGGGAAAAAGCACTAAAAAATATGCAGAAGAATATCTTTGTAAGCCTTTAGGAATTAGAATTATTAACTGGTTTCAGAGTCCCGGGGGAATTTATAGGGGAAGTAATACATTATACCTTACATCAAGGGATATAGCCAGATTTGGAGATTTATATTTGTCAAACGGGAAACTGAATGGTAAGCAAATTCTTTCAAAAAAATGGATTGATAAATCTCTTACTAGGCATATTGAAATTACTTTACAGGTAAACAAGGACTTTCTTATAAATGGTGTCGGATATTCTTGGATAACAGGAACAATACACAATAAAGATGTTTATATAGCAAGCGACTTGAATGGTGTTTTCATAATTAATATTCCAAGTGAAGACATTACTATTGTCACAACCAGGTATAAAATTAGAGATTACAAATCAATCGAGTCTTTAATTTGTGATATTGTTTCAACAATCAAATAAGATTCGAGAATGTATAATTTAGATACAACATTACATGACAGAAAATCTGCACAATAAAATTAAAAAAGACTTACATTATCAAACATAACAACAAACCAACACAACAATGTCAAGAACGATCTTTATTTTCACATTTTCACTCTTTTTTTATTTTTCTGTTTTCGGACAAGTTCGGTATGAAATAGTAATTGGAGAAAGAATAAAAATTAAATCTGATATTATCGGTGATTCGGTGGAATTTCAGTTATTCGTCCCACAAGATTACAATAAAAGTGATTTAATTTATCCAGTAATCTATTTACTAAATGGAGAACAGTATTTTCATACAACCACTGGAGTTGTAAGGCAATTAGCAAAATCCAAAGAAATCCCCGATTGTATTGTCGTAGGACTTACACCTGATAGTAGATTTTTTCTGGATAAAAATGAGAGTAAAACCTATTTCGATTTCATAGACCTTGAGCTTAGTTCTTTTCTTGAAAATAATTATAAGACATCACCATATAAAATTATTATTGCTAATTCAATTTATGCCCAATTATCTTTATATGGTTTAATATCAAAGGGTAATACTTTTAATTCCTACATACTTTCGAGTCCATTTTTTACTATAGATGATTACCTATATGATTTTGAAAGTTTTGTTGATGATGGTAATAAACTTGATTTCAACCTGCAAATAAGTTGTGGTTATGAACAAGAATACAAAGTTGATAAGACCTATAAATTAGCACGAGTTGTCAAAAGAGCTCTTGTTGGTAATTCAAATTGGGAATACAAGTATTATAATGATATCGATAGAGAACTAGCATTTTTGAAAACAATAATTGACTTTCTTCCTGAGAATTTTGATGACCTAAAGGTGCGCCAACCTCTTGCTGATTATTCTGATTTTGATAATAAATTCTCACAAAGAGATTTGTTAATTGCAAAATATGGGTACGACTATCTTGATTTAGAAAGAGCTCCAAAATCAATTGGGCAAAAAATACTTGAGAATATTGATAATGAAGCTTTTTTCTCTGAGGGGATGCTTGCTTCATACCAAAATAAGAATGGTTATTTCAGTGATGATACTGAGATATTAAATGTGATAAGATACTTACAATCTATTGGCAAAACAAAGGAATCTGATAATGTTCGTTCCTTACTTTCAAAATCAAAAAAGAATTATGAATATGTTAATAATTACACAAATAACATTGAACTTGAACGGGGCTTATTATACAATCTAAAATTAGATTCCACAAGCAATGCAACATTCAAACATAAAGGAGCTGAAATCAATGATATAGAATATGTTTATGGCGTTGATAACCTTCCTTCTACTGCTGTGAGCATGACTTCAAGTCAAGGAAAAATTAGAATTAATCACAGTCCAGAATATGACCCAAAGAAATCGGTCTCAATATCATGTTGGATTTACCCAAATCAACTCAGAAATGCAGATTCTTGGGCCATTAGTATGAAACTCGGTAATAAAGGGCCACATTGGAATACTACGGTGGGTAGATATCTCGACCAGTGGGGATTTGAAATTTATAATATTGGGCGATTTGTCTATTTGGTAAATGATTCAATTCATTTAAACCAGTGGAATCATGTTGTTATTGTTGCAGACCAGTCAATTGGTAAGTTGACTTTTTATAAGAATGGAATCCAAATAGCGCAACGAGATGATTTAGTCCCCTTTCTTGATAGTGCTGAAATATTACAAATCGGGAATGATATCTTTTCTTTTGATGGTAAGCTTGATGAATTTAGGTTATACCAAAGAGTAATTAGTGAAGCCGAAGTAAAAGAACTTTATAATGCACATAATTAACAATTTACAATTACCAACAATGCGTGTTGTGCATACTTGTTTTTGCAGTTTGTAAACGTTTGTAGCTCGTAAAAGAAGTTAGTGTAACTTTATAGGAAATCGCTCAGTAATCAAATCTCGCACAACATACCATGCATTCGTCTTCTTTTTGCTATCCGTGATTTTGATTTTCTTCAAGTCTGTTATCACCATTGATACAGAGAAGAAATTACTTAGAAAATACACTGGGATTGTTTTTACAAAAAAGGGCGAATGGGAAAATATAAACCAACCAAGCTGTATTCAGATTGTAAAATCAAAAGAATCACAAACAATGGCTGTGCTTTCCATTAGCCGAACAGCAACGAATGAGATTTACAAACTCTATTTGAATAAGCCTGATAAAAATATTTTATTGATGAAAGGCAGAAATAATGATATGTTTAAAAAAGGTAAAAGAATAGCTTCTTGGCTTCATACTTCACTAATATCTAATACTGAATAATTATGAAAAATATATTACGATTTGTTATAATCCTTGTTTTTTTATCGGGCTGTAATAACAGTAATGAATGCAGTTATGTGAAACCTATTGATAAAAATGATGGTTTGAAAGTTTCTACACTGGAAAAACACCATCTGAACCTAGAAGCTTTTGAAAATGTGAATAGAGATATTTGCAATGGAGTTTACGGCAATTTGCATAGTGTTCTGGTTATTCACAAAAATGAACTTGTAGTAGAGCAATATTATAATGGCTGGAATGGGTCTCAACCTCATTTTCTAGCATCTACAACAAAAAGTTTTAGTGTAATTATGACAGGTATTGCAATAGAACAAGGCAAGATTAAAGATGAAAATGAAAAAATGCTTGATTTCTTTCCAGAATATTTATCTCAATCAAACGACACTCTCAAAGATAAAATAACAATTAAGCATCTACTGACCAACACATCTGGATTTGAATGGGACGAAGTTTCATTACCTGTTGATGACCCTAATAATATGGGCTATAAAATGGATAAGGTAGACAATTTGTTTAAAGCATCAATTGAGTTGCCTATGGAAGCTATGCCTGGAACCAAATATGCTTATAGTGGACCAAACAATATTATTATTGGTGAAGTAATTAAAAAATCAACGGGACAAAACATTGCAGAATATACGGAAGATAATCTTTTCAAACCTCTTGGAATAAAAGATTACAATTGGTTTTCCAAAAATGGAATTTATGATGTTGGTGGTGGACTAAAACTAAAATCAAGAGATATTGCGAAATATGGATTGCTCCATTTGAATAAAGGGAAATGGAATGACAAACAAATTGTTTCGTCAGAATGGATGGACGAAATATTTGAGCCATATATTGAAATAAGACATCCTTTATATAGTTGCTGTCAATGGCAAATGGTGAAAACCGAATACGGATTTAATTCTTGGTTTATCCCAGGAAATGGCGGACAAATCATAAATGTAGTTCCAGATTTAGATTTGGTAATTGTAATAAATGCTGACAATAGAAAAATCTCGAAAGAAAAGCGTAACCCATTAGAATATTTGATTAAAGATTTGACTAATATTCACCCGAAATTGAGGAACTAAAGAAACAACAACACCTAATAAATAGAACTCTGAGCGGCGCGCAGCGCCCAGTGAGGAGTTTCGGTTGAACTACATCCATCCCGCTACGGTGCTATGTACTTAAAGA
>NZ_JBNPXV010000029.1:0-7778 GCF_050433125.1 Roseimarinus sediminis | reverse complement strand
TGCGAAAGCTACAGGAAGAACTCTATCGGTAAGCCGTATGAGCGAATAGTTCACGTACGGTTTGATGCAGGGGGCACTGATAGTTTATCCAGAATGCGTACATTTATAAGTGCAAATTTTGAATGAGCTATCAGGCTCTACTCTACTAGCCAATGCTGAAAAAGACTGTACAACAAACTTTATTTTTAGTAATTTCGTAAAGAAAGATTAACAAAAACAAATGCAGGCTTTTATTTTTTACATGAGGGATTACAACAAATGAAAATCACTGTTTATCACATTAGGTGAACCTGTTGCCAAATTTAACGAAATGCGAGCCAGCTTGGATTTAAAATCGACAAAAAATCAGCATAACAACTGGCAAAACCGGCCAAAATAAAACGGTAAAAACTGATTCTAAACTTAATCTGGCAGTATGAAATCTAAACTGTATAGTGCGCTTAAAATTTCCCTCATCTTTCTTATTGTAAGTTCAATCTACATTGTTTTTTCTGACAGATTGATTTTGCAGATTATAGGAGATTCTGCATCTGTAGAGCGTCTCAACGAAATCCAGTCGTACAAAGGTCTTGGTTTTGTCTTTTTAACTTCCGTGTTGCTTTTTGTCTTAATTTACAGGGAGATAAACAAAAAAGTAAAATATATTAATCAACTGGAAGAACAAAAAACAGTATTACGAAACTTATCAGCGGAAAAAAACAAGTTAAGCTTCGAACTCTTGGAACGCAACAAGTTTATTGAAACCGTATTGGACAAAATTCCGCTTGGTGTGGCAGTGAATAAATTTGAAGAAGGAACTGCAACGTATATAAATAATGAGTTTGTAAACATTTATGGATGGCCAAAGGATGACTTGGTTGACATTTCCAATTTTTTTAAAAAGGTTTATCCGGATGAAAAATACCGGGCAGAGATTCAGCGCCGGATTATGAAAGACATTGATTCGGGAGACTCTTCAAGAATGCACTGGGAAGATATTGAAATAACAAAACAATCCGGGGAAAAAAGAATTATAAATGCCCAAAACATTCCGCTATTTGAGCAAAACCTTATGATTTCGACAGTGCAGGATGTTACTGAGAAAAAACAGGCCGAAGAAGCCCTCCAAAAAAGCGAACAGCGATTCCGTATTATTTTTGAAAACAGCCTGGCCGTAATGCTGCTCATCGACCCGGAAACACGGCTGATTGTTGCCGCCAACAAAGCTGCCGAAAAATTTTACGGATGGAAACGCAGCAAAATCGAAACGATGTGCGTTGACGACATCAACACGCTTTCTCCATCTGAAATTGCAGCCGAAATGGAGAAAGCCCGGAAAAGCGAACGAATCTATTTCCGTTTTAAACACCGGTTGGCAAGTGGCGAAGTGCGCGATGTGGAAATTTACAGCGGCAAGGTGGAAATTGACGGAAAGGATTATCTACACTCGATTATTCACGATGTTAGCGAACAGGTGGAGGCCGAAGAAGCCTTAAAAGAAAGTCAGAATTATAACCGTACCTTGTTTGAACAATCCCCCATAGGTTTGGCCTTAACGAGCATGGATGGCAAATTGATTGATGTTAATCCTGCTTTTGCAGCTATAGTTGGCCGTTCGATTGAAAATGTTAAAATATTATCCTATTGGGACATTACCCCTGAAAAATATGCTGAACAGGAAAGAAAGCAACTTGAGCTGCTGGAAAAAACAGGGCGATACGGACCGTATGAGAAGGAATATATTCATAAACAAGGTCATTTGGTGCCTGTTCGGTTGCAGGGATTAATATTTAAAAAGAATAATAAAAGATATATCTGGTCAAGTGTAGAGGATATTAGCGAACGTAAAAAGGCCGAAGAAACCCTTCGCAAAAGCGAAGAACGGTTCAGGGTGGCACAGGATTTTTCTCCCGATGGTTTCACCATACTCCATCCGTTGCGAAACGAGAAAAATGAAATCATTGATTTTACCTGGGTGTACGAGAACCAGACCATCGCACGTATTAACGGTACTAATCCCGAAGAGGTAAAAGGCAAACGGCTGCTCGACCTTTTCCCTACTCATAAAGATACCGCTATATTTGAAGCCTACATTGATGTAGCGAATTCAGGAAAACCAAAAATCCTGGAAGAGGTATATGTGGGAGAGGTTGTTTCGGAGCCCACCTGGCTGCGCCTCGTTATTGTGCCTATGGAAGAAGATATTGCGGTACTGGCTCAAAATATAACTGAACGCAAAAAAGCAGAAGTAGCCCTACGAGAAAGTGAAGAACAGTATCGTACGCTTTTTGAAAATATGAATTCCGGTTTTGTACTTTTTGAAGTTGTTCAAAATAAGCAAGATATGCCGGTTGACCTTAGGATAGTTGCAGCAAATCAAGGGTTTGAAGCAACAACTGGTTTAAATTTAAAGGATGCAGAGGGAAGAAATCTTACAAAGGTATTGCCAGGAATTGAGCAGGATGAAGCCGACTGGATTGGCACCTACACCAAAGTTGCCCTCTCTGGAAAAGCAATCCAATTCGAACAAGGTTCAGAACTATTAGGATATTATTATGCTGTTTCTGCTTATAAAGCTGGTCCGAAACAATGTGCAGTAACCTTTGTGGATATTACAGAACGAAAAAAGGCAGAAGAAGCCCTTTCTCATTCCCATGATTTAATGAAATACATAATCGAGCATAATCAGACATCCGTTGCTGTTCTCGACACAAATCTGAGATATTTATATGTAAGCCAGCGCTTTTTAAGTGAATACAGGGTAAAAGACAAGAATATTATTGGGAAACAACATTATGAGGTTTTTCCTGAAATTCCTGAAAAATGGAAAAAAATACACCAAAAGGCCTTACAGGGCATTGTTTCAAGAGCTGATGAAGATATGTTTCATAGAATTGATGGCACCTTCGACTGGACCCGCTGGGAGTGCCGACCGTGGTACGAAGCTGATGGTTTAATCGGTGGGATTATACTTTATTTGGAAGTTATAAGCGAACAAAAGAAAAAGGAACTGGAAATTATAAAACTAAACCAGCGCCTCGAAATCCTGATTGGCTCCGTTCAGCAACTGGCAGCGGCAACAGCACTCGATACGGTGCAGGATATTGTTGCAAAGTCAGCTCGTAAACTTATTGGCGCCGATGGGGCCACGCTGGTTTTCAGGGAAAACGACAACTGCTTCTATGTGAACGAGGATGCCATTCAACCCCTGTGGAAAGGGAAAAAATTTCCCATGCATTCCTGTATAAGCGGCTGGGTAATGGAAAACAAAAAATCAGTTGTTATTGAAGATGTGTTTGGCGATGAACGGATTCCGAAAGACGTTTACCGCCCCACTTTTGTAAAAAGCCTGGCTATGGTCCCGATAAATATCAGTGAACCAATTGGAGCTATCGGAAATTACTGGAAAGAAACCTACACACCCACCGAAATTGAAATGCAGTTGCTGCAAACCCTGGCCGATGCTGCAGCGCGGGCTATCGAAAACATTCAGCTTTATACCGAACTGGAAGACCGTGTAAAACGTCGTACGCAGCAATTACATGCAGTGAATAAGGAACTGGAAACCTTTACCTACTCAGTATCGCACGACCTGAAAGCGCCTTTGCGGGGCATTGATGGCTACAGCAAACTACTGCTCGATGAATATGGCGATAGCCTGAATGAAGAAGCTTCCCATTTCATAAAAACCATTCGCAGCTCCACACTTCAGATGAACCTTCTTATTGAAGATTTGCTTAGTTATTCACGTCTCGAACGCAGCCATTTCAAACAGGAAAAGATAGCTCTGAAATCATTTACCGAAAAGCTGGTTTCAAATTTCGGTGATGAAATAAAAAAAGGCCGGTTTGAAGTTGTTATAAACATTCCTGATGTGGAAATTTTTACCGATTCCACCGGGCTTACCATTATTCTTCGGAATTTTATTGAAAATGCCATTAAATTTACCCGTGAAAAACCAAATCCCAAACTGGAAATAAATTTTAGCGAAAATCCTGAAAACTGGATTATTGCTGTAAAAGACAACGGAGTTGGTTTTGATATGAAATATCACGACCGGATTTTTGAAATATTTCAGCGCCTGCACCGTGCCGAAGATTTTCCAGGCACAGGTATCGGGCTGGCCATGGTGGCAAAAGCAGCACAACGAATGAACGGAAAAACCCATGCTGAAAGTGTTCCGGGAAAAGGCTCAGTTTTTTTTATTGAAATTCAAAAAAACAAATCGATATGAATAAATTAAACCGCAACCAACCCATTTTACTGGTTGAAGACAATCCGCTGGATTTGGACCTCACCCTACGGGCATTCAAATCGCAAAAACTCGATAATCCCATACTGATAGCCCGCGATGGGGAAGAGGCGTTGACATTTATTGAAAAATGGGAAAAGGGAGAACCCCGGCCCGTGGTTATATTACTCGATTTAAAAATGCCCAAAGTAAACGGGCTGGAAGTGTTAAAAGTTTTAAAGAACCATCAACAGTTTAAAACCATTCCGGTGGTGGTGCTTACCACCTCTTCTGAACATTCCGATATACACACAGCATACCAGCTTGGCGCAAATTCGTATATTGTAAAACCGGTTGATTTTGAAAAATTTCTGGACGTGGCCAAACAAATCGACCTTTACTGGAGGGTGTTAAACCGGGCAGATGGTGAATAAAATATAAGATTATGAAAATATTATTGCTTGAAGACAACCAATCCGATGCGGGACTAACACTGCGCGCATTGAAAAAAAGCCTCCCTGACTGCGAAGTTGAACATGTTACAACACTTCAGGAAGCCAGGGAATCTCTCTCTGCACAGCAAAATTTTGATATTGCTTTGCTTGATATGGAACTCCCCGACGGAAACGGGATGAATATTTTAATGGAAATCAGGCAAAAACAATTGGACATGGCGGTGGCCATGCTCACCGGTTCTGGCGACGAGGAAATTGCAACTGCTGCGCTTAAAGCCGGCGCCGACGATTATATGGTGAAACAATCGGGATATGTTTCCAAAATTCCACAACTGGTTGAATTTGCCATCGATAACCATAAGAGCATTCAAAAAAGGGAATCATGTATAATCCATGTTCTTCACATAGAACACAATATTGCGGATGTTGATTTGACAAACCGTTATTTGAGCCGTTACGCACCTTACATTAGAACGAAAAATGTTCCTACAGGGGAAGCTGCTTTGAAAATATTACCAGAAAAAGAAACAGAACCTGAAAAATGGAATTACCAGGTAATATTAATGGATTACAGGTTGCCGGGAATGAGTGCCCTGGAATTTATCAAGGAAATCAGGCAGGAACGCAAACTAGATGTTCCCATTATTATTGTTACCGGGCATGGAAATGAAGAAGTTGCAGTTCAAGCGCTTAAGATTGGAGCCAGTGATTATCTTGTAAAACGTGAAAACTACCTTACCCGTCTTCCTTCGCTCATTTCGGGAGCTTTTGAACATTTCGAATTAAAGCGTAAGCAAATAGCTTTGGCTGAAAGCGAAACAAAATACCGGCTTTTGTTCGAAAGCAATCCCCACCCCATGTGGGTGTATGAACTGGAGACCCTCCGGTTTTTGGAAGCAAACCATGCTGCCACTGTAAAATATGGATACAGCAGGGATGAATTTTTATCCATGACACTTAAAGACATAAGGCCTCAGGAAGATATTGATAAATTATATGAAAATGTGAGGCAAAGTGCAGACGAATTTACTTTCTCCGGTGAATGGAGGCATAAAAAAAGAAATGGGGAGATTTTTCTGGTTGAAATCATTTCTCACAGAATAAAATACAACGAGAAAAATGCACGGCTTGTACTTGCCAATGATATTAATGAACGAAAACAGACGGAAAACAAATTAAAGCTATATACAAGGGCTATTGAACAAAGTCCTGTTTCATTAAATATTACCGACAGTAATGGAAATATTGTATATGTAAATTCAGGTTTTACAGCCCTATCGGGTTATTCTGCAGATGAAGTATTTGGCAAAAAACCAAGTATTCTGAAATCAGGCATCCACACTGATAAGTTCTATAAAGAATTATGGGAAACGATATCAGCTGGTAATAATTGGTCTGGTGAATTGTGTAACCGTAAAAAGAATGGGGATTTATACTGGACTCAGTCAACTATCTCTCCCGTAGTAGACCCAAAGGGAAGAATTACGCATTTTGTGGCCGTTAAAGAAGATATTACAGAAAGGAAAAAATTTATCGAGGATTTAAAAATTGCCAAAGAAAAAGCGGAAGAAAGCGACCGTTTAAAATCGGCTTTCCTCGCCAACATGAGCCACGAAATACGTACACCCATGAATGGGATACTTGGCTTTACCAGTTTACTTTTGGAACCCGATTTAAACAGTAAAGAAAAGGAACATTATATCGAAATTGTACATAAAAGCGGGCAACGCATGTTAAATACGGTGACCGATATTGTTGAAATCTCTAAAATTGAAGCTGGAATTGTACAAATTGTTCAAAAGGAAACAGATGTAAATAAAACCATTGCTGAATTAGTCGTTTTTTTTAAACCGGAAGCGGAGAAAAAAGGACTTCAACTAAATTTAAATGAGTTGTTACCTGATTCTGCGAAAAAGCTGATAACCGACCAGAATAAACTGGATTCAATTCTTACCAATCTTATAAAAAATGCCATAAAATATACCGATTCTGGAACGATTAACCTTGGTTGCCGAATGAAAGACACAGAAATAGAATTTTACGTTAAAGATACCGGTATAGGAATTCCGGTTCACAGGCAGAATGCAATCTTTGAACGTTTTATGCAGGCAGATATTGCAGACACAAGGGTTTTCGAAGGCTCCGGTTTGGGCCTCGCCATTGCAAAATCATATGTCGAAATGTTGGGAGGAAATATTTGGGTGGAAAGTAAAGAAAGCTTAGGCTCAACCTTTTATTTTACCCTGCCAGCTAGTAAGATTGAAAACAAAAAAACAGATATTGAAAAAGAATTGTCCAATGAAGTTAAGAACAAAAAAGAAAAGCCGACAAAAAGGAAACTTAAAATACTAATTGCCGAAGACGACGAGACATCTCGGAATTATATCTCTTTGATTTTAAAAGATTATTGTGCTGAATTACTTGAAACGGGAACAGGAATTGAAACGGTTGAACTTTGCCGAAACCATAAAGATATTGATTTAATACTGATGGATATTCAAATGCCGGGGATAAATGGTTACGAAGCCACCCGCCAAATAAGGGAATTTAACAAGGAAGTGGTTATCATTGCACAAACCGCTTTTGCACTGTCTGGTGACAGGGAAAAAGCAATTGAAGCCGGTTGCAATGATTACATTTCGAAACCAATAAACAAAACTAAATTACAGACATTGATACAAAAGTATTTCGGGAAATAATCCTTATTAAACATACGATTAAATGACAGGAAATAAAGCACATGGCTATAACAATCTGTATATGTCATAGCCGGTTTTGTGGGTAATTGCAGGCTTTTTACCCCCATCAACTTCATCTCGGTTTGACAGGAAAGTAGCCCGCAATCGGCTACACCACATACAGGTAACCGTTGGTACGCCGTGAAGCGTATTTACTTCAATGGGTGCAATCAGCTAAGGCTGATCTAATTAGCTGGCGCTGATTTTTAATTCCCATCTGTCGAATTGACTGTTCGGGCAGTAATGAAAAAGATTGTTTAAGTCGCGAGGCTTACTCAAGAGTTCTTTGGATTGAGTTACCAAGCCGCAATGCTTAAGGCGTGAACCCGTAGTAGCTTCGAAAAGTGTAAGATGTAGACTGGGGAGGATGTTGAC
>NZ_JBNPXV010000028.1:0-12198 GCF_050433125.1 Roseimarinus sediminis | reverse complement strand
AAAGGCTCACGGGCTTCAACCCCTGCCTGTGCCCGGTGTGCAAAACCGGGAAGATGGTCGTGATCAATGTACTACCAAGAATACGGTCGCCGGGAGCACAGCTCCTAGCCCTAAAAACATCATAAACAGTTATTTGAAATTGCGCATGTAGCGCTTATGGGAAAGCTATGCTCTGATCGTAACAAAAATGGCCTAAAAACCAGAAGATCAAATAGAACGGCAAAGAATAAGTAATTGGTATAGCAACAAAAACTGCGCTCATTCAGCGATCATCGTCCTTCGTACCGAAAAATTTTCTTCCCAAAATCATTCAAAACCTTCATTAAGTACATAGCCCGGGCGAAAATGGATGTAGTTCAACCGGGAACACTCGCTGGGCGCTGCGCGCCGCTCATGTTCCTATTTATTATAAGCTGGTTTTATTAAATTTTATTTTATAATCTTTCAAATCAAGCTCTCCGTATTTGACCTCTACATGTGAATACTCTTTTGAGTTTATTATGCTCTCAATTTTATTGACCATGTTTTCTTTGGCATTCACGCCAATAAAGATTCTTTTGATTGCATTTGAAGGAAAATTAAACAAATAAATCTCTTGATCATTTACGAAGATTGGATCAACGGAGTTTTTCAGATTAAACACTAATCTTAATTCTTTTTCATTTGACCAATGTTGGCTTTTTGTATACAAAATGTGACTTGCCACATGCTCGATAAAGTCATTTTCATTTTTTTTGAAACTTATTAAATCAATGTTTGGTCTTTCCTCTGTGTATTTAATTTCCCTTAAATATCCCAATGAATCATTTTCATTTCTTTTCTTATTAAAGAATTCATTATTAGGGTCAAATTCTATTACAAATCCTTCGTGGTTTTGTGCATAATGAGACCACATTGTAATATTATCATTTGTTTGAGTCAAACTCAGAATGCCAAAATATTTATTCCAACTCTCTTTTAGTTTCGCGGAATAGTTGATCTTTATTTCCTCGGCCGTAGATGATAATAACTTTTTAGTTAGAATCTCAGGATGAATTCCTGGAATTAATTCTAGTCCTTGTTTTATTGTTAATGTGGAAATATAATCGATAATTTCTTGAGGAATTTGATCTCTAAATTCTTCAGGTATATCATTAATTGAAAGTTTTCTATCTCCAATGTCGTTTATAATTGGTCCAATAGAATTATCATAAAATGCAGAAGATTCTATTTCACTCATAAGCTTTGAAATAAATGGTAAGGACTCAAACGGGTCATTCAAATATATAGCTTGAGTAAATCTGATGCTCATATTTTCAAGTACATCAATTCTATCTGGACACAAGTATTTATAAACTTTCATAGGAGCGTTTTTTAACTAGCTTATAACGGTTGGCGGTATGAGTAGTGCGGGATTTCGAAGCACTTACTTATCAAACCGTTGCTATGTTTATTAAATGTACTCATGTTGAATTTACCACATTACCCCGCATTACTTATGACCGCGTGTTGTATGCTGGTGTTTATTGTTCAAAGACAATCTGTTTCAAGTTTTTACAAATCTAATATTTTATCTTATCAATCTGCACTGAACTTGATACGGAGCATTAATTTATTTTGTTTTTTGTGGGAGGGCAAACCCCAAACCGCCCTTAAAGGCGGTAACAAGGCTGGTATTTGTTAGCTCTTTGGCAAGTTTTGGTTTGAGCGTGGCTCGTGTGACTTGCCAATGTGCTAACAAATAGGGCTGATTGGTTAAAAAAATTATGATATTTACATACCTTTAGCTTGTCCCATTATTTTTATTTTCAATTTCTCAAATGTATAATAAATCATAGGTACAATAATCATTGACAAGAACATAGAAACTGTCAAACCTCCAATTAATACCCAACCGATTCCGTTTTTCCATTCAGCTCCGGCACTGGCAGAAACGGCAAGAGGAATAAGCCCAATAATCATTGAAATATTGGTCATAAGAATGGCTCTAAAACGCAATAGTACAGCTTCGAGTATGGCATCCACCAATGCTTTTCCTTCCTTTATTAGGTCGTTGGCAAAGTCGATTACAAGAATGGCATTTTTGGCTACCAGTCCGGCAAGCATAATAATACCCAAAATGGTAAACAAGCTAAGGTTTTCGTTTGCTAATGCCAGTGCAAACAATGCCCCGATAATTGCTAAAGGAATGGTAAACAGCACCACGAAAGGATGCAGCCAGTTATTGTAAAGCAGAACCATAATTAAGTACATAAAAAGAATTGCGGCAATAAATGCAATTGCGAGCGACGCAAACGATTCGCTCATCATTTTCGACATTTTCGAATATTCATGACTTGTACCTTGTGGGAAATTTGCCTGTTCTACTAAATTTTCGAATTGTTCAGTTGCAGTACCTTGCGAAACACCTACCAACTGGCAGGTAATAGTTGCCGACGAGCCGCGGTTATATCTTTCTAAAACGCTTGGACCCAGTCCTTGTTCAATAGTTGCAAATTGCGATAAAGTAACAATGCCTTTGTGAGTTTTAAATTTTAACGATTCTAAATCAGATTTGTCTTTTCGATTAAATTCGTCGAGACGAATGTTGATATCATATTCGTTATCTCCAATCCGGTATTTATTATCGGTGTTCCCGGCAAATGCCAGTTGAATATCTTTTGAAATTTCGCCTATTGTAAGTCCATAATATGCCAGCTTTTCTCTGTCAAAAAATACCTGGTATTCAGGATTACCAAAATTCAGTGAATTTTCTACTTCTGTAGTTCCTTCAATAGAGCGAAGCAAATCGCAAAACATTTCGGAAGCTTTGTAAATACTATCAATATTACTACCTTTTACATAGAATTTTATAGGAATGTCTTCGTTGCCCATAATGTTAACATTGGCAGCACTAACTTTAATGCCGGGCACTGTTTCCTCAATTTTGGCACGTAATGTTCGAGCAATATTTTGTGAACTCATTTCGCGTTCTTCTAAAGGAACAAAAATTACATTAAACTCGGTAAAATAAGGTGTACTATTATCAGTTGCAATAGCGTTTCCTGTTCGTTTACCAATAGTTGTATATAAATTTTCAACTTCAGGTTGTGAAAGGATAAGCTCTTCAACTTGCGAAGTAACTTTTAAATTCTCGTGTATTTTTGTCGATTTTGGCAATTCAATTCTTAAAATAGCATTTCCCCTGTCACCCGATTCCATAAACGAAGTGCCAATAAAACCTGCCGGAATAAGCCAAACGCTAAGAACAAACGCAACAATCACAAAGCCTGTTGTAAGCATTTTGTGGTGTAATGCCCACTTAAGCATATTTGTTATCCAAACAGCAAATTTTTCCAATAGTTTTTCAAAACCATCGAGTACTTTGCTTACGGCATTTTTCTTTGGTGTTTCAATTTTAGCATATCTCGAGGTTAATAAAGGCACAAGTGTAAATGTAAATAGCAAACTAAAAAGCATAGATGCCACAATAACAATTGCATACTCGTGCAAAATTTGACCTGTGATTCCTGTAACCATTGATATTGGAATAAATACAGCTGATAAAACAGCAGTAGTTGAAACAAGTGTAAGACCTATTTCTTTCATGCTGTCTTTTGTGGCATCAAACCTGTTTTTGCCCATTTCCATATGGCGGTGGATGTTTTCGATTATAACAATAGCATCGTCGACTACAGTACCAACAACCAACGAAAGCGAGGTTAAACTAATAAGGTCGAGCGAAAAATCGAGCAGGTACATAACAATGAATGTCCCTATTAATGATGTTGGAATAGTAACCAGAACAAAAAGGGTGTTTCGGTAACTTTTTAAGAACAAAAGCATAATAAGTGAGACAAGGATAATTGCCATCATTAGGTCTTTACCAACAGCATTTGCTGCATTGAGTGTAAATACTGAATTATCGTTGGCAATTGTAAAATCTAATCCGGAATCGGCATAATCTACTTTTAGTTGTTCCAGTTTTTCCTGAACAAGTCGGCTTACATCTACAGCATTGGCTTCTTTTTGTTTTGAAACTTCAATACCAATGGCTTCGACACCATTGATTTTTGCAATTGTTTTTATGTCTGAAATTCCTTCATATACATCGGCAATTTCTTCAAGGTAAATAGCATTGCCGGTATTTGAATACCCTGCCACGGTTTTTCTTAACTGGTCGATAGATTGGTATTTTCCGGATAATCGCACCTTCATTTGAGTTTGTTCGTCTTCAATTTTACCGGCCGGGAATTCTATATTTGAAGCTCCAACAAGTTGAACAACTTGCTTTATAGTAAGGTTAAAAGCATCCAGTTTGTTTTTGTCGATGTTTACCTTAATTTCCTTTTGCATACCGCCAACCATATTCACATTTGCCACTCCTTTAATTTGCGATAAAGTCGGCTGTATTGTCTTATCGATAAGGTCAAAAAAATCGGTATTCGACAAAGCTGATGTTGCACCAATAGTAATAATTGGCAATTCACTTAAATCAATTGCCGAAACAGATGGTTCGTAAATGTCTTTTGGCAGTGTCCGACGGATTTTGTCAAGTTTTGCTTTTACATCTTGTAAGGCATCCTTGGGGGCAATATCCATACTCATCATAAGTCTTACACTTGAAACACCTTCCATTGAAGCTGAAATTATTTCATCGATTCCTTCAACTTGTGCCAGTGCATTTTCGAGTGGAATGGTTACTGATTTTTCGATATCGCTTGCACCTGCACCTGGATACACTGTAGTTACAACAACTACCGGCGCACTAATATCGGGAATCAATTCATACTTTAGTTTTGTACCTAAAAACAATCCTGCCAATAAGGTTATTATGAGCAGAACTAGTGGAATTGTTGGTCGCTTGATTGATATATCTGATATATTCATATTTTCAAAATTTTAAACTCGTGTCCAAATAACTTCTTTTTTAATAAATCCATATTTCATAAAAATCTTTATTTGATTAGTATTATGAAATTTGGTCATGCAGTCAAGTGTTTTTCCTTTAGCTGTTAAAATGCCACTTTCATACTGTTTTAATTTAGAATTATAGGTCAGGTCTTTAATGATAACATCCCCTATATTCACATCTTTGTCAGCATCTTTAGCTTTCCACACTACTTTTGCATTGTATTGGCCATTTGTTTGATAGAATTCAACCTTCATTTTTTTGTTTGCAGTAAGATATGTGCCAACTATGTTTTCTTGTTGAGAATATGCGGTCACAACTAAAAACAATGATATTATTATTGTACTTATCGTCTTCTTCATGCTAGATATTTTTTAATCTATAATTTTTACTTTCGCCGATTCGTAAAGGTTAATGGTTCCCGATACTACATAAATCTGGTTTAGATTTAAACCATCGATGATTTCAACACTGCTACCCAATGTTTTATTTATTTTAACCTCTTGTTCTACCAGCTCATTGTTTTCAACAATATACATCGAAGCATTTTGCAAGGAACCCGAAATAGCATTTCTGTCAACAATAATTGCTTTGGGCTGAGTTTTTTCGATAGTTGCTTCTGCAAACATTCCTGCTTTCAGATAGTTGTTTTCGTCAATAGAAATTTCAATGGCAAACCGACTGTTTGACAGTGCTTTTTCAGCGATATTTGTAATGCTTCCCGTAAAACAGTTGTTTGGATACTCATCTACTTTTAAAGTAACAATATCTCCGCTTTCTATTGACAAAACATCCTTGCTATTAACCTCAGTGGTAATAATCAGATTGTTTTTACTAATAATGTTGCACAGTTTAACACTTCCCGAAATAAGCATTCCTTCTTCGTAATAGCTATCGTTAATAAAACCCGATACAGGAGAAGTAACTTTAGTGTCGTTGAGCATTTTTGTAATTCTTGCAAGCTCAGCTTTCGATTGTGTATATTTTAAAGTAATATCTTCGAGATTTTTTTGAGTTACAGCATTGTTTTCAACCAACTTTTTCATTCTTTCGTAGTCAAGTTTGCTGTGCTCGTAATTTGTTTTTGCAAGTTCGTATTGCTCTTTCAATACTGAATTATCTATTTCAAGAATAGTTTCGCCTTTGTTTACCCAGCTGCCTTTTTCCTTGTATATTTTAATAATTCGTCCTTGTGTTTCGGCAAAAAGAAACAAATCGGTTTTATTTTTTATTGCTCCTGACATCTCGATATTTTGGATGTAATTTGCAGCCTTTACCGTGTCAACTTTTACAGGTATGGCAGTTGCTTTCACATTAGCAAGTTCCGCTTCTGCTTTATTATTTGTCTTGTTTGCTTGTAGTTTCCAACAAATTGCTGTTATTACTACTGCCACTATTACTAAGTATAAAATTGTTTTTAATATCTTTTTCATATGATTAAATTTTTTTGTTTTCTAATGTATCATATGGAACTCGTCACGCTTTGGCGTGACTCGTTTCATCTTATATAGATTTTATTTATTTGTTAAAGTATTTAAGTTGCTATTCGATTTCAACACGTCGAGCTCTGCCATAAAAAGTTCTAATAAGCTTTTTGTGTAGCTTAATTTGGCATTGCTTAAGTCTGAGGTTGAGATTAATAATTCGGTTAGAGGTAGTAACCCTTCTTCGTATTTAAGTGATGAAACTTTATAGATATCGTCGGTTTGTTTTATGTTGTCGAACTGAATTTCACAGTTTTCTTTTTGTGTATAATATTTTTTTAATGCTTGTTGTCGTTCGTGATTATCGTTTTGAGTTGCTAGTTCAATGTTCTTTTCTGTAATTTGATAACTGAGTTTCGATTGTTGCACTTTTGCTTTGTTTCTACCACCCGAAAAAATTGGTATTGTCATTTTAAGACCAATAAGTGATATATTATTCCAATCGTCAAGTTTGAATAAATCGCCAAAATCGTTTTGTTGAACATTATAGGCATACGAAGCATAAAGCGATGTAGTTGGACGGTATGCGGTTTTTGATTTTTTTATTTGAAGGTTTTCTATTTCGAGTTGCTTTTCAAGAATTAAAATGTCGGTTTTTTTTACAGAATCGACCAATCCTATTTCTCGATTGTTTTGATTTGATTTAATATTTAAATTTGGCTTAACGAACTGATAATCATCATTTCCTATTAGTAGTTTTATTCTGTTTTCCTGCTCAAATAACGATGTTTCAATAATATTAATTTGTTTTTCCAAATCGTTGATTTTTACAACTATTCGGTTTGTATCGGTTGGTAAAGCCATATCGCTATTTACAAGATTTGCAGCAATTCGTTTGTTTTCTTCTAATATTTCAATATTTTCTTCAATAATTTTTAAACTCTCCCAAGTTGCTAAATAACAATAGTATAGGTAACTAACTTGATAAATTACATCTTCTTCGGTCTTAATTTTTAAAAGTTTATATAGCTCTGTTGATTCTTTTGCCGTTTTTAAATCGGTAAGCAAAGCTTGATTTGGTATCAGATATGAGGCATTAATTCCGACATCTCCATTGTATGGTCTTCCCATATGTGCTTCAATGTCGCTGGGAGCTCCAATCATTTCTCCGGGAAATATCACTGTGGGCAGTTCAAAATAATCTTTCACGTCAACAGAACCCGATAATTGAGGAAGTGTGTAGGATTTTACTTGTTTAACTTGTTGCTCGCTTTTTGCAATATCTAATTCTGCTTTTTGGATTTCGCAATTATTCTCAAGTGCCAACCGGAGTAGTTCTTTATGTACATCATCTACTTGTGAAAAAAGTACACTTGAAAACAGTAGCACATTAATCAATATTAAAAACAATTTCTTCATGCTTCTCACTTTTTAAAATTTATTGAGCACAAAGAAACTGCAATACAATAGTAACTACGACCTAACTATAAAGGACATACTATTTACAAGTCCGACCTTCAAAGGGGCGACGAGTAAAGTGCAGATATGTAGTAGGTTAGGAGGTAAAGTTGGAGGGGTGTATTTTTACGAAGATTCCCCGGGAGCTAGCTCTTTTCTGTATTCTGAAGGTGTTTTTCCTGTAAATTTTTTGAAGAAAGTGTTGAATGACGACTTGGAATTGAACCCGGCTTCAAATGCAATAGCTATAATACTCCAATTTTTATATTTTTCTTCTTTAAACAAATGAATTACTTCGTTGGCACGAAACTCATTCACGAATGTATAAAGGTTTTTGTTCAATTGTTCATTTAAAACTTGGGTAATATAATGTTGTGGTATTCCAATATGTCGCGATATTTCATTTAAGTTTACTTCGGGATTTAGCCACAGTTTTTCTTCTTGCATCAACTTTGTTAACATTTTAGCATATTTATCGGCATCGCTTTTTTTCAATCCCGACTTTTGATACGATTCTGTTGGCTTATTATCTTCTGTTTCTTCTTTTTGAGCTAAAAGTTTGGGCTGAACATAACCCCGAAAACTTATTGTATAAATAAAAAATGTATAAACAGGTATTAGGATATTCGACATCCTGAAATCAATTTCAAAAGCTTTATTGAGACCATTTATTATTATAGCTAAAAAATAGTATGAGTAAAAAATCAGTACTAAAGTCCATACCCATTTTAAACTTACATTGGTATTATGGAAAGAATATAAATCATCGACTGTTTTACGATATTTATTCAAAAGATGAATGGTATAGTAACCATATAAGGTGAAAATTGCTATCGAAACAACACCAAACATAATAAGTAGCAATCCTACATTGCCATTTGAGTATAATAAATTCGAAAAATTAGGATTGTAATAGGATAGGAACAAAACATAAAAACTGATAAATACAAAAGGTAAAAAATGAAATAAATCGATTGATTTGAATTTGCTAACCCCTGATATCAAATATTTAACGTACAAATATAAAAATGATGGAAACGACAAAGTAATTATTGCTCCACGGCCAATTAAATCGAATTCAAAGTGGTCTTGAAAATTGATATTGATTAGTTTCATTACAAAAGAACACATAACAAAAAATAACCAAGCTGAAAGCAACTTATCGGTTATGTTTAGTGGTCGTTTGGTAACAACAATTATTATGGCAGCAAACAAGGTTTGTGCAATATTTATATGTAGAAAAGCGTCTAACAAAACATTTGAATTTTATATAAAAATATACTTAATCTAAAAGCAACAAAGATGAGAAATATTTTTTAAAACCGGATAATCATAAAAATGTTGAATTGTTATCAAATTATCATTGGTGCGTTGGCAAAAAAAACAGCTCTTTTGCAAACTTTGATTTGCAGAGCTGGCTTGCTACGGTTTGCAAATGTGTTGTTTTGTGGGCGGGGTTTCCTTTTTCTTTGTGTGGGGGGAGAAAAAAACAAAATAAATTCCCCTCAAACTGCACCGCCCTGTCAACGGAGCACCAATCCAATCAATCCGTTTTTTGTAATTATTTCAATCTTTTTTATTGTATTAATGTATCGTATCGGTTTTACACTTGCATACAACGGTTTATGTAAGTGGAGTGCGGGATTGAAAGTGATGAACTTTCAATTACGCACGGAGCCAATTCGTTTATTCAATATTTCATTTTTTCCGTCAATCGTCAAAGACGAATTGGCGGTGTTACAACGAAGAACTGCGGTTGAAATACCCACAGAAACCCGCATTACATTTACATTTTGTTACCAGCTGGCTTTTTCTAATTCAACTGGTTCTACAAGAAATCCTTGTCGACGTAATTGCTCAATCAAACCACATTTTCTGATTAGATGCATAAATCCAACAACGACAAACGCATTGTTTTCATGCAATAATTCAGGTAGTTGTTCCATCCACGCATTATTCCGTTCTTCTATAAGCATATTGTCTTTACACTCTGTCTCAAATTGGTAGGGAAGTTTAAAGTTCTTATACCATTTTGAAAAATTACAATTCTTTTTGTCGATTTTTTTCCCTGAAACCTGAGCTATCCAATAACAAATATTTTCCTTTTCTTTTTCCCAAGGAGGCTTAGGTTCTTTTTCTAGGAGTTCGAGTTGCTGACTATAAGTTTCAAGTCCAAAGCATTTTATTTCTTTCTGTTTTGCTAAGTGTATTAGGTATAAATCAAAATGATTCCATTTGTCAGTAGGTTTTACATTGCCACATTTAGTTTTTCCAAATTCTCTAATCAGAACTACCCTGAGTTCATGTGGTTCTAATTTTGTATAATCAGTTTCCCAGTTTTCCGTAATTATTTCCAGTTGTTTAAAATATCGTTTAGGTATTTTATCTCCAATGTTATTGTCGTAATCCCGACTGTTAATAATTACAGAGGGCATAATAGTGTCAACCGATTCAAATATGGCTAAATCCGAATTATAAAGATTTTCTCTTATTTCTGGGATAGAGTCAATGAACGAATTTCCCATATCGTGGTATGAACCAAGCAAAAAAGATTGTTTATCATTAATCGTATCAGTTATTCGCCACAATATTGTGTTTTGAGCAAAACCATTTACATTGATTAGGATAATTACAAAAAATATTAACTTTTTCATTTCATTTTTCGGTTTTTGCACGGGCTGTTTAAGCTTCCGACTAACGTCAAATTTAAAGTCTACTAAATCAAGTAGTTGTAAATCCGAGTTGTTGGGGTTCAATTTCAAATTTAGTTATTTGTTTTTTAATTCTTTTTACCAATCCCAGTCTTCTTTTTTCGTCTAGAAACAGGTATTGAGTAGGTGGATTATAGTTTTGTCCATTAACAAGCATGTTCCAAATAATAATTGCAAGTTTTCTGGCGGTTGCATTTATTGCAGTTGGTCGTCCTTTTTTATAGTTGATCCTTCTAAAGAAATCTGAAAGATGTCCTTCTTTTTGGTTTCCAATTGCATTGGCGGCATTTCGTAAGGCTATTTTCAATCTGCTACTCCCTTTGGGTATGTGGTGACTCAAAACCTTTCCACCACTAATTTTATTATTAGGAGCCAGCCTGAGCCATGCTGTAAATTGTTTTCCTGAAGGAAACTTTTTAATTCCCTCCAGTCCTATTTCACTAATTAGCGCCATTATTGTTGCATCATTAACACCTTCAATATCCATGAGATCGACACCTTCAAAATACTTGTAAGCGATTTGGTTCATATCAGTACCTCTTATGGTATTCTTATTTTTTCGCTTATATGATTTCTTGTTGGCAACATGCTGTTTCTTGTTGTTGTCTTGGTCTATTATATCTTCGAGCAGTTTTTTTATTTGGGCATCAACCTCATCTATTTGTTTTTGGATATGCAAATAGGTTTCCCATTCTTGCTTTAGAGCAAACATGTAATCTGCCCTTCCATTATACTGTAACGCTTTGGCTATTTCTTCTTCGGGCTTTCGACAATTGTAATGACGAAACTGCGCGAGGTTTTTCCCACTTGTTTCTCCTGCAAGAAAAGCAGTTATGATTTTGGTTCCTGTCAACCCAACAACATCGTTGACAACAACATCCAATCGCATATTCATTAATCGAAGATATTTTTGAACTTTTAAAACTGTTTGTCCGGTTTGTTTTATCAGGTTCTGTCGGTGCCTTGAATAAGTCCTTATTATTTCAGTGGTACTATCAGGAAGAAAACTATGGCTCAGTAATCCTAAGCAGTGAAGTTTTTGTATCCATTGGCAATCTTTAATATCTGTCTTTTTTCCTTTCACATTTTTGGTTTGTCTGCCATTAACCAGTATCACTTCAAAACCTGCGGCTGTTAAGGCACTAAATAAAGTTTGCCAATAGGTTCCGGTACTTTCCATGGCGATTGAGGTAATTTCATTCTCCGACAACCATCGACAGAGATCTCTATGGTCTTCACTATAAACACCAAATTCTCTAATGTCTTGGGCATCCTGACCAATGGCAACCCAATGGCTTTTGCATCCTACATCAATCCCTGCTGCATTGGGGTTGACAACTTCTAGACTCATTTGCTTTTTTCCCATATCTTAAATGTTTAAAATGTAAAAAAGCTCCATGGAATGTAACTCTTAAACTTTGAAAATATTCCGATCGGGATCTCCGAATACACGGAGTCGCCATTAAACTCTAACCCAAGTCAGTAAAAATGAATCACTAACTCTTTACATTCAGACCCTGATTGCGCTCGGGTTTTAAAACACCATTGCTAAAACCGGCCTTCACTCGGAGCTCTACACTAAGATAAGTACGTTAGCAGAAAAACTCAACTGTTTTACGACCAGTACGGAGATTGCTGGTAACGGCAGTCTGTCTAAAAACCAACTACAGTTCTTAAAAATTGGCGGTTTTTTAGCCACCTTATGCCGCCATTGCAAAATAGTTATAAATATTTG
>NZ_JBNPXV010000027.1:0-14118 GCF_050433125.1 Roseimarinus sediminis | reverse complement strand
GCTTCTCTTCTTTTGTAAAACTTCGCTTTTTCATCGTCATAAAAGTACAGATTTAAATCTATATCTTTGTCCGATGATTTAAGGGGCTAAAACACAAGGTGGCCTTGCATGGGCTGTACGAAATATAACTTTCAAGCTGGTCTTCTATTTCCTGCCTGCGGCTTTTGTCATAAAAATTAAGAATGAGCGAAGGCGATTGTACCACGCTGTCGTCGAGGTTGACAAATTTTAATTCGGGATTGACAAACACAGCCACTACATCGGGCCGGTCAAGCCCTTCAACAAAGGTTTTCGAAGCATGGTGCTCAACATTAAGGCCCACCAGCCAGCCTTCGGGAACAATGGTGGTGAGTGCCTGCAATTGATCGGGTGCCGGTTGGTCTTCTTCGATGCAGGAGCAAAAAAACAGGAGCAGGAAGAACAGGTAACTGTAACGCATTTTGTGTCTTTTTAAATGTTGGGGGCCTTTATACCTTGGCTTTCCTTTTCAGCTTGTAATTCGCAATATTGAGCTGCATTGGCTTCGGTAGCATTTGCCATCATCAAAATTAAGACATAGACGTACTTTTTTAAATGCACATTTTCTCATTTTTGAGTAAAACAGATTTTACCGGGATGAACGAGCTTTTTTGTGCGATCAAAAATAAATACCTGTCAAACTGGGAGGTACCAACAGTGGCTTTTGTATTCAACTTTTCTTTTTAAGCGAATAGAAGCTGGTATTGGTTTCAGAAAATGTGAACGGTGACAAGGTGCCGTTGGTGAAATAAGCGTGATTTGAAGGCAAATGTTTTACCTGGATGCAGGAAACCTCCGGCATATAGGTGAAAGGCTCTTGATTTGAAGAACAACGATGGGATCAATTGGCTGGGTGCTTACCCGGTTTTTGGTTTTGAAGCAGCTCAGGGCCGGTACGAGCGGATGATTTCGAAAAACAAGGGCTGCAATTCGGGATAAGTACGTTCGGGCGGAAGTTGCTCCGAGAAGGTGATTTCGGCAATCTCAAAGTTGGGCAACGGGGCGAGTTGTTGCACATTGGCAGTATATAATCTGCCAAAAATTTCGGGCGTATCGCTCACGGAGTAGTCGCCAATTTCAAACAACTCATATTTCACAGCCCCCGTTTCTTCATAAAGTTCACGCCGTGCCGCATCCATCGGCTCTTCACCGCTTTCGATATGTCCGGCCGGCAGTTCCCAGCTGCTGCGATCCTTATGTCGAACAAAGATCCATTGCCCCCGGTATCGTGCTCCAATGATTACATATTTCAGGCTGCGATGCTGATCGGGCTGGTGAAGTAGTATCTTTCGCATTGTTTCATTTTTTGCAATAATAGCAAGAAAAGGTTTCAACTTGCAGCGGGGCTGTATTTTTTACAGGCGGCAGAAAAAAAGCCCCGCATTGCTGCGGGGCCGTCAATCACTTTGAATTTAAACACTATTATTATAGTAGTTTAACATTTACAGCGTTCAGACCTTTACGACCCTGGGTCAGCTCAAAGCTTACCTGGTCTTCTTCTTTTACTTCATCTACTAAACCTGATACGTGTACGAAGTACTCTGTACCTGATTCATTGTCTGTAATGAATCCATAACCTTTAGATTCATTAAAGAATTTTACTGTACCTTCTTTCATTATAATAAATTAATTTTAAAACACGACAAATATAGAGTTATAAATCGATCGTGCAAGTATTAGCAGTACTTTTTTATGCATTTTCTGCGTTGGAATTAACCATCTGCCTCTTGATTTGTGCTCTTTTAAAAGCACTAAATTGGATTTATCTGGCTGTTTTTCAATGCTTCAGCTTATTGTAGAAAAAGGGAGTTGCTTTACATAAGTAACTCCCCGGACCGGCATGGAATTTTTTTTCAATTTTTTACTCTTTTCAAACTAAACAGCTTCAAAATCCATCGGGGAAGTGGTTTATTGGCAGCTCTTTTTTTAAGGTTGAGGTAAATTCCCAGTGGTTTTACGAGGGGTACTTTGTGGGTTTCGACAAATTCGATCAGTGTTCCCTCGGGAGCCTGAATGTAGGAGAAACTTCCGGCAGCCTCGCCCATGTCGAAGGTATCGCCCCGACGGGCACTGTCAACAGTAAAGGGAAAGCCTTTTTCGCTCACTTCCTTGCGAAGGGCATCCATGCCGTGTATGTCGAAACAAAGATGAATGAAGCCTGGGTCGCCCCATATCCGGCCTTTAAAAATATCGACCGCTTCACGGTCGAGCGACTGAACGAGCTCTATTTCCGAAGGGCCGAACATTGGGCTGAACGGGCCGGTACGCTCGCTGCTGTGACGAAGCAACATTCTCCTGAAGCTGCCTTCAGATCCAGGCAGCCCCTTCCAGTCGGCAAACTGCCCGCTCTCATCGTAAACCACCTGGTCGTAATCGAGAATGTCGCGATATACCTTCAGGCTTTCTTCCATATTTTTTACCCCGATGACGGCGCCATAGATTCCTCCGTTGTTGGCATCGGTATTTTTAAAGAACCATGGGTTTTGTACCAGTTCCCACAGGTTGCCAAAATGGTCTTTCATAAAGAAATGGGGAGTGCCTGAAGGGTCTTTTTGAATTTTGGTGAGTACTTCGAGGCCTTCGGCCAGGAAAGTATCGTAGGCTTTTTTGATATTGGCGGTTTTCAGTTTTCCGATTGAAATTCCCAGATCGCCCAATTGAATTTCAAAAGCTGCTTTTACCGGGCTTTTGCCTGTGTGTTGCCATACTTCAAAGCCGCCACCACCCTGCATGTTCAGTGCAAGTATCGCATGACGTTCGCGGGTTTGTCCGTCGGTATGCGCCAGCATCAGTTCGGCAGTGGCTTTTTCATCGAACACCAGAATGTCCATTCCGAAGTGCTTGCGAAACCAATCGAAGCCTTCTTTTATATCTTCAACACCAACCCCGAGTTGTTGTATGCCATTGATTTGTTTTACCATGTTTCAATTCTTTGAGTAATCACTTTTACATCGGTTTTATGCGGCTTGCAAGATAGTAATAAAGACGCGGTAAAAAGCGCCTTACATGTAGCATGAGCATTTCGCTTCCACCAACCCAGATTTCTTTTTTTTCTTTCGCGAGTCCGCGTACAATTAGTTTTGCTGCTTTTTCAGCACTGATGCCGTTGGCCTGTCCCGGGTCCATTTTTCCGTATTCACTACCGTCTTTTTTGAGTGCAAATTTCGAAATATTGGTCTGAACCCTGCCGGGAATCAGCATGCTCACCCTGATGTTGTTTTTTGCATTTTCAGCCAGCAGGCTTTCGAAAAATCCATGCAGGGCGTGCTTCGATGAGGAATAGGCCGAACGATAAGGGAAGCCGAATTTGCCAACCAAACTTGATGTTCCGGCCAGCTGACCACCACCATTTTCAATCATGTGGGGCAAAATGGCCTTGGTCAATGCCACCACCCCGAAGAAGTTGATTTCCATTATTTTTCGGTCATTGTCGAGTGGTGTTTCCACCACCAGAGAGCGCTGACTAATCCCTGCAAACTGATACAGTGCGTCGATTTTTTCTCCATCAGCCAGCAGGTTTCGGGCTGTTTCGGCTATCAAATCGGAGTTGCTCATGTCGAGTGGTACAATACGAACACTGCTACCGGCTGCTTCAATCAGCCTGGCAGTCGTCTCAAGTCCGGCCAGGTCCCGATCTGAGATGATCAGGCGTGTTTGATATGCAGCCAAAGCAATGGCCAACGACTTTCCCATCCCCGAGGCAGCCCCGGTAATCCAACAGGTTTTTCCTTTAAAATCCATAAGGTAAGCGGTAAAAAATCAAGCGAAAATATAAAAATTATTCGAGCAGGATGAATTCAGTCTGTTAATCTTTCGATTTCCTGTAATGGGTAAGCAGGCAGTTTCAAGAATAAGATTGATGTTTTTGTTTGTATTTCATCAGTAAAATGTTAGTTTCATAGGGTTTTTTCGAACATTGAAATACATGTGTCAAATTTGCCATATTGTTAAGATGTTATTTTATAGAATTTTAACCTAAATTGTTGAACTTTAAATTAATGTATCTAAACTTTTCGATATTTATTTAGTTTATTTGCAAAGATATTTTAAAAGGGGATTTAAATGATGATACGTACAATCGGAGAACTTTTTACACATTCGGTGAAGGAGCATGGAGCACATCCAGCTTTGGGATTTGTAGGAGAAGAGCCATACAGTTTTAGTGAAACAAACAACAAAGTACAATCATTAATTGCGCTGCTCGAAAAGCAGGGAATAAGCAAAGGTGATAAAGTGGCCATTTTCAGCACCAACATGCCCAACTGGGGCGTGGCCTATTTTGCCATTGTTTCGATGGGTGCGGTAGCTGTTCCGCTTTTGCCCGATTTCCATGAAAATGAGATTGAGAATATAATAAATCATTCGGAATCAAAGGCGCTCTTTGTTTCTGAAAGCTTATACCGCAAGGTGAAGCCTGAATTAGTTGCCCGGCTTAAGTTGATGATGTTGGTCGACCGGCTGGCACTGATACCGCCAGCTTGTGACGAAAAGGAGCTGGTAGCACTACCTACTTCACTGGAGCCTGTAAGCAGCTCAAAAACATACGACCTGGCTCCCGACGACCTGGCCTCGATTATTTATACCTCGGGCACAACCGGTAAATCGAAGGGTGTAATGCTTTCGCACTGGAATCTTGTGTTTACTGTTCTTAAAGCAGGTAAAATACATCCAATGGATACAAGTGACCGGCTCCTTTCGATGCTGCCACTTTCGCATACACTCGAGAATACCATCGCTTTCCTGCTGCCATTTTATAATGGCTCTGCAGTATATTATTTGAAAAAGCCACCAATTCCTTCGGTCTTGTTGCCTGCCTTGAAAGAAGTAAGGCCCAGTATTATTTTATCGGTGCCTTTAATTATTGAAAAGATTTACAAAGGGAAGGTATTGCCGAACATTAACAGCAAGGCCATTACCCGAACACTTTATAAGTTCCCGCCAACCCGAAAGTTGCTGAACAGGGTAGCTGGTAAAAAACTCATGGATACTTTTGGTAATGAGTTGAAGTTTTTTGGAATTGGCGGTGCCAAGCTCGACCCTACGGTTGAACGTTTTATGATCGAGGCAAAGTTTCCCTACGCCATTGGCTATGGATTGACTGAAACAGCTCCCCTTTTGGCAGGATTCGATTCCTTCAAGGGTAAATTTCAGTCAACAGGACCGGCCATGGAAGGAGTAACGCTTAAAATCAACGATCCTGATCCGGTAACCGGTCAGGGCGAAATCTGGGCCAAAGGCGATAATGTGATGCAGGGATATTACAAGGAACCTGAACTGACTGCCGAGGTAATTACACCCGATGGATGGTTTCGCACAGGCGACCTGGGATGTTTCGACAAGTCGGGTTATCTCTTTATTAAGGGACGATTGAAAAACATGATTGTTGGAGCCAGTGGCGAAAATATTTATCCTGAAGAAATTGAAGCCATTATCAACCGCTTTAAGCACGTGCTCGAATCAGTGGTAGTACAGAAAAAGGGCAAACTGGTTGCACTGGTCCACTTTAACCGCGAAGAACTTGAAGGTAAATACAAGGATCTGAAAGAACAGGCTAACCAGTACATCGATAAACAGCTGGAAGAGCTAAGCAGCGAACTGCAGCAGTTTGTTAATTCGCAGGTAAATAAATTTTCACGGGTACAGGTGGTAGTGGCTCATCCCGAGCCATTTGAGAAAACTGCCACCAAAAAAATCAAGCGATTTCTCTATTACTAGCACAAGCAATACATTTTAAAAAGGGGTAGTCTGAAAGCAGGCTGCCCCTTTTTTGTAGGCTACAACAGCTTTTGCTTTCATTATGAATGTTGAAAAAGTACAAAGGTGAGCATGCAATGATATGTAAGTAAAAGGGGCAGCAGATGGCCGGCTCAGATGCTGGAGTTTTGTTGCCATTCACTAAAAAAAAGGCACAAAAAAAGCCCCGCTAAAGGCGGAGCTTTACTTTGTATTGTTCGTAATTATTTGCTTCGATCCATGTGTCTTTTGTACTTGTTCATGAACTTATCTACACGTCCGGCGCTATCAACCAGCTTCATCTTACCAGTGTAGAAAGGGTGTGAAGAACTTGAAATCTCCAACTTGAACAAGGGGTACTCAACACCTTCAATTTCAATTGTTTCTTTTGTCGAAACAGCTGATTTTGTAATGGTTAACTCATCGTTTGACATATCTTTGAACGCCACTAAACGATAATTCTTAGGGTGTATACCTTCTTTCATTGTGCTGCGTATTTTA
Source organism: Roseimarinus sediminis (assembly GCF_050433125.1). NCBI lineage: Bacteria > Pseudomonadati > Bacteroidota > Bacteroidia > Marinilabiliales > Prolixibacteraceae > Roseimarinus > Roseimarinus sediminis. Next base: position 7,866 of record NZ_JBNPXV010000027.1, on the reverse strand, counting down.
TTTCTTTATTTTCTAACGGCTTGCAAAGATAGAGATTCATTCAAATTTTGCAAAGGAAAAATTAAAATGATTGCAAAAAAAAGCTTCATGAACCTTAACGATGTGCAAAGGGGCTTCATTCAATCGTTTTTGCTTTTACGAATTCTTTGTTTCGATCGAATAAATACCTCATTTGATAATGCGTTTTAGCATGTTTGGCTCCGGTTGACTTGTATAGTGAAATAATTTTTGGGTTAAAATCGCCTGCCCACGAAAGCTCCACTTCGGTGTACTGTGGTTTGTTGGGCATAATGTTTTTATCGAGTTGCCAGAAAATGGCCGATTCAATACCCGATTTCTGGAATTTTTCAACCACTCCCATGATGATGATGCGGGTGCGGGTAAATTTCCCTTTCTTGATAAAGCGCAATAGCTTGAACAGGTTCCACAGGTGCAGACGCCCATTTTTTAGATGGCGCAAAGCCTGATTGAAATCGGGCAACATCACAAAAAGCGCAATGGGCTGATTGTCGGCGTAGGCAAACCAGACAAACTCCGGATCGAGCAATAATTTTGAAGAAGTGATAAATGCTTTCAGCTCACCTTTGTCGAGCGGTTTGTAGTGTTCGTGTTTACGCCAGGCACCATCATATACCATGGCAAAGTCGTTGACAAAACGGTCAATTTCATTCCAGCTGAAGTGCCTGAAGCTGTATTGTGGCTTTTTGGCAACCCATTCAGCAATTTTCCAGAATCGTTCAGGAAAAGGTTTTGTATAATCGAGATGGTAGCTGTATTGTTCGTAATATACCTTGAACCCATAGTGTTCGAATAATTCGAGGTAGTAAGGTGGGTTGTAAGGCATTCCAAAGCCCTGTTGGGTAAAGCCCATGGTGAGCAGGCCGTGATTCATGTAGTTCTCGCCCAGGTTGGCTGGTCCGTCCATGGCCTCCATTCCCTGTGCCGAAAGCCAGTCGCGTGCCTGATCAAAAAGTACCGAAGCCGCTTCCTTGTCGTTAATGCATTCGAAAAAACCTATGTTGCCGGTAGGCTGCTCAAATACCTCCGACTTATCAAAATCGATAAAGGCTGCTATTCGGCCAATTGGTCGGTTGTTCTCAAGCAATACCCAGCGCATGGCCTTTCCATGTTTGAAAAAAGTATTTTTTCTGTTGTCGAAAGTTTCCTCAACCATACGGGTAAGCGGGCAGGCAAAGTTGGGATCATGCTTGTATATAATGCGGGGTAGTTTATTGAAAAGCTTTTTCGAACGTTTCGAATCTACAGTAATCAGCTTCATAGCATCGGTTTAAGTTGAACCCTCTTACAGGCGTAAGCTGCACCTTGGTGCAGCTTACGTTTGGGCCTTCAAGATAATAAAAATATGTTTAATTGAAACGTGCGGCTACAGCTAATCGCGGCTGGCAAATATCGATAACAGACGAAGCAGATTCACGTAAAGCCATACCAAGGATACCAGTAGGCCAAAAACGCTGTACCATTCCATGTATTTGGGGGCTCCGGCTGCTGCTCCTTTTTCAATAAAATCAAAATCGAGCAGCAAACTGAAAGCCGAAATGCCGGTTACAATAAGGCTGAAAATCAGTCCAAAGCTGCCACCACCCGAAAGGTAGGATACATTGGCTCCGAACATGCCGGCAACCCAGCTGGCCAGATAGAAAAACATCAGTCCCATTAATGCGGCCATCATTCCACGGCGGAATTTACCAGTAACCTTGATGATGCGTTGCCTGTACACCAGCAGCATGCTCATAAATACCATGAAAGTGAGTGCAACGGCTTTCATTACAAGTCCCGGAAATTGAGCCTCAAACATGGCCGATAAGCCTCCCAGAAACATCCCCTCGAGAATGGCATAAACGGGAGTCAGAAAGCCCGAACGTTTAGGACTGAACGAGGCAATGATGGCTACAATAAAACCGCCTATACCGCCAATGGCAAGAAAGGGGGTTATTTTAGAAGTGGCAGCGCCAGGAAGTGCCGGATCGTATATTTCGTAAAACTTTTGCCACACATAAAAGGCCGAAGCAAATACAAACAATATAACCAGCGCCGTTTTGTTAATGGTGCCGTTCAGGGTCATGCGCTCTTCACCATAAGCCACCTGTGCGCGCCCGTAGGTATTTCGTCCGAAAAGCGGATTCGATGTTTTTGTCAGATTCATATACTATTTTTTTAATTTTTTTTTGATTGGCAATTGGATCAATAAGCGTGCTATAAGTGAAAAATTAACAGATTTTAACTTCTGTTTTGAATCAAATCGATGAATGCAGGCGAACTCAGTTCTTCAATAAGTTCACGTCCAAGATTTTGTGCACTGATCACTTCGTCGTCTTTCAGTTCGTTGGCAAAGCTGACACATTGTTCATAAAGCAGGTGGCTGCGCCTTGCAAGCTGACAGAGTGACCTGTAAAGCACAAGGTACAGCGTTGGATCCTTCGACAGGGGTGTCAGTACCTCAAAAAAGCTTTCAAACATTTCATCGATCGCCTTCTCGTTGGTAAGGGCCAATCGCCCCATCATGTGTATGCCGCTGTACTTCACCAGAAATTTTTTCCCCCGGCACCATTCCAAAGCTTTAACAAAGGCATATTTGGTGGAACAAAACAGGTTGTTAACGGCATGCTCAACAATTTCGCTGTTTTCGGCGCTTTTAATCCAGAAATCCATTTGTTCTTCACTTACCTTATCGGCCTCGTCGAGCAGGGTGGCCATAATCATGGTTTCGCGCCATTGTTTGTTCCAGAGTTTAAGCGCAAGCAAATGGTTTTTCTCATAACGCGCGGCTTCCTGTTTCAGGTCGACAAAGGAAACTCCGTAAATTCGTTCATACTTTATTCCACGTTTTACCAGGCTGTTGGCTGTCAGTCCGTTTTGCATTGCCGGAATCGTGCGAACAATGTGTTGAAATTGTTTTTCCACCTCGGGGTGGTCCATCAGAAATTCCATATTCAGTAAACGATAAATTCAACAAAAATGAAAGTAATTAGTAAAATGGCAACAGAAATCAGATAGAGCGGTAGCGGCAAATAGCTGCTTATGTTGATTTTTAATCGCCGTCGAACGGCAAGGACCAGATATATCTTTTCAAGCAGGTAGGCTGCCACTGTGGCATAAGCCACCCCTGTAATTCCCATGGTGCGTACCCACCAGAGGCTTAAACCCACATTGATCACAATTTCGAACAAGGAGGCTTTTACGATCACACGGTTCATTTTTTTGGCAACGATGAGTGTTTGAGGAAACAACACCCGGCTGATTACCAGTAAAAGGTAAATGTTGAATATGCTGGCACTGGCTTCGAAGTTCGGATTAAATACCAACGGATAAAACCAGTGCGAAGTAAGCATCAATGCAATACTGACAGGAAAAAGTGTCCAGTGCAAGCGGTACACCTCCGAGCGAAACTCAGCCAGCGGAGAAGCCAGGTCGGCTTTGGCAAAGGCCGGCAACATGGCCATGCTTAATGAATTGCTCAGGAGCAGGGCCAGGGGGAGTTCGCGGGCTCCGTACTGAAAAATAGCGAATTGTTCGGGACTAAACTGAGAGGTAATAATAAAGCCGTCGATGTAGCGGGCCGACGAGCTGAGTAAGGTCGATAAAATCAGGGGCGTGCCGAAACGGAAAAAATCGGCAAACAGGGTGGGAGCAATGCCGGCTGTGCTAAAATGCTTCAGTACGTTGAGCAGCCAGATAAACTTAATAAGAGCAATCCCCAGCAAGCCATACAATATGGCTTCGAGCCCCAGCCCCAGAAAAGGTGGCAGGCCCACAGCAAGCAGCTGAAGTGAGAAAATAATGCAGGCATAAGTGATGATTTTTCCCGGGCGCTTGTTGATCAGATACACATATTCGATTAACATTGCCGGACTGTTCAGCAGGATGTACAAGGCTAGCAGCCACGGCATTTGCAGTTCGTTGCCATTGAGCAGTAAGCTGGAAAAGGGTTGATGAATAAAAAGCACCAGGATGCCTGCCAATACAGAAAAAGCCAGCAGAAGCAAAAACAAATTGAAGACCAGTTTGGGCTGTTCCTTTTCATCTTTTTCAGCCGAAAGTGGCATCATCACTTTCAGGAGACCATTGACCCAAAAAAAGGTAAAGGCCCCGGCAATAAGCAAAAAGGTTTCGTAATGACCAATATTGACCGCTCCCAGTTGCGATTTAGCCAGTAAAACACCGATCAGCATCAGGGTGCCATAGCGGGCCAGCTGAAAAAACTGAAGTGCATTTACGTTACTTGGTCTGATCTTTTTCAAAATAGTTGCTTTAGCCAACGACAAAAGTAAAAAACTGTTTTGAATGTGTGGCGTGATCCTCTTTAAAACGTTTTTTTGGATGGGAACAAGCACATGCCGGATGTTGTGGGTTTGCAATCAAAATCTTACACGCCGATTCGATGCAGTAAGCTTTTCAGGCCGAAAAAAATGTTTCAAAATCGTGCGATTCTTGCACGGGAAAAAAATAAAATTGTATATTTGCAGCGCAATTGAAAATTGCAATTTACATGGTGGTTGTAGCTCAGTCGGTTAGAGCGCTGGATTGTGGTTCCAGAGGTCGTGGGTTCGACCCCCATCATCCACCCTTTAAAATCCGGAAATCTTTTTTAGGTTCCCGGATTTTTCTATTTATGGCGAAGCTGCTGCCCTCGTGTATTTCGTTTGCTTTTTAACGGATCAAATGAACTTTCAGGTGGATAAAACCCTTGAAAAGGGTTCAATATTCATATTGCTCCACCGCTTTACGCTACCATCGCTTTTTACTTTAGCGCTTGCATTTTTTGTAGGCTAAAGCTGAACTCAACGCTTGTTGACACCTGAAAAACGTTTTTTAGGCTTCTCGAAACGTGTTGAGACCTGAAAAAATTATTTCAGGCTTCAACACGTGTGTAGAAACGCTCAGAAATCTTTTTTTCAGCATTCAACACGTAAAAAGTTACCTGAAAAAGTTTTTTCAGGTAACTTTTTGTGTGCTGAGACCAGAAAAACGTTTTTACAGGTCTGACGAAGAAAAAAGTTGCACTTTAAAACTTTTTCAGGCTTCTCGCGATGTTGTAAATGCGAAAAAGAACTCTTTTGGGCAACTTTTTTAATATTGGTCCCGATGAACCGTCGAAAACACACCGCGAAGCATGTTGAGGGGCTTTTAAAGCGATGGATGGAAGATTGAAGGAAAGAGATGGATGATTGACGATTAACGATCAACGATTGAAGATTAACGATTAACGAAAGGATTTCCTTTTTCGCAGGCAGTAACATTTTAGATGGAAGATTAAAAGAGTCAATGAGTCATTAAGTCATTGAGGAAAAGGAAGAAAGAAGATGGAATCATGTATCAGGTATCAAGACACAAGTTAAAAAGATAAGAAGTCAGTAAGTCATTGGTCAATGAGTCATTTCTGCTGATTCGTGCCGTGTTGGGAGGCGTGAATTGGAAATCAACGGAGCGAAGCGGAGTTAATTGGAAATCAACGGAGCGAAGCGGAGTTAACTCCGACTCGCGCATTTTTAATGTATACAGGCACTCCGGCACGACAGATTCCTATAATGATGAATTGAAAACCCGTTCGAACCGCTTTGCAGCCATGCTCCATGCTCCATGGTCTGCTCTCTGCCCTCCACCCTCCGCAATTATCCAAAGCGGCAGCGCCGCGATAATGTTTATAGCAGAAAATGACGACACAGGAAGAAAGGTGCAGCGCACCGGAATTAAAAACACAAAAAAGTAACTGAGTGTATTTCCAGTTTTCCAATAATAATTTATTGAAAGCCCATTCGAACCACTTGGCCCTTTGTTCTTTGTGTTACGCTCTCCACCCTCCGCAAGTATCCAAAGCGGCAGCGCCGCGATAATGTTTATAGCAGAAAATTACGACACAAGTAGAAAGGTGCAGCGCACCGGGAATTAAAAACACAAAAAAGTAACTGAGTGTATTTCCAGTTTTCCAATATGATTAATTGAAAACCCGTTCGAACCACCTGGACCTTTGCTCTTTGCGTTACGCTCTCCACCCTCCGCAATTATCCAAAGCGGCAGCGCCGCGATAATGTTTATAGCAGAAAATTACGACACAAGTAGAAAGGTGCAGCGCACCGGGAATTACAACACAAAAAAGTAACTGAGTGTATTTCCAGTTTTCCTATAATGATGAATTGAAAACCTGTTCGAACATCTTTGCTCCATTCTCCATTCTCCCTGCCCTACCATTCACACATCAAAAAGCACCATTCACTCAATAAAACAGCCCATCCACTCAATATATTTTTATCTATGTTAAATGTTTGCTTACTTAGTAAGGGCGAAGAACATTTTGTGCGATGAGGAAATCAAATAAGTCGAAGCTTATGAAGGCGGTAAATCATAACTATTTTACATCAAATTAGTGGAATATATTCACTTTTAATGCAAAGAGATAACTGGAATATATTCACAAGTGAACTTACGACAACGTCAACAGCAAGCTAAAAAAAAGACCAAACAACATAACCATGAGTAATTTTTATAGACAGATTTACGAGAGAAAGACAAGTCAAGAGTTGATTGATATTGTCAAGGATATTAACACTTCAACAGACTCTAAAGAGTTATCGATAAACATACTTAAAGAGAGAAATGAATTACCTGATGATATTAATGACAAGATTCAACAAATAACAGATTATATAGATAAGGATAAATCACGACTTCTTCATAATGAAAAGTATAAAACCATAGGACCACGAATTGCTGCAAATGCAATTGATGGTTTGGTACTAATTCCTATAAGTTTAACAAACCAATTTTTGTCTATATCAAGGAATGAATTTCTAATTTTTATGGGACTTATTTTATCCGTGATAATTCCATATTTATATTCGATTTTAATGCACGGATATTTTGGACAAACTTTAGGTAAAATGTCGATGTCAATAAAAGTCATGGATAAAAATGAGAAAGATACTATATCAATGAGACAAGCCTTTTATAGAGATGCGTTTCCATTTATTGGATCCTTGATTTTGATTGGTTTATCATTATTCGCGCAAGACAATCAAAATATGTTTATCAATACATCAATGGGGATTTTAGGAATGCTAGTTATTAGTTGGTCTTTAATTGAGATATTAACTTTAATGACAAATAAAAAACATAGAGCATTACATGACTATATTGCAATGACAACAGTTTTGAAAATAAAAAATAAAGCCAGCTGTTAATAAATAGAACTCTGAGCGGCGCGCAGCGCCCAGTGAGGAGTTTCGGTTGAACTACATCCATCCCGCTACGGTGCTATGTACTTAAAGAAGGTTTTTGATGTTTTTTGAAAAGATAAGGCGACGGTGTTCTTTGATTTATTTCAGTTTTTAGTGCTTACCCGCTTGATTTAATGATCCTGTCAGGTGATTTGACCCTACCATTGTGTGGTTTTTGCTGATCATTGGGCATAGTTCTCCCGGATGCATCTGCTGCATGATTTTAAATGACTGATTATGAAAGCTTAAGAGATCTGGTTCTCCATCCCGGCGACCGGATTCTTGGCAGTACATTGATCACGATCATCCGTCCGGTTTTGCACACCGGACAAAGGCAGGGATTGATGCCCGTAAGCCTTGTAAAGCGTTCAATGCTAGTTTCGGGCGGCTTTTGCTGCTCAATAATCGCATCAATGTCGGGCTTTTCTTCCGGGACGAACTGTAAATTAAGGTTTCGCTTTACGGTATGGTTGTAAATACCGAACCTCCGGATTTTGACAAACCGTTTTGGCAGGATGTGCATGGTAAAGCGCCGCAGGAACTCCACGCCATCGAGAGTAAGCGGCTTTTTGATGGCCCCCTCGCGATAATCTTTGGCCACGAAAGTTACTTTTCCACCTGCGATGTTCAGGAT
>NZ_JBNPXV010000026.1:0-23540 GCF_050433125.1 Roseimarinus sediminis | reverse complement strand
TACTTTATAAACCGAAGCACAAATGCATCGGCAGAATCTTTTAATGCTAAAATTAAAGCATTTAGATCTCAGTTCAGAGGGGTAAGAAACATCCCATTCTTTCTTTATAGATTAGCTAAAATTTATGCTTGAAAATCGTAAATCCCCAGAAAATTGGCTTGATCCATATAGATTTTGTCGTATTTTTCAGAATATAAAACGTAAGTACAAAACATAGCCAACAAAAAAGAGAACCAGTTTCCTGATTCTCTTTGTCTGTGTAGCGGGGGCAGGACTTGAACCTACGGCCTTCGGGTTATGAGCCCGACGAGCTACCAACTGCTCCACCCCGCAATATCCGGTACATTTGTTTCTCAAATGCGGATGCAAATATAGACAAGCTTGACGAAACACCAAAATGTTCCGCTTCTTTTTTCTGAATTTTCGTGACCGAAAAAAGCGCTTTCAGGCGAACTGTTTCATTTTCTTTTATTTGCTGTCTGATATTTTTTTCCTTGCGCCCTGTGTTTTTCCGGTAAATCGATGTTTGCACTTCGTCCCGCACCCCTGTTTGTCATTTTGCTGTTTCTTCCTGACCAATAATTGTTAAATTTGTGGCTGCTAAAATAAAGTCAATGGCAAAAAAGGCAGGGGATTTCATAAACGATCTTCTTAAAAAATACCAGTTGTCGGTAATCGATCCGGCTCATCTTACCGAAGTGTATTCGGAAAAGGTCTCTAAATTTAAAGTGATTTCATTGCTTGCGTTGGTGATGCTGCTCACGGCAGCGGTAGTGGTTTTGCTTTTGTTTTTTACCCCTTTGCGCCAAACAGTTCCCGGTTATCCTTCCAATAAATTGCGTGTCGCCATGTTGCACAATGCCATCATGGTCGATTCATTACACAAGGAGATACTTCGTCGTGACAGCTATCTCGAAAACATCCGCCAGGTAATATCCGGAGGCGTGGTGGAAGATAGTTTTCGCAACGAAATGCAAAACGTTGAGGCACTTAACATGTCACCAATGAACGACGATTCAATTTTTGACCGGCTCATTGGTCGTGATAAATACCGCTTTACTTATCTCGATGTGGATCAAAGCATCACAGAGATTACCAAATTAAACTTCTTTACTCCGGTGAAAGGGGTGGTGGTGAACAGGTTTGATGCCACACCGGGGCATTTCGGAACCGACATCGTAGGAAAAGAAAATGCCTACATTGCAGCCGTGTTGCCAGGCACCGTGTTTTTTGCCGAATGGTCGGTTACCACTGGTTATGTGGTGCAGATACAGCACGATTACAACCTGATATCGGTTTACAAGCACAATGCCGAAGTGTTGGTTAAACCAGGTGACCATGTGAATGCCGGCGATCTGATTGCCATTATGGGTGACGAAGGCGAATATTCTACCGGACCACATCTGCACCTTGAGTTGTGGCAGAATGGTGTCCCGCTCGATGCGGAGCAATACATTTCATTTTAAACCAAAAACCATGAAGAAACGTCTGGCCATACTGGGGTCTACCGGCTCAATCGGAACGCAGGCCCTCGATGTGGTGAGCTGCTATCCCGACCTTTTTTCGGTTGAAGTACTCACTGCCAACAACAATGTAGATTTGCTGATTCAGCAGGCCCTGCATTTCAAACCCCGTATTGTGGTCATTGCCAATCCCGAAAAATATGATGAAGTAAGTGAAGCCCTCGCGATCAAAGGCATTGAGGTGTTTGCCGGCGAACTGGCGCTGCAACAGGTGGTGCAGGACGATGCCGTCGACATGGTGCTGGCGGCCATGGTAGGTTATGCCGGCTTATTGCCTGTGATCAATGCCATTAAGGCCCAAAAGGAAATTGCCCTGGCCAATAAGGAAACGCTGGTAGTTGCCGGCGATCTGATTACCCGTTTGTGTCAGGAATACCAGGTGAAACTGCTTCCGGTCGACTCAGAGCATTCGGCCATTTTCCAATGTCTTGCCGGAGAGGAACAAAACAGGATCGATAAAATTATCCTTACCTGTTCGGGTGGGCCTTTCAGGGGATTTAACCGGGAAAAGTTGCTGAAGGTGACCCGGGCCGAAGCACTGGCGCATCCCAACTGGGACATGGGGGCCAAAATAACCATCGATTCGGCAACGCTGATGAACAAGGGTTTTGAGGTGATTGAGGCCAAATGGCTTTTTGATCTCAGGCCTGAACAGATCGAAGTAGTGGTTCATCCCCAGAGCATCATTCATTCGATGGTTCAGTTTGCCGATGGTTCGATCAAGGCCCAAATGGGACTGCCCGATATGCGCCTGCCCATACAGTATGCAATGTGTTATCCCTCAAGGTGGAGCAACAATTTCCCCCGCTTTTCCTTTATCAATCATCCCCAACTGACCTTTAGCACACCCGATTTGGAAAATTTTCGTAATCTTGCACTCGCTTACCTGGCACTCGAAAAAGGTGGGAACCTTGCTTGTGTGGTCAATGCAGCCAACGAAGTGGTGGTTGATGCTTTCCTGAAGGATGAAATTGGATTCATTCAAATGTCGGAAATCATTGAACAAACCATGCACAAAATTGCTTTTATTGCTCATCCTTCGATCGACGATTACATTGCGACCGACAAAGAATCACGCAAGATGGCAGGTGAGCTGATTAAGAAATTAAAAATATAAACCAGAAATAAAGGAATTCTTAATGGATATTTTAGTTAAAGCGGCCCAGTTTGTTTTGAGCTTATCGCTCCTGATCATCGTTCATGAAATGGGCCATTTCATGTTTGCCAAATTTTTTAAATGCAGGGTCGAGAAATTTTACCTGTTTTTCAATTTAGGCTTCTCCCTGTTTAAAACCAAGCGGGGTGAAACTGAATATGGCATTGGCTGGTTGCCACTGGGAGGTTATGTTAAAATTTCAGGAATGATCGACGAGTCGATGGACAAGGAACAAATGAAACAGCCGCCTCAGCCCTGGGAATTCCGCTCAAAAAAGCCTTATCAGCGGCTGCTCATCATGGTGGGGGGCGTGCTGATGAACTTCATTACCGCGCTCATCATTTACATTGGTGTGTTGTACGTTTGGGGAGAAGAGTTTCTGCCAACATCCAACGTGGCTTATGGAATCGAAGCCAACGCCATTGGTGAAGAAATCGGCTTTCGCGATGGAGACATAATTCTAACAGTTGGAAACGAAGAGGTGGAAGCCTTTTTCGATGTAATTCCACATTTGATACTCGAAGGGGCAGAATCGGTTCAGGTAGAGCGTGACGGAAAAGTGGTAAATATTCCAATCACCCAGCACGATGTGGCTAAGATTATGAAAAGCCAGAGCAGTGTAATTGGTTTACGCTTTCCTTTCGATATGGAAGTAATGGGTTTTGGCAAGGAATCGCCTGCCCTCGAAGCCGGAATGCAAAAAGGCGACCACATTGTAGCTGTAAACAAACAGGAATTTGAGTTTCAGGATCAGTTTGCCCAGGCGCTTGAATCGCTGAAGGGCCAGGAAGTACTGATAACGATTTCACGCAATGATGAGCTGCTTGAACTTCCTGTTCAACTTACAGAAAATGGGATGCTGGGTATTCAGTGGAACCGGAATTTTTCGAAATACTTTGAGTTTGAAACCAAAAACTATGGTTTCCTTGAGTCAATTCCGGCTGGTATTGCCATGGGCTACGAAACTTCGGTCGACTACCTGAAACAGTTCAAGCTCATTTTTAACCGTACCACCAAAGGATACGAATCGCTGGGAGGCTTCATTACCATTGGAAGCATCTTCCCGGGAATGTGGAACTGGCAGGTGTTTTGGAAGATGACCGCCTTTCTTTCCATCATCCTCGGCATTATGAACATTTTGCCCATTCCGGCTTTGGATGGTGGCCATGTGATGTTTGTTTTGTATGAAATGATCAGCGGACGTAAACCCAATGAGAAATTTCTTGAATATGCACAGTTTGTTGGATTAAGCATTTTACTATTGCTGGTACTTTATGCCAATGCCAACGACGTAATCAAGTTGTTCAGATAAATCAACAACTGGCAGTTATTAGAAAAATAACTGCCTCCTAGTAAATTGAAAACAGTTTCTTATATTTGTGAGACTCGAATTTTGAATGAATTAATAACAAGCTTATGACTTTAAATGTAATAGCGGGCTGGTTTGGAGGACAGGAAGTCATCATCATCCTGATCATTGTTCTTATTTTTTTTGGAGGCCGTAAAATTCCCGAGCTCATGAAGGGCCTGGGCAAGGGCATGAAAGAATTTAAAAATGCCACCAGCGAAGACGATGATAAACCGGAAGCCAATAAGGGTGAAAAGGAAAATCGTTGATATTTTAAAAACATACAAAAGACCCCGCTATTATGGCGGGGTTTTTGTTGGTGTCAACGTCTTATAAACCTAAAATAGCAACTGCAATGAAACGAATTACTATCCTTACAGCCATGATCTTAGTCATGGGCCTCTTCTTCTCCTGTAGTAACCGGAATCAGGTGTCGATGAAACGAAATGTAACCGGCAAATTAGGTGAGCTGGTTGTAGTAATTGCTCCCTCAAACTGGGAGGGCCAGCCAGGCGAAAAAATCAGGGAAATTCTTGCTCAGCCACAATTGGGACTGCCTCAGGAAGAAGCCATCTTCGATCTGATAAAGATTCCTCACGAAGCCTTTGGTGATATATTTAAAACCAGCCGTAATCTGATGGTGACCAATATTGGCGCAGGAGTTGAAGCCAGCGAAGTGCTTTTTAAACGCGATGTGCATGCCCACACCCAGGCAGTGGTTTATGTCAATGCCAAAAGCAGCGATGAGTTGGTGAGTCTGCTTAACAAAAATTCCGACCGGATTGCAGGTTTCTTTATACAGGCCGAACGCGACCGACTACAGCTGAATTACTCCAATTACAACGAAAAAGCAGTTTCGAATAAAACAAAAGAGGTCTTTGGCCTCACCTTGAATGTTCCTCCTGGTTTTAAAGTGGCTGAACAAAGCGATGACTTTATGTGGATCAGGTATGAAACCCCCGAAATCAGTCAGGGAATTCTGATTTACTCCTTCCCATATGACGACGACAGTACCTTCACAAGTGAGTACCTTGTTGCTAAAAGAAATGTGGTACTCAAGAACAATGTACCGGGTCCTGTCGAAGGAAGTTACATGACCACAGAACGGGAAGTTCCTCTGCTCTTTAATGTTTTTCAGCGTAATGGAAATTATTCAGCAGAAATGCGTGGATTGTGGAAGGTGGAAAACGATTTTATGGGCGGCCCCTTTATTTCGCTTTCAACGCTCGACTTGCTTGGAAACAGGGTGCTAACACTCGATGCTTATGTATATGCTCCGGGCAAGGACAAATTGCCCCTGATCAGGCAGGTCGAAGCCATGATTTACTCTGCAGCCTTTATTAATCAGGATGAAATCGACAAGATCAATGTTCAGTTTGAAGAGTAAGCAGTTGTTGTTCTTGTAGTTGTGTTGCTGTTTGCCTGTCTTGTTGCGTACGCTTGTTGGCTGTTGGTTCCTGAGTCAGTAAAATCGAAAAAAAAACTTAATTTTGTGCTTCTGCCATCAGGGTAGTATTTCAATTCAATATAAAGCGATTAAAGGATGAAGATAGACAAAATAAAGGTGGGAATCACCCAGGGCGACATCAACGGCATTGGTTACGAAGTGATTATCAAGGCACTCGAAGACCCACGAATGCTCGAGTTGTGTACTCCGGTGGTTTATGGTTCCCCCAAGGTTGCAGCTTATCATAAGAAAGTACTTGATTTGGAAACCTTCAACTTTAACCAGGTTCGTACTGCTTCCGATGCTGACCTTCACAAGGTGAATATCGTTAATTGTTGCGATGACAATGTGAGAGTGGAGCTGGGAAAAACCAATCCGCAGGCCGGCGAAGCGGCTTACATGGCCATCGAACAGGGTGTGAATGACCTGAAGGATGGAAAAATTGATGTTTTAGTTACTGCGCCCATCAACAAAGATACCATCCAGTCGGAGCTTTTTAACTTTCCGGGTCACACCGAGTTTCTTGCAAGGCAGTTCGAGGTGCGTGATCATTTGATGTTGTTGATTTCCGGCAATTTAAGAGTTGGCGTGGTTACAGGGCATTTACCGCTGGGCGAAGTGGCTGCTTCTGTTACAAAACAGTTGATTGTTTCCAAGTTGAAAACATTGCATCGTTCGCTGGTTCAGGATTTTGCTTGTACCAATCCCCGCATTGCCGTGTTGGGGCTGAATCCGCATGCCGGCGACAATGGACTGCTGGGAAGCGAAGAGCAGGAGATAATTGCACCAGCCATTAAAGAAGCTTTCAATAAAGGAATTACGGCCATGGGGCCTTATCCTGCCGATGGTTTCTTTGGTTCAGGGCAGCATTACAAGTTCGATGCCGTGCTGGCCATGTACCACGACCAGGGACTGGCTCCCTTCAAGGCACTTACCTTCGACAGCGGGGTAAACTATACCGCCGGCTTGCCCGTGGTGCGTACCTCACCCGACCATGGTACGGCTTTCGACATTGCCGGACAAAATGAAGCCTCGGGAGAATCGCTGCGTCAGGCCATTTACATGGCCATCGATATTTACCGTAACCGAAAAAATTACGAGGAAATCAGCAAAAAGCCCTTACCCAAATATGAAATCAATTCCAATGGTGAATCCGATCATGTCGATTTAACCAAGGAGAACGATAGCGACTATTAATATGATTGAATACCTTAACGGCGAGGTGATTGAATTGAACCCCGCTCACATTGTGCTCGACCTTCACGGAGTGGGATACTTCATCCATATTTCACTTTCGACTTACTCGGCAGTTTCGGGAAAAAAGCAGATGAAACTGTACATTCATGAAGTAATCAGAGAAGATGCCCATGCCTTGTATGGCTTTAGCAACTTTGAAGAAAGAGAACTCTTTCGAATGTTGATTTCGGTTTCAGGTGTAGGAGCCAATACCGGCATCCTCTTCCTGTCGTCGATGCAGGTAGCCGAGCTGAAAAGCGCCATCGTTACGGGCGATGTCAACCGCCTGAAAAGCGTAAAGGGAATCGGACTCAAAACAGCACAACGCATAATTGTTGAATTGAAGGACAAACTGGCCAAAGAGCCGCTTGCTGCCAATATTTTTGCCGACACAAACAATACACACCGCGAAGAAGCGTTATCAGCATTAGTAACTCTTGGTTTTGTTAAAAAGAGTGCTGAAAAAGTTGTTGATAAAATCCTGAGAGAGGAACCCGCAAAAACGGT
The DNA here is from genome assembly GCF_050433125.1 of Roseimarinus sediminis. Classification (NCBI taxonomy): domain Bacteria; kingdom Pseudomonadati; phylum Bacteroidota; class Bacteroidia; order Marinilabiliales; family Prolixibacteraceae; genus Roseimarinus; species Roseimarinus sediminis. The sequence continues at coordinate 16,323 of NZ_JBNPXV010000026.1, read as the reverse complement.
GGAACAAATCATCAAGGATGCATTGAAACAAATGTAAATCCCATATTTAGTTTTGGAAAGAGTTTATCGCTACATACTGGTCCTGGTCATGCTGCTGACATCGCTTACCATGATGAAGGTTTACGGCCAGGGAAGCCAAAATACCCCCCTTGCAGTTACCGATACAACGGGCACCCTGCAATTTCCTTTCGACGATCAGGGGCAATTCGACTATCCCGATGAAGTGGAACAGGGAGGTTTGTACCTCAACATGCCCCCGAACATCGAACGCAAGGTGGAATACGATCCCGAAACACAGCAATACATTATTTACGAACGCATCGGAAATTCGTATTACCGTTTGCCCAAAACCATGAGCCTGAAAGAGTATGTAAAATACGATTTCGATCAGGCAATCAGGGAATACTGGCGAACCCGTACCGAAGCCGAATCCATTGAAAGTGAACAGGGAGGCCTCATTCCTCAGCTTCGCATCGAAAGTGAAGCGTTCAGTAATATTTTCGGTAGCGAGGTGATCGACATCCGCCCCCAGGGCTATGTTGAAGTACAGTTTGGTGTCGAGTCGAATTACCTCGACGACCCCAACCTGCACGAGCGCTTAAAACGGGTTACTACCTTCGATTTTGAAAACCAGATCAACATTAGCGTAAGCGGAAAAATTGGCGACAAGGTCGATCTTGACTTCAACTACAACACCGAGGCTACGTTCGATTTTGAGAACAAAATGAACCTGGAATACAGCGGGAAAGAAGATGAGATTATTCGCCGTATCGAAGCAGGTAATGTGTCACTGCCCCTGAATGGTTCACTTATTCAGGGAGGTACCAATCTTTTTGGTATCAAAACCGAGATGCAGTTTGGCCGGCTCAATCTTACCACCGTGCTGTCGCAGCACAAAGGCGAATCGCAGGTGATTGAAACCGAAGGCGGTGCTCAGAAAACCAATTTCGAAATTCCGGCTTCCGACTACGATGAAAACCGTCACTTCTTTATTTCTAAGTTCTTTCGCGATCAGTACAACGATGCTCTTTCAACCCTCCCTGTAATCAGCTCACAGGCAGTAGTGAACCGCATCGAGGTATGGATTACCAACAAAAATCAAAACTTTAATTCGGCGCGCGACATTGTTGCGCTTGTCGACTTAGGAGAAGCAGCAGGAAATCTGACCAATTCGGTTCCCGAATTTGCTGCAAGCGGCGATCCTTATCCGGCCAACAGTGCCAACGGAATGTACCAGGCTTTGATCAACAATTATGCAGGAGTGCGTGAAGCCGATCAGGTGAATCAAACCCTGGCACCCCTAAAGAGCTATGGTTTCGAAAACGGAAAAGACTGGGAAAAGGTTGGGCAGGCTCGAAAATTGGCTGAAACGGAATATACCTTCAACCCACAACTGGGTTTTATTTCGCTCAATGCTTCACTCAACACCGACGAGGTACTGGCTGTTGCCTATGAATACACGGTAGGAGGAGAAGTTTATCAGGTAGGTGAGTTTACCACCAACAACATTGAGTCGGAAAAAGCATTGCTGGTAAAACTGATCAAGGGAACCAACCTTTCACCCGAATTGCCAACCTGGGACCTGATGATGAAAAACGTTTACAACCTGGGGGCTTACGATCTGGCAGCGGCCGATTTCGATTTTCAGGTGGTATATAAAAACGACTCAACCAATACCTACATCAACTACCTTCCCGAAGGAGATTTAAAGGATACCATCCTGCTTCAGCTGATGAACCTCGACAATCTTAATTCACAAAAGGATTATGGCCCCGACGGTGTTTTTGACTTTGTGCAGGGGATTACGGTCATCCAGCGATCGGGGAGAATCATTTTTCCGGTTCTGGAACCTTTTGGCTCAAACATAGCCGACAATCTCAGCAATCCCGATCTGGTTGAGAAATATGCCTATTCTAGTTTGTATGCTGAATCTAAAACGAAAGCCGAACAGGATCTCAGTCATAACAAGTTTGCCATGGTGGGCTCGTACAAAGGTTCGTCGGGCTCCGAAATTGCGCTCAATGCCTTTAACCTGGCACCGGGCTCTGTAAAGGTTTCGGCAGGCGGAGTAACGCTCATCGAAGATCAGGACTATGTGGTCGATTATGCTCTGGGACGGGTGAAAATTATCAACGATGCCTACCTTGAGGCAGGTACACCCATTCAGGTTTCAACCGAAAGTCAGGAGCTGATCAGTACCCAGCGGAAAACACTGCTGGGCACCTATGCCAGTTATTATGTTTCCGACAAGCTGAACATTGGCGGAACCATGATGTACATGAACGAACGTCCCATCACCAATAAAGTCGAAATGGGCGAGGAGCCGGTTTCGAACATGATGCTGGGCCTCGATTTTCAATACCGCGACCGTTCGAAGTTGCTGACCGACGTGGTCAACCTGCTTCCTTTCTACGAATCGGATGTCGAATCGAGCATCTCCATCGAAGGCGAAGTGGCCAAGCTCATTACCGGCAATTCCAAATCGACGGGAAATCAGATCTATATCGACGATTTTGAAGGAGTGGAAACGTCCTATTCATTTACCAACTACTATGGCTGGGAACTGGCATCCACACCACAGGGACAACCATCGGTATTTCCCGAAGCCGAACTGGATAACAACCTGCTCTATGGTGCCAACCGGGCCAGACTGGCCTGGTATTCGGTCGATCGTACCGTGTTCAACGACCCTAGCAGTTCGTCTATGCCTTCGTACATGAAAGCCAATCCCGACTACCGTTCAAATCACTATACGCGCACGGTGCTGGTAAATGAAATCTATCCGGGCAAAGAGCTGGCCCTTGGGATGAGTAACTACCTCTATACTTTTGATCTTGCTTTTTATCCCAGGGAAAAGGGCCCCTATAACTTTGATGCAGCACCTGCACCCGGTTACACTGCCGGGGTCGATCAGGATAATAAGTTGCGTGAACCTACCTCGCGTTGGGCTGGTGTAATGCGCGATATAAAAACACCCAACTTTGAAGCCTCAAATGTTGAATTCATCGAATTCTGGGTGCTCGATCCCTACATTTATGATGATGGAACGCACGAGGGAGGAGATCTTTATTTCAACCTGGGTAATGTTTCCGAAGACATACTGAAAGACTCGCGCAAGGCTTTCGAAAACGGTTTGCCTGTTGGTGATCCGGTTAATATTGACACCACCGTGTGGGGGCGTGTTTCAACCAAGACCCAACTGGGTGTCGGTTTCGATAATGAAGCCAACAGTCGCAGCTATCAGGATCTGGGACTCGATGGTCTGAGCGATGAAGATGAAGCTTCTTTCTTTAATGAATACATCGGCAAACTTCAGTCGATTCTTTCTCCCAGCGCACTCGACAAGGTAATGAACGACCCTGCAAACGACAACTTCCATTACTATCGGGGCCCCGATTACGACGAACAGCAACTAACGGTACTCGAACGCTACAAATTGTACAACAGCCCCGACGGGAACTCTCCGACCCAGGACATGACCGACCTGCCCTATTCGCCGGTGGGAAAAGACCGGCCCGACATCGAAGACATCAACGAAGACAATACGCTCAATGAATTGGAGGCGTATTATCAGTACCGTGTGAGTTTGCGTCCCGAAGATCTTGTGGTGGGACAAAATTTTGTGGTGGACAAAGTGGCCCGTCAGGTAAAACTGCCCAATGAACAGCTTGAAACCGTGAACTGGTACCAGTTTAAGATTCCTGTCACCGATTCGAGTGCTTATGAACGCATTGGTGAGATTCACGATTTTAAATCGATCCGCTTCATGCGGATGTATCTGACCAACTTCAGCGATTCGGTGGTATTGCGTTTTGGAACCCTCAACCTGGTGCGTTCCGACTGGCGCAAGGTAATTCATACCATGGTTGAACCGGGTGCAACCGAATCGTCGGATGTTAAGTTTGATGTTACGTCCATCAACATTGAAGAAAATGGCAACCGTACCCCCATCAACTACATTCTGCCTCCCGATATTGACAGGGAAGTCGATCCTTCGAACCCAACCCCCATCGATATGAATGAGCAGTCGATGCTCTTGAAAGTGCAAAACCTCGAAGCAGGCGATGCGCGGGCCGTTTACAAAAAAGTAGGTGTCGATCTGCGACAGTTTAAGCGCATTCAGATGGATGTTCATGCCGAGAAGCTGGGCAATGAAGTGCTCAACGACAACGAGCTGTCGCTGATCATGCGCATGGGAACCGATGCCGATAACTATTATGAATACGAAATACCCCTGAAGCTTACACCCGAACCGGCAACTTCGTACAATAACGAAAGTGCGGCCGACCGGCTGATTGTTTGGCCTAAGGAAAACCGCCTGTTGGTAGAACTCGATCGTTTTTCTCAGGTAAAAATGAACCGAAATGCTGAGATTCGAAGGGCCGGTTCAACACTTTCACAAAGGGATGCCTATGAAGAGATCGACACCGAATCGCTTGGTGGAAAGAACATCTTCAGGGTGGTGGGTAATCCAAGCCTGGGTGAAGTCGATGTGGTTTATGTGGGAGTGCGCAATCCCGAACGAAACAAATTGGGACCACGTTCGGTCGAAGTGTGGGTGAACGAACTCAGGGTTAGCGATCTCGACAGTCGTGGTGGCTGGGCCTCTTCAGGCCGCATGGCACTGCGTCTGGCCGATTTGGGAAGCGTGTCGCTTGCCGGGCGTACACAGTCGGTTGGCTGGGGAAGCATTAACCAGGTTGCTGCCCAGCGCAGCCTCGAAAACCGCTACCAGTTCGACATGGCGGCTACTGCCGAGCTGGGCAAACTGGTGCCCGAGCAAATAGGACTTCGGCTGCCCTTCTTCTACAGTTATTCACAACAGGTGTCAAATCCCGAATACAGTCCGCTGAGCACCGATATCAAAATGAAAGATGCACTCGATGAAGTGGAAAGCCCCGAAGAAAAGGAAGAAATATTATCGGCAGCCCAGGATGTGGTGGTGCGCAAGAGTCTCAATTTTAATAATGTAATGCTTGAGCCACAAAGGAAAAAAACCGATCGGACACCACTCCCCATCGACATTGAAAACTTCTCGGTATCGTATGCCAAAAACGAACAGGTGGCGCACAACATCGATATTGAAAAACAACTTCAGAAGACAGAAAAGGGCGTCTTTAATTACAATTATTCAACCCGTTCAACACCCATCAGGCCATTCAAAAGTGTCGATTTTCTGAAACCCAATGCTTTTGCGCTCATCCGCGATTTTAATTTCTCGGTATTGCCCGAAATGATTTCTTTCCGTACCGATCTGACCAGGAATTACAACGAACGAACTGCACGTGATAATTCGGGACTGAATCTCGAAATGCCCACTACCGTGCAGAAAGACTTCCTGTGGAACCGCTATTTCGATTTCAGATACAACCTGTCGCAATCGTTGAGCCTCGATTTCTCCAACAAAAACATTTCCCGCATTGACGAACTGGCTGGTGTGATGGATCGGGAAACCAATCCCGACGAGTACGATTTAATGATGCAGGAAATTTATAACAACCTGGCATCCTTTGGCCGTCCGGTCGATTATACCCATACCCTGACGGTAAATTACCGGCTGCCTATCAATAAATTACCCTTGCTCGACTGGACCAGTGCCTCGGTGAATTATAAGGGAGCTTACGACTGGATGGCAGGGCCTCAACTGGCTCAAAGCGGTGATAATCCGGTTGAACTGGGGAATTCGGCTGGCAACAACATGAATCTTAGGGCCAACGGACAGTTGAATTTCCAGACGCTCTACAATAAGGTACCTTACCTGAAAAGTGTCAACAGTCGTTTCCAGTCATACGGTCGTACTTATGGCAGTCGCTCGCGCCAACAACAGGATCAGCAGGCAGCCGAGGCCAAAAGTGAAGCGGTGAAGCGCATCAAGGAGGTGAAGTACCGCGAAAAGAACATGAGTTTCAGAGCCGATGTGCCCAAATCGATTTTCCACCGACTCGAAACCAACAAGGTGAAGGTAGTGGTATTGAACGAACGGGGAGATACGGTAAATGGTGAAGTGACGGTGGTTGATATCAACCGGGTGAATTTTAAACCTGCCGTGGCCGTGCGAAACGGAACCGTGCTGATTACCGGTGAACGGGAAATAACAGAACTGTTCCTCGAAAAGGCACTGGCCTATACCACCCGCATGCTAATGGGCGTTCGCAGTGTGCGGGTGACCTATAACAAAACAGGGGCCACCGAATTGCCGGGCTTCCTGCCCGAGCCTTATCTGTTTGGCATGCGCAACGACGAAACAACCGGCAATAATCTGGCACCTACCATTCCTTTCCTGTTGGGATGGCAGAACGATCGTTTTGCCCTTGAGGCAGCTTCGAATGGCTGGATTACCACCGACAATTCCATACAGAAACAATACCGTTTACAAAGCAGCGAAACATGGAACTTCTCAGTACAGTTGGAGCCCATCCCCAATGTGCAGATCGATTTGACCGGAAATCGCCGGGAGTCGAATAATAACAGCAGTTTTATCAACTACAACGAGGAAGAGTTGTTGTTCGAACTGTTAAATGGCAAAGAGTCGGGTAACTTCGACATGACCATCCTGACTTTGAAAACGCTTTTCGACGACAAGCTCTCGGGCGACGAGAAGCAATCGACCACTTTTAACCAGTTCAGGTACGAGAATCTGCAGGTCATTGCCAACAGGCTGAACAGTCAGCGCGGCTGGGTCGAAGATGTTGGCTACAGCAAGCGTCCCGGTGAAACGGTTCAGGGCGTGTCGCTTGCTTCAACCGATGTAATTATTCCTGCCTTTGTTGCAGCTTATACCGGAATGGATCCCACCAGGGTACCGCTTACCGCCCGTCCCGGTCTGCAGTGGATCAGACCTAACTGGAGGGTAAATTACAACGGAAACCCCCAGCAAATCGACTGGATGAAAAACGTTGTTCATTCGCTCAACTTCAGCCATAGTTACAAATCGACCTACAGCATCGGGCAGTTTGAAACCAACCTGGGTTACCGCCCCGATCAGGATGGACTGAGCTGGACCCGCGACGAATTGGATGGTACTACCTTCATCCCCGAACTGGCCATTACTTCAGTCAATATTCAGGAATCGTTCAATCCGCTTATCAATGTCGATATTGGTTTTGTAAATGATTTGAGTACCCGTTTTGAAATCAGAAAAACCCGTAACCTGAACTTCGATTTTACAGCCAACCAGCTCAACGAAATGATCAAGGATGAGTACAGTGTGGGCTTGGGCTATCGTTTCACCGGGCTCGACATGATTATAAAAACCAGGAAAAAATCAGAAACCGTATCGAACGATATCAATATGCGCTTCGATGTTACCAGCAGCAATTACAAGAATGTATTGCGAAAAATTGATGTGGAAGATGGTGAATTGAATGGAGGTACCAAGGTGCTTTCGCTCGATTTCCAGGCCGATTACATGGTAAGTGATAAACTGAATGTGAAACTATACTACCAGTACAATATGAGCTCACCTCACAACACCATCAACGGCCACATGCGTTCGAACACCAAGTTTGGCCTCAGCTTTAACTTCTCAATTATGTAAGCAGGCTGGCGTTTAATAAAGCTGTTTCTGCTTTATTTGCTGAATCGAGGTTTATTCGGCGAGGAAGTTTAGTAGTGTACCTTTTTGTCCGACCCTGGGCCCCTTTTCTTCATGCCATGTTACCGTGGCACATTCATGTTCCATGTCGTGATTGAAGAACAGCAGGTACTTGTTTTCGTAGGCTTCACGCAGAAAACTTTCTTTTTCTTCCATGGTCGTCACAGGAAAGAGGTCGTAGGCGGCCACCCATTTCAGCGGAATGTTGGCAACCGTAGGAACCAGATCGCTTATAAAGACAATTTTATGCTTGTTGAATGCGATGACGGGGATGATTTGTCCCGGAGTATGGCCATTGAATATTCTCATTTCAAAACCTGGAAAGAGTTCCTGTTCTTCGTCAATCAGGTTCAAACGACCCGAGCGCTGTACAGGCAACAAATCGTTTTCGAAATAGGCATCTCCCTCGCGGGCATTCGGATTCAATGCATTTTCCCATTGTGCACGGGTGCAGTGATAGGTAGCATTCGGGAAAGTAGGTACTGCCGCTTTCTTTTCATCCCATGTGGTGCCTCCTCCTGCATGGTCCCAGTGCAAATGGGTGTGCACCACATCGCTGATGTCTTCGGGTGCAAAACCTGCTTCCTTCAGCGATTCGATTAAACGATGGGTATGACTGATGCCGTTGTTCTCGATGAATTTCCAGCTCAGTTTATCGCCGGCACCCGTTTCAATCAGCACTTTCCGATCACCCTCTTCTACGAGTAAACAGCGCATTGAAAGCCTGATCAGATTACGATCGTCGGCTTGAATATGTCGTGACCAGAGAATCTTGGGAACTCCGCCAAAAATGCCGCCGCCATCGCACAAAAAAGACCCTGCATCGATAATATGTAACTTCATTGTTTTAGTGTTTTAAGTTGAAACGTATCGATCAAAACCTGCATGTTATAAAAAACCGTGAGTCGACCTTCGTAGTCATTAAGGGGAAAATCGACATGCGGTCCGCTGATATAAAACCTGGCATCGGGAATTTGTTCAAGCAACTGGCTCAGGTAACGCATGATTTGTTCCTGGGTGGTTGGGCCGATAAATGTGGTGATTACTACTTCGGCCTTTATTGTCGACGCGGTTTGTATTACATCGGCTGCCGGAACTGCCTGTCCCAGATAGGTACAGGGATAACCGGCCTTGCGGAAAAGATACTGATAATACAGGATGCCCAGTTCGTGAAAGTCCCACTCGGGCTGAGCCAACAGTATGTGGGGGAGTTTTTGGTTTTGCAATGGTAAATGGTCAATTGCACTGAACAACCTGAGTTTGCAAAGATTGGTGAAAAAATGCTCGTGACCCGGGGTGATTTTACCATTGACCCATAAATTTCCCACTACCCGCAGGTAGGGAAAAATAATCTTTTCGAAAGTGTCCTCAATTCCGTATTTTTCGTTGTATTGATCGAAAAGCTCGATGATCCGGTGTTGATCAAAGTTCATTGAAGCCACCATCAGGTTGTCAACGGCCACTTCCAGCGAATGATCCTTTACGGCTACTTCGGCAGTTTTGGCAAGCAGTTCATCGTCACTTAAGCGGGCTATGTGCGAAATCTTCATTCCGCTTTTATTGAGCAAAGCCACTTTAAGCAATTTTTTTAGCTGGCTTTCGGAGTAGTAGCGTGTATTGCCTTCCGATCGCTCAGGAGTAAGCAGCTGGTAGCGCTGCTCCCAAATCCTGATGGTGTGGGCTTTAATCTGAGACAAAACTGCCAGTTCTCCAATTGAATACAACTTCATTCTTATCGTAATTTGCCGGTCAATGGTTGATCATATTTTGCTTTAAACAGAATAAATAACCTTTAAGCTGCCTTTTTGTTTAGAAAATGGACATGGCGAATTTAAACAATTTTCAAGTTTTTTCCATGTTCTTTTCCCTTCGTGTTTGAACAATGCACGAATTCATTACTTTTAACCATAAAAAATATCATGCACATTCATTTTATTGCCATTGGTGGCAGTGCCATGCATAATCTTGCTATTGCACTAAAATTGAAGGCTTATCATATTACAGGTTCCGACGATCAGATTTTTGAACCTTCGCGTACCCGATTGAAGCAGCACGGATTATTGCCTGCCAAAATGGGGTGGTCGCCCGAAAGCATCAGCAAAGAAATCGATGCAGTGGTGCTGGGGATGCATGCCATGCCCGATAATCCGGAATTACTTAAAGCACAGGAGCTGGGATTGAAAATTTATTCCTATCCCGAATACCTTTATGAGCAAACACGCGATAAGCAACGGGTTGTTATTGCAGGGAGTCACGGAAAGACCACCACCACATCGATGGTGATGCACGTACTTAACTACCACCACATCGAATTCGATTACATGGTGGGTGCCGGCATCGAAGGTTTTGACAACATGGTACGCCTGAGCGAAAGTGCCAAAGTTGCTGTATTTGAAGGTGATGAATACCTTTCGTCGCCCATCGATCGCCGGCCCAAATTCATGCATTACCATCCGCAGGTAGCGCTGATCACGGGGATTGCATGGGACCATGTGAATGTATTTCCCACTTTTGAAAATTACGTCGATCAGTTTGCTGTCTTCGCAAAAAGCCTTAAAAAGGGGGCAAAACTTATCTATTTTAATGAAGACGCTGAAATTGAAAATATAGCAAAACAACTCGGCAATGAAATAAGCTTGCAAAAATATGCAACTCCCCGCTACCGGATGGATGCCGGTGGGGCCGTCTTATTGCATGGCGAAAAAGAGTTGCCTTTAAAGATCTTTGGCAAACACAACCTTCAGAACCTCGAGGGGGCACGAAAAGTGTGCAATGCCATCGGCATCGACGATGAAAAGTATTACGAAGCCATTGCCTCTTTCAGCGGATCGGCCCGTCGTTTGCAAAAAATAGCTGAAGCTCCGGGTTTTACAGTTTTCTTCGATTTTGCACACTCGCCGTCGAAACTGAAGGCAAGCATCGATGCCGTGAAGGAACGTTATCCTGAGCGGGAACTGGTGGCCGTAATGGAGCTGCATACCTTCAGTAGTTTGAAAAAAGAATTTTTGCCTGAATACCACGGAAGCATGAATGCTGCCGATGAAGCCTTTGTGTATTACAATCCGGCAACCATCGAACACAAACGGCTCGATCCGGTAACTCCGGGCGTGGTGCACCGTGCCTTCGGAATGGGTATCGAAGTGGTAACCAGTCCCGATCTGCTCTTCGATTTTCTTACCAAACAGAACTGGAAAAACAAATCCTTGCTTATCATGAGCTCGGGAAATTTCTCGGGAAAAGACATTCCGGCCTTTGCCCAATTGCTAAGCGATCAATACAAAAAACAAAATGAACTTTAAGATTTTTACAGAAAGATCGATCCTTGTGGTATTGCTGCTTCTGATGCTTGCCTGTGGCCAGGGCAACGAGGTGCACCACCATGCCCTTGTGATAGATACGCACACCGATACGCCCATGTTGCTTGTGAATAAGGGGCTTGATCTGAGTCAGCGCCATGAAGCGCCCGACACCCGGGTCGACTATCCCCGCTTGAAAGAAGGAGCTGTCGATGCCATTTTTTTCGCGTTGTTTACCGGGCAGCAGGAACGCACACCCGAGAACTACGACAAGGCCTACCGGCTGGCGCATCGCATGCTTGATTCAACGCTGGCCTCAATCAGTCAGAACAGCGAAGTGCTTGAACTGGCAGTAAGCAGCGACGACATCCTTCGACTTGTCAATAGTGGAAAAACAGCCATTTGCATAGGCATGGAAAATGGTTTTCCACTGGCCACCGAGCTTTCTCGTGTTGAAGAATTCTACCAACGAGGTGTGCGCTATCTCACCCTTTCGCATTCACAGAATAACGACCTCTGCGATTCATCGACCGATAAAAAAGGAAGTGAACACAATGGCCTGAGTGAATTTGGACAGATGGTTTTGGCCGAAATGAACCGACTGGGTATGCTGGCCGATGTTTCCCATATTTCAGACAAAGCCTTTTACGATGTGCTGGAATTGAGCAGCGCCCCGGTAATTGCTTCGCACTCGAGTGTTAGGGCCCTGTGCAATCATCCGCGCAACCTGAGCGATGATATGATTCGTGCACTGGCTGAAAAAGAGGGGGTGCTCCAGATTTGTATTCTGGGCGATTACATTAAGGAAGGCGACACCACTTCGCTGAATTATGTGAAAAAAGAAGAATTACGGAAGAAATACAACAACTGGGAATACGAAAGCGATGCCGAGCGAAAAGCAGCCTGGGCCGAATGGGACAGCATCAACCGGCATTTTCCGCCCGTGTTGCCATCGATTGCCGATGCAGTCGATCACATCGATCATGTGGTAAAGCTGGTGGGCATCGACCATGTGGGTATTGGCAGCGATTTTGACGGCGGGGGAGGGCTGTCCGACTGTGAAGACGTGGCCGACTTCCCCAAAATAACCGAAGAGTTACTGCGCCGGGGCTACAGTGCCGACGACATCAATAAAATTTGGGGAGGTAATTTCCTAAGGGTATTCAGGGCAGCCGAACAAGTGGCGCAGCATTAAGATCGCAGGCATATGCGACTGTTAATGCGCTGACAACAAGCAGGCTGTCATTCAAACGATATGCTTATATTTAGGCACAAGCCATTGATGATCATCTTTATTGGAGTTGTATTGCAAGGTGACATCGATAACAATAAACCTGCAAGCCAATGAACAGGAATGTACTAAAAGCCATTGGTCCGGGTCTGATCTGGGCCGGAGCCGCAATCGGTGTTTCCCACCTGGTGCAGTCAACACGGGCCGGAGCCGATTACGGTCTGCAGCTGGTGGGCATCGTACTGCTCGCCAACCTGATTAAATATCCCTTTTTTCAGTTTGGTCCTCGCTATGCCATTGCCACCGGCGAAAGTCTTATTGAAGGTTATCATCGAATGGGAAAATGGGTGGTGGTACTTTTTCTCTTATTGACTATTGGAACCATGTTCAGCATACTGGCAGCTGTTACTTCGGTTACAGTTGGAATAATTGGCTCGGTGTTGCCTCCTGGCCTTAGCGAGATTCAAATCACCGTCATCCTGTTTGTTGTATGTTCCATCATCATCCTGATCGGACGCTACAAAACCCTCGACCGGCTGATGAAGGGAGTAATTGTGGTGCTGGCGCTTTCTACCTTGCTGGCTTTTGTTGCAGCTGTTATCAAAACCGATACATCCTTCTTACTCGAAAATACCAAACTGAAACTGACTCCTGTGAGCATTGCCTTTATTGTCGCACTGGTGGGCTGGATGCCCAGCGCCATTGATATCTCGGTGTGGAATTCGTTGTGGACACTGGCAAAAACAGAGCAAAGCGGCTACCGCCCGTCGCTGAAAGAAGTCCTGCTCGATTTCAACATTGGTTATGTGGGAACCGTTATTTTTTCACTTGCCTTTTTGGGGCTGGGGGCTGCCATTATGTACAACAGTGGCGAAAGTTTTGCCTCGGGAGGTGTTGGCTTTGCCAAGCAGTTTTTCGATTTGTATACCCAATCGATCGGGAAATGGGCCTATGCCGTAATTGCGGTGGCAGCCATTGCCACCATGTTCAGTACCAGCCTTACCATCCTCGACGCTTATCCCCGGGTACTGAACCGGGTGCTTCTGGTTTTTAAACGCGATGGGCTAAGCCAGCGGGCGCAACAGCGTTTTGTGTTTTTATGGGTGCTGATACTGGTACTGGGTGCCACGCTCTTGATTAACCATTTAAAAGGACAAATGAAAGTGCTGGTTGATTTTGCGACCACCCTTTCGTTCATCACTGCCCCGGTACTGGCATATCTTAATCTGAAAGCCATCACAGCAAAGCAGGTTCCAAAGGCATTCCGACCCGGTAAAGCCTTGCTGCTGCTCAGCTGGACGGGCATTGTTGTGCTCGCCGCCTTTGCAGTCTATTTCCTGCTTGTTCGCTAGAGGAACATTGATTTTTTTTAATTTTATGTTACCCCAAAATCTAAAGCATGTACAGATGAAGAAGACTTTGAAAATAATATTGCAGGTTTTTAGAAAAAAGAAAGTATATAGAAATCACCGGCATCTTCGCAATATTGAAAAAGGAGAGAAGATTGAAATAGATGGTAAGGAATATGTTAAGGTGAAATTAAAATTTGTTGACACGATGGATTTTAATCTGGCACGTCATGTCGACAACCTTGAATCAGAAAATAATTTACTTCAACGTGAAGTATTGAAATTGAACGAACAAGCCTACAAAAACAATATTAAAATCGAACAGCTACAGCTTTGCACAAAAAATGTGATTCAGGAAAGTGCCCGGTTGAAAGACCAAAATCAGAAAGACCAGAAGCAAAAGGACGTATTCATTGCAGAATTGACCAAACAGCTTAATGAGCAAATTGAAAAAAATGAAGAACAAAAGAATATCATTAATGATCTAAGCAAGAATAACTTTGATAGAGATGTTGAATACAAGCGTTTTCAGAAAACGGAAAAAATTTTAAATGACAGAATTAAATTGCTCGAAAAGAAGATTTCAAAGTTGACACTCAACAGTGAAAAAGATCAGGACACGATTCTTAACTTAAACAAAAAAAATAAACGATCAGAAAAGGCATACAAGGAAGCCAAGAAAGAACTGAATAACAATAAGGTGCTAAATAAAACCCTGGCTGAAAGGATTTTCAATCAAAAAAATGCGATTGATTCTTTAAATGAAAGGTTAAAGGCAACATAAAAATCAGGATGTCTTATCTCATTCTTTGCTGCAAAATCCAAAGTAAATCATCTTCATTAAGCTGAACAGGATGATTTTTTAGTCCTGTGTGTTGAATGATTAAAGGCAAATCGTTCCTGTTGATGTTGAAATCGCTGAGCAAAGGCAATTCGAACTGATTGCTGAGTTGCTCAATGAATTTTAGTAATTCATCAATGGCTTTTCGTCGGTCGCTTTCCCGACTGATTAACTGAGCAACCCGATAGTATTTATCGAGTACCCGCCAGTTGCTTTCGCGGGCAGCTATTTCAACTGTAATACGGTTGGCAGGGCCCATCAGGGTACCACAAACCACTCCATGGGGCACCGAAAAGAAACTGCCAAGGGGTTGGGCAAAACCATGCACCACGCCCAGACCGGCATTGGCAAGTGCGATTCCTGATACCAATGCTGCATAACTCATGGCTGAACGGGCCATCGTATCATCTCCTTTGGCGACGGCTTTTTCGATAGCGCTCACCAGCTTTGTCATTCCATCGAGTGCCAGTGTGTCGGTATAGGCATTGCTTTGGTCCGAAAGAAAAGCTTCGAGTAACTGGGTAAAAGCATCCATGCCCGAGGCTGCTGTGACGAAAGGCGGACACGAAACGGTGAGTTCCGGATCGACCAGCGCAATATCAGGTACATAATGTTCGTGCCGCAGCGATTTCTTGTAGCCATTCTCGCCTTGTTTCGTGATCACTGCATTTTTGGTGGCTTCGCTTCCAGTACCGGCAGTGGTAGGAACTGCGATAAGCGGTATTTTTCTTCCCGAAGGCTGGCGCTTGCCAACTCCTTCGAGGTATTGACTGATAGCGCCTTCTTCGCATAGCATGGCCGAAATGGCTTTGCCAGCATCCATCACACTTCCTCCACCAATGGCTAGCACCACCGAGGGCTGCCAGTTCCGATTTTCGGCCACGGCATCATCGATGGCTTCGGGACCGGGTTCTCCTTCAATGATGATTTGGTGAAATTCGGTTCCCTGAGCTTCAAGTTCCTGAAATAAATGCATGGCTGCAAACGACCTGATAAAAGACGATGTGCCCGTAATTATCAATGCCTTGCTTCCAAATGATCGAACGAGAGCAGGAAGTTTTGCTATGTTTCCGTTGCCAAATAGTATCCGGGGGCCAGCAGTTATCGTAAAGTTCATTTTTACAGGATTTAAAGAGCTTGTTTTTTCATCACAATGAGACGGAAAGCTCCTTTCAGATTGGCAGGACGGTCACTGACAACTTCCAGGGGACTTTGGGCCGCAATGACTTCAAAGCTCCTGATAATATTGCTGAAAAACAAATTGGTGAACAAATTAAAAGCACGTCTGAGCAGGGATGGTTTTTGGCCAGGAGCTACAAATTTGTCAAACACAACCAGGGTGCCCCCCGCTTTCAGTACCCGGCCTGCTTCGTGCAGTGCTTTTTCCGGATCGGGAATCACAGAGAGGATCAGGTGCAGAATGACTTTGTCGAAACAAGCGTCTTCAAATGCAAGTGATTGCCCGTCCATCACCATGGCATGCAGTTGATGCTGCAGTTGATGGTTTCTTTTTTCAACTTGCCTGATCATGGCTGGTGTGAGGTCGGTTGCCGTGATATGGCAGCCTTTGGGCAGGTATTCGAGGTCGATGCCGGTTCCGGCACCCACAATCAGCACCTTATCGCCGGCTTGTACATTCAGATTTTGTATCGACTTTTTTCTTGACGTGTCGAGAAGGCGCGCAGCCAGGTCGTATCCGGGAGCATAGAGCGTGTATCTGAAACGATTGAGTCGGTTGTTGTTTACAGCCATCAGCGTTTTTTCTGCAAAAATGCAGATTATTTCACATCATCAAAATAGCTGTGTAAAGAATTGTGCAGGGGTTTGATCATTTGTTCTGAGACATTCGAATTAAAGCCATGATTTTCGAGGCAATACGACGAAAATACAAGAAACTGACTGGTGGAATCGTACAAGGTGGTCTAGCCCCCTATAAATCGGACTTTTGTATAGATGGTTAAACAAACATATTATTTTCTTTATAAATTTGCAACAGCAAGGAACAACCGACG
>NZ_JBNPXV010000025.1:0-24053 GCF_050433125.1 Roseimarinus sediminis | reverse complement strand
GCAAAGGACGAAAAGCCCATAAAGCGCTTCGCCAGCGCCCTTTCGAGAGTCTTGTCAAGTACAAACACTTGCTGGACATTGAAAAATATGCGAGCTTGAAATACCATGCGAAAGCTACAGGAAGAACTCTATCGGTAAGCCGTATGAGCGAATAGTTCACGTACGGTTTGATGCAGGGGGTACTGATAGTTTATCCAGAATGCGTACATTTATAAGTGCAAATTTTGAATGAGCTATCAGGCTCTACTCTACTAAGCAAGTGTGAGAAACCAACTCGACACATTGATACGATAAAAGAAAATTGAAATAATTACAAAAAACGGATTGATTATTATAGTGCTCCGTTCATAAGGCGGTGCAGTTTGTTGGGATTTATTTTGTTTTTTCTTCTCCCGCACATAGAAAAAAGAAACTCCTGCCCCCAAAAAAACACATTTGCAAATCGCTGTAAGCCAGCCCTGCAAACCAAAGTTTGCAAAAGAGTTGTTTTCTTGCTTCCCCACCTGTAAAAAAAATGTAATTTGCATCTCAAATTTAGTATTATGAAAATTATCGCACACAGAGGAGAATCGTTAGATGCACCGGAAAATTCGCTTTCATCCATTAACATGGCCTGGGAAAGAGGTGCTAAAGCAGTTGAAATAGATATCCATCTTTCAGCAGATAGCGAAGTTGTAGTTATTCACGATAAACATACCGGACGGGTTGGAGATAAGAAATTCCATGTAAAAAAATCACGTTTGTCAGAACTAAGGTCTGTTGATATTGGCAGGAAAAAGTCTAATAAATTCATTGATGAGAGAGTACCTACTTTGATAGAGGTTTTAAAAACTGTTCCTTCTGAAGCCCAAATTATTATTGAAATAAAATGTAGTAAAGAAATAATAAGTCCATTAATTCAGATATTAAAAACATCAACCCTAAGCAATAATCAAATAGAAATAATCGCCTTTAATTTTGAGGTTATTACTGAAATTAAAAAACAAGCTTCTGAATATAAAGCATTATGGTTGCTGGATTTAGATTATTATCTGCCGTATTGGTTGATTCGGGTAAACCCAGATAAAATTATCAAAAAGGTAAAACATAGTAACCTCGATGGTATTAATGTTTGGGCTGGTAAAGTAATAAACCATACATTTGTAAAAGCCTTTAAAGATGTAGGCTTGCTTGTTTACGTTTGGACTGTTAATGACCTGAATATTGCGCAAAAGATGATTAATTATGGAGTAGATGCGATTACGACAGACCGGGCAGAATGGTTAACAAAACAATTAGTAGGTACAAAACAATGAAAAAAGTAATTATTGGCATTCATGGCCTTGGAAACAAACCACCTAAATATTTACTGGAAAAATGGTGGAAAGATTCGATTAAAGAAGGTTTTAACAAAAACGGATTTAAAAATGAATTGGTTGATTTTGAATTAGTTTACTGGGCAGATATTCTTTATGAGAAACCACTTGATAAATGGGAAAAGGATAAGGACAGCCCGTATTTCCTTGATGAACCTTACAAAAAGTCTCCTAAAAAAATTGTATCGGGAGACAGTTCCTTCAAGCAAGGTTTAATTGATTTTATCTCATCGCAGCTTAATAAAATATTCTTAAATGCAGATAAAACATTGAATTATAGTTTTATTACCGACTTTATCCTTGAAAAATATTTTAAGGATTTGAATACGTATTACATTGAGGAATGCAAAGATCAATTTGATAAAACATGTAAAGCAAAACACTTAATTAGAAAGCGTATAATTGAAGTGATAAATAAATATAAGGGTTATGAAATACTAATAATTGCTCATTCAATGGGGTCAATTGTCGCCTTTGATGTTTTAACATTTCTACTGCCAGAAACAAATATTCACACGCTTGTCACCATTGGCTCTCCTTTGGGATTACCTGTTGTAGTGAGTAAAATTGCTGCTGAACACAAAAAAAATCCAAATGGTCATAAATATATGGCAACACCTCCGGGAGTAGGCACTAATTGGTTTAACCTCGCTGACATTAGCGACAAGGTTGCCTTAAATTACAAATTGAATGATGATTTTAGTCCAAATGAAAAAGAAGTTTCTCCTTTTGATTTTTTAGTGGTTAATGATTATGAAATTAACAAACAAAAAAACCCTCATAAATCATTTGGATACCTGCGAACTCCTGAATTGTCAAAAATTTTGAATGAGTTTATCAATACGAAAAAGAAAAATTTCGCAAATAAAGTAGCAGACAAATTAGAGCAATTTATTCAAGATATTAAGGTGCAAGCCGAATTTGTTAAAGACCGATTAAATATAAATTAGATGGATAGAAATAAAATACTGTCTGAAATTGCAGACAATTCAATTATTTGGGATATAGTTATCATTGGTGGTGGTGCAACAGGTTTAGGAACAGCAGTAGATGCAGCATCACGTGGATACAAGGCCTTATTGGTCGAACAAGCCGATTTTGGGAAAGGCACATCGAGCAGAAGCACTAAGTTGGCGCATGGAGGGGTTAGATATTTACAGCAAGGAAATATTTCCTTGGTACTGGAGGCTTTGAAAGAACGTGGCATAATGAAGCAAAATGCTCCTCATTTGGTCAGTGATTTAGAATTTGTAGTACCTACTTATGACTGGTGGGAAGGGCCTTTTTACGGAATAGGTTTAAAGCTCTACGATATGCTTGCCGGGAAATTAGGACTTGGCGATTCAAAGTTTTTATCAAAAGAAGAAACGATTAGTAAAATACCGACCATTGAAACTGATGGACTTCGAGGAGGGGTTATTTATCATGATGGGCAATTTGATGATGCCAGATTACTCATAAACCTTGCACAAACAGCATACGAACAAGGGGCTTCCTTAGCAAACTATGTTAAAGCTATATCTATCCGAAAGAATAATGAAATAATTGACGGTGTAATAGTTGAAGACCAGGAATCTGGAAAGCAATACCCTATAAAATCTAAAGTAGTGATTAATGCTACCGGAGTATTTACCGATGCCATAAGAAAAATGGACAATACAAACGCTTCCCCAATAATGACAAGCAGTCAGGGCGTTCATATTGTATTGGATAAAAAGTTTTTACCCGGCGATAGTGCCATAATGGTTCCTCAAACTGATGATGGCAGGGTTTTATTTGCTGTACCATGGTACAATAAAATTATTGTAGGAACAACAGATACTCCGGTAAACGATTTCACATTAGAACCAATTGCACTTGATGAAGAAATTGAGTTTTTGATTACACATGCTGCCCGCTATTTATTAAACGACCCTACCTACGATGATATTAAAAGTATTTTTGTTGGACTACGCCCATTAGTAATGGAGGAAGATAGCAAAAACACCGCTGCAATATCACGAGAACACACCATTAACATTTCTCGAAGTGGTTTGTTATCCATTGCCGGAGGAAAATGGACAACCTACCGAAAAATGGCAGAAGATGTATTAGAGCAAGCAATGTTAGTCGGGAATTTAGAATATAAACAGTGTGTTACTGAACGCTTGCAAATTTACGGCTACCATGAGCATTCAGATATTTTTGGAGACATAAAACAATATGGTTCGGCAGCTCCTGAACTTACACAATTGCTTAATGAAAAAACAAATTATAAAAACAGGCTTCATCCTGAATATACACATGTTGAAGGGGAAGTTGTTTGGGCAGTAAGAAATGAAATGGCACGGAGTGTTGAAGATTTTCTGGCACGAAGAACAAGGTTATTGTTTTTAGATGTTGAAGCATCCCTTTCATTAGCACCAAAAGTAGCCAACTTAATGGCTCTGGAATTAGGATGCAATAAAGAGTGGGAAAAATTACAAGTAGATAATTTCAATATCCTGGCTAACAATTATAAAACAAAAAAATTATGATGGAGATAAATAACATTTTCGAGAAAACTATAGCCTTTCTCCCTAAAATAGGCTTAGGTATTATTGTTTTATCACTTTTTGTTTTATTGTCATGGTTAATTAAAAGTATCATTACAAAGCGTATAAAGCCTAAAACCAAAAATCCTTTATTGGCTGTCTTTTTAGGAAAGTTAGTCGCATTTGCTATTACAATTACAGGATTCGTGTTTTTTTTAAACGTTATAGGTTTGGGTGGAATAGCCAAACATATAATGGCAGGAGCCGGAATTACAACCTTCATTATTGGTTTTGCATTCAAAGATATAGGTGAAAACTTTCTTTCCGGGATACTTATGGCTTTTAAAAGTCCATTTAAAATTGGCGACTTAATAGAAACTAATGGAACTGTTGGATATGTTAATGAATTAAATACACGTGACAGTGTTATAAAAACCCTTGACGGAATTGATGTTTACATACCTAATTCTCAACTGATTAAAGCTCCTTTATTCAATTATACCATTGATGGTTTTTTAAGATATGAAATCGCAATTGGATTGGATTATTCATCAGACATAAAAAAAATAAAGGAATTAATAATCAATGCCCTGCTGAATATACCGGAAGTATTGCAAGGCAATAAAAAACCAGTAGTCGTTATTGATGAATTAGCGGTAAGTACTGTCAATGTAAAGGTACTTTATTGGATTGATACCTTTAAGTCAAAATCAAGAGCCTTTCACTTACAAGTTAAAACTAAAGTAATGGAAAAGTTGCTTGACGAATTTAATGCTAATAATATTTATTTACCTGCCGACATAATTGAGGTGAAGAATTATAAGGAAAGTTTTTTTGGTACAAATGATTTAAAAAATAACTGATAATGGCAAGATTTTTAAAAAGCAGAGCAAAAGCAAAGGGTGCAGCACCCGGTAGCCTCATATTTATGGGTAAGCAAAAAATGGATGACACCAGAATTAGGTTAACAAAATATTCTAAAGAAACAAATGCTGAGACTGAGTTTGAATCCATTGATGAAGCCCTAAAAAGCATAAACAACACCCAGAATAATTGGCTTAATATCGATGGCTTGCATAATACGGAGTTGATAAAGCAAATTGGTGAACATTTTAAAATCTCACCATTGGCATTAGAGAATATTCTAAATACAGGGCAACGAGCAAAATTTTTTGAAGACAATAATTCTGTTACTCTTATAACAAAAGCTATTTATTATAATCAGGAAGAAAACAAAGTATCTGTTGAGCAAATTTCCTTTGTATTACTTGAAAATGTTTTAATTAGCTTTCAGGAAAGAACAGGTGACCATTTTGAACCTGTTCGTAATCGCATTCGAACTGCTTTTGGTAAAATTCGACAAAGGAAAACAGATTACCTGCTTTATGCCTTAACCGACAGTTTAGTAGATAACTACCTGATTAATCTTGAACAAATTGGCGTTAACATCGAAGCCTTAGAGGAGAAACTGGACAATCCTACAAAGGAGCTTAGCAAGATGTTATTTCGATACAAAACCGAAATTTCCTATTTCAGAAAATCAATAAAACCACTTAAAGAAGTTCTTACACGCTTATTAAGAGCTAAGTCTGAAATAATTAGCGAAGAACATTTGGTGTTTTATCAGGAATTATATGATATAGAAGAGCAAGCCATTGAAGCAGCCGACAGTTATTTTGGAATGACCAATGACTTGATTAATCTTTACAACACCAACCTCAGTAATAAGGTGAATGAAGTAATGAAAGTGTTAACTATTTTCGCTTCCATTTTTATACCATTAACTTTTATAGCAGGTATTTATGGGACTAACTTTGAATATGTGCCTGAATTACAATTTAAAAATGCATACTTTATCATGTGGGGTGTAATGGCTATGGTTGCTGGTGTAATGCTCTATTATTTCAAAAAACATAAATGGTTTTAGCTATGAACGAAATGTTTACTTGGTTGGGAATTTTGTTTTGTGTTACGCAATCAGCCATGTTTTCCGGCTTAAATTTAGCATTCTTCAGCTTTACAAGGTTAAGGCTCGAAATTGAAGCAGAAGGTTCTTCCTCAAAAGGAGCACAAAAGGTATTAAAAATGCGAAAAAACTCTAATTTTCTCCTTACTACCATTTTGTGGGGAAATGTTGGGATTAATGTATTGCTTACACTTCTATCTGATTCCGTAATGGCTGGAATTATATCCTTTTCTTTTTCAACAGTAATCATTACTCTTTTCGGAGAAATTATTCCACAGGCATATTTTTCCAGAAATTCCTTAAAAATGGCTTCTTTATTAGCCCCGGTATTACGCCTGTATCAGTTTATTCTTTTCCCGGTAGCCAAGCCAAGCGCGCTATTATTAGATGCATGGTTAGGAAAAGAATCTATTGAATATTTCAAAGAAAAAAAGATTAAACACTTCCTTAAAAAGCATGTTGATGGAGCTGATAGTGAGATTGACAGAACCGAAGGCATGGGAGCAATTAATTTTCTTTCGTTGGATGATATAGTTGTTAGTAAAGAAGGTGAACCATTGCACCCTAAAAGCATAATACCGATAAAGCATGTAAATGGTATGCCTGTTTTTCCAAAAATTACAAAACAAAATCACGATTTGTTTTTGCGCCAGATTAATGAATCACAAGAGAAATGGGTTGTTTTTGTTGACGAAAATCTCAACCCAACATATATCATGGATGCCGATGGTTTTTTACGTGCTGCCATGTTTGATGCAATACAACCAAATCCGCTGGAATTTATTCATAAGCCAATTATTATTGATGATAGCAACATGCAGCTGGGTGAAATAATCCATCTTTTAAATTATAATCCGCAAAACGAAGAGGATGACGTAATAGATAATGATGTAATTTTACTTTGGTCTGATGTAAAGCATGTGATTACCGGAGCCGATATTTTAGGACGATTACTTAGAGGAATTGTAAAAAAACAAACTACATAGTATTAATCATATAAAATTTAGGAATATGGCAACTAAAAAGACTTCATCAAAAAGTAAAACCGCGACAAAAAAAGAAATATCAGAAAATGATATTCGAAACAAAGCACAGGAAATATATGAAAACCGAATTGCGAAAGGCATTGCAGGAAATGAAATTTCTGACTGGGTTCAGGCAGAAAAAGAATTAGGTGTAAAGAAATAGTATTCAAATACCTCAAAATCTACTTCAATGAAACGAGCATGGTTTTGTCAAGCACAAACGCACATGACTACCCCTGCGAGATACATGAGTCAACTTAGTAAACAATTAAATTTAGACGAATGAAAAAGCTATTAAACTATTTGCTACAAGGTTTGCTTTATATTGCTCCTTTGGGAATAACTATTTACGTAATTTATTTGATTTTTAGTTTCACTGATAATTTATTAGATGATTACCTTATAAAAACAATAGGTATTGACATACCAGGTCTTGGTATTGTTGTTATTGTGGCCTTTCTCATAATAGTTGGTATTGTTGGGCAAAGCATAATTGCACGTCCAATTAAGAAACTATTTAAGAAGTTGTTAGAGAAAGTACCCTTGTTAAGGTTATTGTTTTCTGCAATGAATGATTTGTTTTCAGCATTTGTTGGGAAAGAAAAGAAGTTTAACAAGCCTGTTCTTGTATTGGTTAATCCTGTTTCAAATTTGGAGAAAATGGGATTTCTTACAGAAGAAGATTTGAGCAATTTGGGTGAAAATGAAAAGGTAGCTGTTTATTTTCCGCATTCCTACAATTTTTCAGGTGAAATGTTCATTGTTCCCAAAGAACAGGTAAAACCATTAGATATTAATCCGGCAATAGCAATGAAGTTTATCGTGTCAGGAGGCGTGTCTAAGATTTATGAAGACATAAAAGAAGAGGCTTAGATTTTTTAAATCATAAAAAAGGAATTAAGAAAAGGATATAACCCACGAAAACTTAAACAACCATACAGGTAAAGTTAAAACTAAAGCATCATGGAAAAAAAAATCAGTACAAATAATAGTCCGGCATCTAAATTAAGTGCATGTGACCTTCGTTCCGGAATGGATAAAGATTGTTTAAAAGAGGCCATTATTGACCAATTGTATTATAAACAAGGACGAACCCCGGCTAATGCATCTATCAACGATGTTTATCTGGCTGTTTCTTATGCACTTCGAGACAGGTTGTTGCAACGAGGTTTAAAAACATTCGATGCAGTTTTGGCCGATAAAAAGGTTCGTATAGTTAGTTATCTCTCAGCTGAGTTTCTTATGGGACCGCAATTAGGAGCAAATTTAATCGATTTAACTATTTATGAAGAAATGGAACAAGCCGTAACCGAGCTTGGTTTTGACTTTAAAGCAATTACAGAACAAGAAGAAGAGCCGGGTTTGGGTAATGGCGGTTTGGGTAGGTTGGCTGCATGTTACATGGATTCTCTTGCATCGGTGGAAATTCCGGCAATTGGATATGGTATTCGTTATGAATTTGGCATATTCGACCAGGAAATTAAAGATGGTTGGCAGGTAGAAATTACCGACAAATGGCTACGCTATGGTAACCCTTGGGAAATTGCACGGCCTGAAAGTGCTGTAAATGTAAATTTTGGAGGTTATACTGAGTGGTATGAGGATGATAAAGGCAATAAACTCCGACGTTGGATTCCGGCATATATGGTGAAAGGAATTCCTTACGACACATCCGAAATGGGCTATGATGTTGACTCATGTAACTTCCTTCGCTTATGGAAATCGGAAGCTGTGGAATCCTTCGACTTTGCATCTTTTAATCATGGCGATTATTACAAAGCCGTAATGGAAAAGGTAGAATCGGAAAACATTAGTAAAGTTCTTTATCCTAATGATGAAATGGCTGTTGGTAAAGAATTGCGTTTAAAGCAGCAATATTTCTTTTCGTCCTGTTCTTTGCAAGATATGATGCGGATGCACTTGAGACACAATGGGCAACCTCATGAGTTTTATAAAAAATGGGCCATACAGCTTAACGATACGCACCCGGCTGTTTCGGTTGCTGAATTAATGAGGCTTTTGATAGACGAACATAAATTAGACTGGGAAACTGCTTGGGAAACTACTTGTAAAACATTTAGCTATACCAACCATACATTGTTGCCTGAGGCATTAGAAAAATGGCCACTCGAACTGTTTAAAAACCTATTGCCCCGTTTACTAGAAATAATTTATGAAATCAATCACAGATTTTTGGAGCAATTAAGGGCTCAATTCCCGGGAGATGTTGCTTTACTCTCACGAATGTCGATAATTGATGATTCGGGAAATTCTTCTATCAGAATGGCAAACCTGGCATGTGCCGGAAGTTATGCAATTAATGGCGTTGCAGCTTTACATACACAATTGCTAAAACAGAACGTTATGAAAGATTGGGTGGCTATTTACCCTAAACGTTTTCATAACGTTACCAACGGGGTAACTCCACGCCGTTTCGTGGTTTTAAGCAATCCCGGTTTGACTAAACTAATTACTAGTGCTATTGGTAATACCTGGCCTAAAAATTTAGATGAACTCCGACAACTTGAACCTTATGCCAATGATGCATCTTTCAAAGAACAATTTCGAAAAGTAAAACTGGAGAACAAACAGCTTCTTTCTTCAATAATAAATGAAAGAACAGGAATTCTTGTCAATCCGGCTTCAATGTTCGATATACAGGTAAAGCGCATTCATCAATATAAAAGGCAACATCTTAACGCTTTGCATATTCTAACCCTATACTTACGTATCAAACAAAACCCTTCCATTGAAATTGAACCTCGAACATTTATTTTTGGAGGGAAAGCAGCCCCGGGGTATTTCATGGCTAAACTTATGATTAAACTGATAACCTCAATAGGTGATTTGGTTAATAACGACTCCGATGTTCGTGACCGTTTGAAAGTAGTTTTCTTCCCTGATTTTAATGTTAAAAATGCGCAACACATCTATCCGGCAGCCGATTTGTCGGAACAGATTTCTACTGCAGGCAAAGAAGCCAGTGGAACTGGAAATATGAAATTTTCAATGAACGGGGCACTGACTATTGGTACGCTTGATGGTGCTAATATTGAGATTAGAGAAGAGGTAGGCGAAGAAAATTTCTTTTTGTTTGGACTAACAGCAGAGCAGGTTGAAGAAACTAAGCATAATGGATACAACCCTAGGTTTATCTATGAAAATAACCAAGAACTCAAACTGGCAATAGACCTCATTAATTCAGGACTTTTGTCCGGCGGTGATAAAAACTTATTTAAGCCCATCACTGAACATTTATTAAAGTACGACCCTTACATGCTGTTTGCCGATTATTCATTGTATTTATCTTGTCAGGAATTGGTTTCTAAAACATGGCACAATACAAACGAATGGGATAAAATGGCCATTTTAAATGTTGCAAGAATGGGGAAATTTTCTTCAGATAGGTCTATTAGAGACTATTGTGAAAAAATTTGGAAAGTTAAACCCTATAGAATAAAGGGATAAAAAACAAGATAAAAAAAAGCGATTTGAGTAGCTTTTTTCAAAATTGATAGCTTAAAACTTGGATAAAAAATATTGTATGAGTGATTTAAGTAAGGATAATTTTGATTTAATCGTAATTGGTTCAGGTCCAGCTGGTCAAAAAGGAGCAATAGCGGCTTCAAAATTAGGTAAAAAAGTAGCTGTAATCGATCAAAAATACATGATTGGAGGAGTGTCATTGCATCGAGGTACAATTCCAAGTAAGACCCTTAGAGAAGTAATTGTATACCTTTCGGGCATCCGCCAGCGAAGTTTTTATGGTAAGGATTATAGCATTAAAGAAAATATTAGTGGAGAAGATTTAGATGCTCGAATTAAAATTGTTGAAAAAAGGGAAATGGCTGTTGTTAATGATCAACTTAAACGGAATGGCATTCAACTTTTTTATGGAATGGCCAGGTTTATCGATCAGTACACCGTTGAAGTTGATGCAGATGATGGTGATTTCCAACTAAAAGCCGATCATTTTTTAATTGCTTGTGGAACCCGACCTGCCGATAATCCTAAAATCCACTTTGATGGTGAAAAAATTATTAATGTTGATCAGATTCTCAACCTTAAAGTTATGCCAAGCAGGATGATAATAATTGGTGCCGGTGTTATTGGTTTAGAATATGCTTCGATGTTTTCAGCAATGGATGTTGAAGTAACTTTAATTGAGCAGAGGCCTGAGATGTTAACTTTTGTTGATGACGAAATTATAGATCGTTTAAGTTACCACCTTCGAAACCAGAATACGATTTTTAGATTGAACGAAACACTGAAAAATGTAACAAAAAATGCTGCTGGAACTGTGGTGGCTGAGTTGGAAAGTGGCAAAACAGTGAAAGCTGAAACTTTTGTTTATGCGGTGGGCAGGCAAGCAAACTCAGACCTACTCAATTTAGACGCTTTGGGCCTTGATGTAGATGAAAGAGGAAGAATAGGTGTTAACGACCAATTTCAAACCAAGCTTTCTCATATTTACGCAGCCGGCGATGTGATTGGTTTTCCGGCCTTGGCAGCAACATCAATGGAGCAAGGGCGAATGGCGGCCTGCAACATGTTTGGAGTCCCTAAAAGTTATAAACCCGAACTATTGCCTTACGGAATCTATACCATACCTGAAATATCGATGATTGGTAAAACCGAGAAGGAATTAACAGCTGCAAAAATACCTTACGAAATAGGAATTTCTCGTTTCGTTGAATTAGCTCGTGGGGCTATAATGGGGCTTGAAATAGGTATGCTAAAGCTATTATTTGACCCTAAAACATTAAAACTACATGGCGTTCATATTATTGGCGAGACTGCTACCGAATTAATTCATATTGGTCAAGCAGTTATTAGTTTTGGCGGAACCATAGAATATTTTCGTGATACTGTTTTTAATTATCCAACCCTGGCTGAAGCATACAAAGTTGCTGCCTTAGATGGATTGAATAAACTGTAACTAAAACTGAATTGAATGTACGCAACATAAATTATCAAGAATAAAAATAATAGTCATTAAAAAGAAAAAACCACATCACAATAAAGTAAACAGGTTGGTATTTCATATTTGGTCGGAAGGAGGAGCGCCAATAGAAGCTACTTACAAACAGTAATTAATTTAAGCTTCTAAATAATTAATTCTTCTTTTGCCGACTGGATGATTTCTTTAAACTATGAAAGAAGTTAAATGATAAATCTATAAAATAGCAAAATATGTTAATTCCTCTTTTATTAGTAATTCTTGGTTTTGCATGCCTTATATTTGGTGCAAATTGGCTTGTTGATGGAGCATCGGCTTTAGCAAAAAAATATAAAATTTCAGACTTGGCAATTGGTTTAACCATTGTAGCTTTTGGTACATCAGCCCCTGAATTGGTCGTAAACATTATTGGCTCTGTAAATGGGTATTCTGATATTGTTTTGGGTAATGTAATAGGTAGTAACAATTTTAACTTATTTATAATACTCGGTATTTCAGGCTTAATATTTCCTATAGCTGTTCAGTCATCTACTGCATGGAAAGAAATTCCTATTTCATTATTTATAACAGCATTAATTTTGCTCTTGGTTAATGATTTTGTCTTTTCAGGAACCAGCATTTTAGGAAGAATAGATAGCATAATACTTCTGATTTTGTTTGGAATGTTTTTGTTTTATGTATTTAAACAAATGAAACAAGATACTTCTGCCCAAACAGAAACAGTTCAAAAATCGAATGTGAAAATATGGGGATTAATAATTATTGGATTAACGGGGTTAATTGCCGGAGGCCAGTTTGTTGTTACCAATAGCGTAAAAATTGCCAGTAGTTTGGGCGTTAGTGAAAAAATAATTGGACTAACCATTATAGCAGCAGGTACATCGCTGCCTGAACTGGTTACCTCAATTATTGCTGCTACAAAAAGGAATGCCGATATCGCTATCGGCAATGTTATTGGCTCAAATATTTTTAATTTGCTGTTAATTTTGGCAATAAGTGGCATAATAAAACCAATTGAATATAATCCAAAATTTAATATTGACTTGTTTATTCTATTAGGCGGTACTGTTTTTCTATTCACTTCAATGTTAACCGGAACAAGAAAAAAACTTGACCGATGGGAAGCTTTATTACTATTTCTATTCTATTTATGTTTTATGATATATTTGGTTGGTAAAGAATTAAATTAAGGTTGGAATTGTTTTGTTGACTCAGTAGCTAGTTTAACTATACGCAATAAATCAAGGATGCGCTTATAAAGTCTTATGACATATCTTTTTTTTGGTTGTCTTTTTATTGAATTTACCTTTTGCATTTGGATATTAAATAGAAATGCTTGCCCACATTGTAAGCACATTAGCAAGCCCCTGCAAGCCCTCACGCAACCAATTTTTGTATTAAGTGAGAGTAAAATGAACTTGTTCAAGTTTTACCGAGCGATGCAAAAATGAGCAAAGCTAAATACTTGCCAAAAAGCTTACAATTCCCCTTCACACTTGCCGCTATTGCGGCATTGGGGTTGTCAAACACACAAATAAATTTTGTACTTTGTAGCGTACAAACTAAAAGGATTGATAACGAAAATTAGTGGAAGATATGAAAATGAAAACCTTTGAAAAAGACCAAACCCAGTTGCTAACATTTTGTTTATTGCATTGTGGTTCAGGCGGTTTGCTAACTTTAGTTATTCGTACTA
The DNA here is from genome assembly GCF_050433125.1 of Roseimarinus sediminis. Taxonomy (NCBI): domain Bacteria; kingdom Pseudomonadati; phylum Bacteroidota; class Bacteroidia; order Marinilabiliales; family Prolixibacteraceae; genus Roseimarinus; species Roseimarinus sediminis. Next base: position 10,538 of record NZ_JBNPXV010000025.1, on the reverse strand, counting down.
CATTTAGTGGTGCGCTGACAGGAAATCACTCGCAATCCACAACGACAACAAACAATTTTCCGTTAGCAACCAGGTAAACGCAATAAAATTAAGACCTACAAGACTTGATAATTTCCACCTGATTTTCACTCAAAAAAACAGACAGACAACCTTTGATGAAACGATACTGCAAACTTGATAGAATTTATTTTTCCCCTCGCGCTTTTGCCCTTATGGGCAAATATGAGTGCGACACGAGGCTGTCCAAATAACTATTAAACGTTCTTATTTTTTTTAGAGTGATTTAATCTCATGTTCCATCATGAGTAGCCTACCGGTACATGCGTCAATGGCAACGTTGGGGTGTGAAGCTGCCGGGAAAAGACTCCCCTAGGGATAACAACATTCTCAAAGGTGTCGGCTATGGTGGTATGGTGAAATTAACTGAACTGCCGTTGACGTACCGTCATGCGCGAAAATGTGAAAGTTGTTGATACACATTGGCCAAAATGGCAAGAAGACAAGATGCAAGTGCGTTTTACGCTTGCACATGGATGTAGCTCTTCCGGTATATAGGCAGCACCTAACCCATCTCGTTAGTTGGACGGAACGTGGTAAGCCTGGTCAGCTCCTTCGTTGCAGAAGGTAGGTTCCCCGTAAGGAGAACACAATGCAGGGCAGGTATGGGAGGATGGAGAAAGCAAATGCCCTTTTGTAATTGATTGGGATATGCCCACTTCCATCTGGTTCTCTTTTGCAAAAACATTGTAGTAAAACTTTAATTCAGGAAAGCAAATGAAGTCTGATCAAAAAGATTGTGCACCAGAAACTAAACTGAAGAACTGGAATTCCATCGACTGGAAAAAGGTTCTGAAGTCGGTAAAGTCATTACAATTACGTATTGCAAAGGCAACAAGGGAAGGAAAACATAATAAAGCCAAAGCTTTACAATGGATTCTAACCCACTCGTTTTATGCCAAACTTTTGGCGGTAAAACGGGTTACAGAAAATTCAGGAAAACGACCCCCGGGGGTTGACGGCATCCGCTGGAAAAACCCTACTCAAAAATTCAGCGCAGCCAAATCTTTAGTCAGGAAGGACTACAAAGCATTGCCGCTACGCCGTCTTTACATTCTCAAAAAGAACGGAAAGAAAAGACCGCTGGGAATACCCACTATGAAAGACCGGGCATTTCAGGCTTTACACCTTCTCGCGCTTGAACCAATAGCTGAAACTTTGGCCGACAAAGCCTCGTACGGCTTTCGCCAAAAACGGAGCTGTCACGATGCCATTGAAAGGTGTTACATACACCTTTCTAGAAATGACAGTGCTACATGGGTATTGGAAGGAGACATCAAAGGCTGTTTTGACAACATCAACCATCAGTGGTTATTGCAAAACATACCGATGGACAAAAAGGTACTGCAACAATGGCTAAAGGCTGGATTTATGGAAAACAAACAATTATATCCAACATCTCAGGGAACTCCACAAGGAGGGATCATCTCTCCTACTCTGGCAAACATGACCTTGGACGGGCTCGAAGCGGCTATCGACAAAGCCTTCAATATTAAAATAAGGACTGATGGCTGCAGAAGGAACAATCCTCACAAAATCCACCTTGTAAGGTATGCAGATGATTTTATCGTTACTGCATCAAACAAGGATATACTGGAAAATAAGGTCAAACCCCTCATCGAAGATTTTCTCAATCGAAGAGGCTTGCAATTATCGCCAGAGAAAACTAAAATCACCCACATAGCCGATGGATTCAACTTCCTTGGACAAAACATAAGAATGTACCCGAAAGGTAAACTTCTTATACGGCCTACAAAAGATGCAATCAAATCGGTGAAACAAAAGCTGAAAGATATTATTGTAAAACACAGGGGTTCAAATGCAGCAGTTTTAATCAAGAACCTAAACCCGGTAATTACCGGATGGGCTAATTACCACAGGCACGCCTGTTCTAAGAAAACATTTTATCTATTAGACCGGATCTTGTGGCGGAACATCTGGAACTGGGCTAGGCGTAGGCATAACAACCTCAGTTATCGAAAGATTGTTTCCCTCATCTTCATGAGTATGGGCAATCGAAACTGGCAGTTCTTTGGCAAGTTCGATGATGGCAAAACCATTTTGCTTCGTATGTTCGGAAACTTCAAAATAATACGACATAAACTCATTAAAGGAAACGCTAACCCTTTCGACATAGCGTGGGACGTTTACTTCGCAAACAGGGGAAGATATAAATATGTTAACTGAATATTTTTGTATATTGTCGGGTGGCTTAATCCGCCTTTAGAGAGCTTGAGCCGTATGATGGGAAACTATCAAGTACGGTTCTTAGGGGACAAAGGCGGGGTAACCCGCCTGAGTTACCCGACAATATTCATGAGCACGTTTTATTTTAATTCTGCGAATAATTTGTGACTTGGATAATATTCCAAACCAATAGCCCACGCACAAACAACACATTCGCAAATTTCTTAACCCGACTCACAATCCAAATTTGCAAAAGAGCTGTTTTTGCCTTCCCGCCCCCATTAACTTCTTCAACTTTACTGAGAATATTTTTCAAAAATTCAATTATTGATTTTAACTTTTGGACATTAACCGGGTCTAGTATTCTGAATGAAGAAATAAAACAACCAAAAGATTGAGTTTGAATGATACGTAATAAACCAACTTCATATCACATAAATGAGCTGATTGAGACTTATGAAGAGGGGCTTTATTGGTATCTGCGAAAGATTATTATCAGTCACGATAACACAAAAGATGTATTGCAGGAAACCTTTGTAAGGGTATGGAAAAATTTAAGTTCATTCAAAGGCGAAGCAAAAATATCGACCTGGATTTACCGTATAGCCCACAACGAGGCAATCCGGTTTTTAGAAAAAGAAAAACGTCGATATGAAGAGTTAGGGATGACTATTGAAGAAGGTTTAAAAAACAAATTGCAGAGTGATGAATACGTTTCTGGAGACGATATACAAATGAAATTACAAATGGCCATATTGAAGCTGCCGGTTACCCAGCGAACTGTTTTTACCATGCGCTACTTCGATGAAATGAGCTATGACGACATTGCCGAAATTCTCGAAACCTCGGTGAACTCACTAAAAGTATCCTATCATCATGCAAAAAACAGAATTGAAGAAATTCTAAAAATGGAATAACATGGAAAAAGAACAAAAAATAAAACATCCTTTTCAGGTTCCCGAAAATTTCCATCGCGATTTCAAAATGGAAATGATTGAAGAAATTCAACACAAACAGCAAAAGTCGCTGATGAATTCCAAATTGAAGAAGATTTCATTGAATGTATTAAAATACGCTGCCATTGTGGTTGTTGCCTTTATAGTCGGCCGCTATACGGTACCAACAAAGACAGCAGAAAATGACAATACAAAACTTGAAGTCATCTATAATCAGGTGTCTGAAGACGACATCGTAGAATTTATTATTGACGATAATTTAATTTCAGAAATCTAAAAACAAGTAAAATGAAGGCAATATTCACAATTATACTTTTAGTAACTTGGGTTACGCTCTCCGCACAATCAGGATATCAGAATGTGGTTGAAAAGCGGATAGAATTTCTTTCATCGAAATTAACACTGACCCCGAATGAAGCCCAGCAATTCTGGCCGGTTTTCCGTGAATTTCATAAAGAAAGAGAACAGGCAACCAATAAACGCAAGAACATCGATGTTTCTACCCAGGGACTGAGCCAGGATGAATGCCGTTCGATAGTCGATGATTATATCGATGCCAAAGTTCAGCAAACAGCATTACTCGAGAAATACCACAAAAAATACCTTGCAATTCTTCCTCCCCAGAAGGTATTGGAGCTCTACAAATTCGATGAGGAATTTAATAAAGATCTGCTTAAACAAATCAAAGAAGCGGGGCATAATAAGAAATAGGACTGGTTTATATTTAAATAGTTGGGAAAGATGAAGAAGTTAATCAATTTATTAGGATTAGCCATGATGGCTATGTCTGCTTTTTCGCAGGATGTTATGGTGCAAATATGTGCTTTACAGGATACACAGGCAGTATCGGTCGATTCAATTGAGGTGTATAACGAAACGAACGGAAGCACGCTGCATTTAACTAATCTGGCGCAAACCAAAACCGTGTATAATGTCAATTTAACCAAAGGCATTGTTTCGGGGCAAACGCGTGCTAATTCCCTGTTTTTATCTACTCAGGGAAAAGTGAATCTGCGTTTTTCAAACGGTGAATATCAAATTGAAATGAGTGTTAGTTATCCACAGCAAATACGGGTGAATGCCTATGCAATGAGTGGAAGGTTACTTTCCAATCAACGGTTTAATGCGCAAACAGGTGAGAATGTTTTCACATTTTCAACAATTGGAAATCATCCATGCATTCTTCAGGTAATTTCTACAGAACTGCATCAGAATTTTAAAATTGGATTTTCGATTGCAGGCTTGTCCGAAGTGGTTTCAATAAACAGCAATTCGGAAAATATTCCCGAAAAAAGCGCAACAACATTTACTTATCATTCAGGCGACCGGGTTCATTTTTCCGTGAGCAAAAAAAATCTTCAGTCCCGAACATGGATGGGACAACCGGCTAATGGCGATGTGATTCGATTGGCAATTCCCAAAAACGACCGTAAGTTCGACATGGCGCAAACCTTATCGAACAGCGCCCAGGTAAATACGATCTCATATTCGGGAGTTGCCTTTTATACTGGTTGTTTTTACGCATCCACGTTTTACCCGCCGGGCAAGGTTGCCGACTATTTTGGATTTCAGTATTTCAGGGATAACGATCCCGATGAAGGCGGCCACAATACCGATTTCCTTACCAAGGCAGCCTACCACATGATTAACCTACTGGATGACTCGCAACTGGGTGTTTTGATCGATTTGGCGATACAACAAGACAGTTTGATTTCGGCGTATGCCTATGCCCGAATGCCTGTGATTAAAGCTTTCCACCGCTACCTCGACAGCGATATTCCTGCCGGAAAAACCCTGCTTAACAAAGAAGCGGTTGTAAATGCATCGCGGGAAATTTACCTGATAGACGGCGAGTTGAGTTATGGGCGGGCTAAAGCATTTAGCACCGTGATCAAATCACTCACTCAGGAGCAAAAAGATTATCTGTACGCTTTGAATGTTATTGGCATGCAATTGTGGGAGATGCCTGAAAAGCCAAAAGACAGGGGAATTCCCCGCGATCAGAACACCAACGTAATGACCAATGCCAGCGAAATGTTCAGTTGGTTTTTAGGCAGCCACGAAGCCGATACCTATTTCTGCCCCGAAAGACAAGGAACCTATTTTGGCGGCTTTTTCATGAAGGATGCTCCTGCAATGGGCAATGCAGGATATGCCATTGATATGGAAACTACCGCCGATAAAGGAAAATACATGCTGGCAAATATTCTGGATAATACACAGGCGCAAAAAATCAAAGGAATTTACACTACGGTACAGGGCGATTTAAATAACATTACAGCAACACGAGATGACATTGCCACTGAACTGCGGAAGTTCTGGGATCAGGATGAAATTGACAAACAAAAAATTCTTGATTTATCGGCTCAGTATGGAGCGTTCGATGGCAATTATATTTTCACCATGGCCGACCAGTTTGTTGAAGTAGCCCGAACACTTACCCAACAACAGAAGGATACGTTGATGTGGTTGCGCGAGTTGGACGATTTCCCATGCAAACCAGATACTGTTTTTTTGTATTCGAAAGAGATTCCCGAACCCGAAATAGTAAATACCGATAGCTTTTTTAAGTAACATTCAATCTTGGTATCAATGAAGAAGGTCATCTTTCATATCATTGTCCTGACGGGTATTTTCAACCATGCATTTGCAGGCATTTTCGACAATCTTGTTCCTGTTGAAATTGCAACAGGAATGCAATTTACAGAAGGTCCGACATGGCATCCCGATGGTTATGTGGTTTTCAGCGATGTTTCGGGCAATGTGATTTACAAATGGAGCGAAACCGGTGGACTAGATACTTTGGTTTACCCCGCAGAAAACTCCAATGGGATTGCTTGTGCTAAAACCAACGACTTTGTGGTGTGCCGGCACACTGCCCATGATATTGCCAGAATGGATGAACAGGGGAATCTTACATCCATCGTTTCTGCGTATTTGGGTAATCGGCTGAACAGTCCCAACGATGCAACCTTAAGTTATACCGGATCGATCTATTTTACCGATCCCGGTTATGGCGTATCGCCAGATAAAAAGGAACTGAGTTTTCAGGGATTGTACTGCATTCCTTACAATTCGAAAACCCCGGTGTTACTCGACAGTACATTGATTAGTCCAAACGGCTTAACCTTTGTTTCCGATTGGCGAACCTTGTATGTCAACGAAAGTTCAACCAACACTGTTTATAGCTATTTTTTGCGTGACGAAACCGTTATTAAAGACTTTTCGCAAGACAAGAAAGTATTTGTCAAGCTCGACGATGCAGGTGAAATTGATGGTTTAACAGCCGATGTTTACGGGAATTTGTTTGTGGCATTTGGCGATGGTGGCATCCGGGTATTCGATAAAGAGGCCAATCAAATTGGATCGGTTAACTTTCCGAAGAAGGTTAAAGTGCGCAACCTCTGCTTTGGCGGAAAGTATCAAAACTTACTGTTTGTTACTGCAGGTACTTCGTTGTATAAAATCGAAATTCGGTATTACAACGATTTAATTGCCCCGGGTTTATTGGGAATACCAACCGATCATTCCGTCGTTTTCAATGCCGTTTCAGATAAAGCAATATCAGCGTTCATTGCGTTTGGAACTTCGGAAAATGAATTGAATCAACAAACCGGCACTCTATCTTTTCAGGCTGGCGAACCCATTGAAATTACCATCGACGGATTAAAGGCAAATACGCCTTACTACTACCAATTGTACTACAAAAGGCCGGGCGACATCCATTTTACCGCATCAACAAAAGGAAATTTCATCACGCAACGCAGCAAAGGGGAAGGCTTTTCGTTTGCTGTGGAAGCCGATCCGCATCTTGATGAAAGCTCCAATTATGTAACTTTCCGGAACATGCTGCAAAATGCATCCAACCTGGAGCCCGATTTTTTAATCGATCTGGGAGATAATTTTCTGACCGAAAAATTTCCGATTGTTGATGAGTTTTACACTGAACAAAGGAATTTGTTGTACCGGCATTTTTGGGATAAGACCTGTCAATCGGTGCCCTTGTTTCTGGTAAACGGGAATCACGAAGGTGAATTACGCTGGCGCGATGAAATTTTCGACATGACCACCCTGATGCGAAAAAAGTATTATCCAACGCCCGTTCCAAACGATTTTTATACCGGAAGCGACAGCGTTGAAAGTGTTGGCCTGCGCGAGAATTATTATGCATGGAACTGGGGCGATGCCCTCTTTGTTGTGCTCGATGTATACGGCTACACCTATCAGCGAAGCAGCAATCCGTGGTGCTTCACGCTTGGGAAAAAACAGTACGACTGGTTTGCTCAAACGCTGAAGGAGAGCAACGCAAAATACAAATTCGTGTTTGCGCATCAGTTGGTTGGTGGCGATGATAGTGGCAGGGGTGGATCTGAATTTGCTGACTTCTATGAAATGGGTGGAAAAAATGCTGATGGCACTAATGGTTTTAGCACCAACCGTCCCGGATGGGAAAAACCCTTGCACCAGCTGATGGTTGAAAACGGGGTTCAGATCTATTTTCACGGGCACGACCATTTTTATGCCAAACAGGAAAAGGATGGCATTATTTACCAGGAAGTACCGCAACCATCCTTTCCAGGTTACACCTCGGTTAACGATGCCGAAATCTATGGTTACAAATCGGGTGTTATTCTGCCCAACTCAGGACATTTACAAGTGACCGTTGAAGGCGACAGCACAAGGGTGGATTACATTGGGGCTTACCACGTAGACAACGAAAAGAAGGGTTTGATAAATGGCCAGATCAGGCATACCTATTATGTGAAACCGAATGGCTCAAATGTAAGCACAGTTGTTAAACAGAATATTTCAGAAAAGTTTCAGGCATATGTTTCAAACAACAGCATCATTCTGAACGCTCCGTCAACAATGAATGCCATCATCTCGCTGATTGGCTCAGATGGCAAAAACATTGGAAAATTGTTCGATGGGGACCTAATACAAGGAAACAACAGGATGGCATTTGACCATAATCTGAAAAAAGGAATTTACCTTTTGGTGATACAATCCGGAAAAAAAAGAAATACGATTAAAATTGTGATTTAATATGATACGAAACGCACTTAGCATATGCCTGGTTCTGGTCTTCATGAATAACGTTGGAAAGGGACAAATAAATGAAATATTAGGCCGTCCAACCGACCATTCGGTAACGGTAAATGTAGTGTTTAACGATACGACCGAGTTTTTCTGCGAATATGCTCTGGCTGGTGATACAAAAATGAAGTACACCGATACCCTGTTCACATTTAGTAAAAGCGTTGGCGAAATTGTTATTGATGGGTTGAATAAAGATTCGGAATACATTTACCGGACGGCTTATCGAAAGGTTAACTCCGGAAGTTTTCAGTATGGCGAATATCACCGTTTTCATACCCAGCGAAGCCGGGAGAGTTCATTCACCTTTGTAATCGAAGCCGACCCGCATCCGTACGATAAAAAGTGTTACCATCCGCTTTGGAATATTGCATTGGACAACCAGTTGGCCGACAAGCCCGATTTCATGATTGATATGGGCGACACTTTTGGCGATGACCATAATCCATTCACCATTACACAGGAAGAAATTGACCAACTGCACCTCGATAACCGTGAATATTTTGGCAGGGTAGGCCACTCGGTTCCATTGTTTTTTTGTTTAGGCAATCACGAAGGTGAAAGTGGCTATTACCTGCTGCAAACGCCGCCAGAAAACCTTGGGGTATGGGGAACTTTGTCGCGAAAGCTGTATTACCCGAATCCTTTCCCCGATGATTTCTATACCGGCAATTCAAACCGGGAAGAATATGGAATCGATTATCCTGAAAATTATTATGCCTGGGAATGGGGTGATGCCCTGTTTATAGTACTCGATGCCTATCGTTACTATACGGTCAACGCAAAGCCACGAAACTGGGACTGGACCATTGGGAAAGATCAGTATGACTGGCTCAAACAAACACTGGAACAAAGCAATGCCAGTTTCAAGTTCGTTTTTATGCACCAGATTATGGGCGAAAACCGCGGCGGCGCTTTACTGGTGAAAGGCTATGAATGGGGTGGCTACGACAAAGACGGTACAAAATGGACGTTTACCGAAAACCGCCCGGGTTGGGAAATGCCCATTCATCAGTTAATGGTAAAAAACAAGGTGAACATTTTCTTCGAAGGACACAGCCATTTGTATGCACAGGAAGAGGTGGATGGTATAATTTATCAAACAGTGCCAATGCCCAGCGATTCGTCGTACCAATTGGGCGTTGTTGAGAATGCCGATGCGTACACCGGAACGATCTTAAAAGGATCGGGACACCTGCGGGTTGAGGTAACTACAGAGAAAGTTACCGTTGATTTTGTGAATGCAGTACTTCCCAAAGATGAATCAGCGGAAATGAAAAACGGCGACGTATCGTATTCCTATTCAATTGATAAAACCGGCTCTGTTTCATCGGCTTCAGAATTAAAAGAAATGAACGTCCATCCGGCATTGAAAATTTACCCGAATCCTTCACGAGAGCAAGTAACCATTTCGTTTTCGATGAAAAAGAAAGGCAATGCAACATTCCGGATCTATGATACTTCAGGTAAACTGATTGCCATGTGGGTTGAGAACAATTTAAAAACAGGCGACAACATGGTTGTTTGGGATCCCAAAAGAAAAAATGGCAAGGCCGTTAAACCCGGAACATACATCTGTTCTATTTCAATTGACAAAAAGCTCCTGACAGAGAAAATGGTTATTGTTCAATAAGCTTGAAATAAAAGCCGACACACAACATAAGCACATTGGCAAGCTCACAAGCCCACGCTTAATCCAAGCTTTCCAAAAAGCTTATGTTCTCCCCTCCTCTTTGCCGCTCATGGCGGCATTGGGGTTTACCAGCGCACAAATAAATTAGTTCTCCGTAACGGGCAGACAAAAGATTCGATACGAAAGATTCAGCAAGATATGAAACCGCAGTACGTTGAACGAAAACCAAACCCAGTTGCTAACATTTTATAAATTTAATTGTGGTTTTACTGCAAAATTTCAGCATCTTAGCTCGCACATGTTTTGTGCGTATGCGGACAGAGTAACAGCCCGTAATCCACAACTAAACTTATAATTTTCCGTTAGTACGCCGTGAAGCGTATTTACTTCAATGGGTGCAATTAGTTGGCGCTGATTTTTAATTAGCTGGCGCTGATTTTTAATTCCCATCTGTCGAATTGACTGTTCGGGCAGTAATGAAAAAGATTGTTTAAGTCGCGAGGCTTACTCAAAAGTTCTTTGGATTGAGTTACCAAGCCGCAATGCTTAAGGCGTGAACCCGTAGTAGCTTCGAAAAGTGTAAGATGTAGACTGGGGAGGATGTTGAC
>NZ_JBNPXV010000024.1:0-25131 GCF_050433125.1 Roseimarinus sediminis | reverse complement strand
AAATGACCAAACCAAAGGTTGGCTTTGAATCACTTCCTTTAAGGAGCGTGCAACTTGTTGCTGCGATGAAATACAAAAGGTGCAAATTCGGGAGTCTTGATTAGAACTTCCAACCAACTCCCGAATTGGCTCGCATTGCACTGTTTTGCATATTTTTACGCTTTTCGTTCTTTTTCTTTTACTATCGTTTTGAAACATCATATTAAACATCAAATAGGTCGACCATGCGCTGCTACCTCCCTACCCTCACCAACCAAAAATACAATGCCTATCTGAAAGAACTGGCCTTGATGGCCCGGATCAATAAAAACCTGACTTCGCACATTGCCCGACACACCTTTGCCACCACCATCACTTTAAACGAAGGCGTCCCGCTGGAGGTGGTTTCCAAGATGCTGGGGCATAGCGATACCCGCACAACCCAAATCTATGCCAAAGTACAGTCAAAGGCCATTAAAGACAGCATGAAGCGTCTGATGCGTGACAATGATGATGATCTCGATGCGGTGAGTGCCTAAATTAAGCTATTGTAATCTGAGAAAAGCCTGGTCAGGTATTTTGATCGGGCTTTTCTTTGGATAATTTTACAAGGATGTTTTCAACTATCTTTGACTGCATTCGAATTGTCTGCCAGTTGAATTGTTGAAAATAATGATCAGCAGAAAAAGTCTCAATTATTTGTAGTTTGAGTAATCTGAGCGTCCGAAAATAATGCCAATTCCACGGAAAAAATATTTTGAGTTTTAATTGTGCAACAAAGCTTAATTGCAGCTTTCTTCCATCACTGTTTCTTTCAAACCCCAGATAATATTTTGCATAGTCTGCCGGTAACATATAGGCAGGCTTTTCAATGTACTTAGCTTTAAATTTGAGTGAAAAAAACGGAGTGTTGAAAATATAATTTCCTTTCTGAAAATAAGCTTTGCATTGATATGGAAAATTGTAATCGAAACACTCAAAGAATCCAATGATCTGGTTTTCCTTATCCATTGCATAATGAATACTTGCATCCGGATTATCGTTTGCAGGAAAAAATAAATTTGATGAAGGACGGGCTGTAAATTCATTAAGAAAACAATTGTGAGGCAGTAATCCCAGTATCATTGACCGGTCAAGTGTGTACCAACCATTTTGTGTACTCAAAAATTTTAAAACCAAACCAAGGATATAGTAATCTGTTGCCTGTTCAAATAATTGATTTTTGCTTTGTTCTGACCTTGACCATTGTGCGTTTATATTGCTGTACGATTTTATACCAGCCTTAAAAAGAATGTTCATCCAGGTAGCAAATGGATAATATTCTATTCTATCCGGGATCTTGCTATTAGTTCGTTGAACAATCAGACCATAGCTATAAAAACTATAAAGCTTTAGAAAGGAAACCGATCTTTGGCCAGATGATGCTTTTGATTTTTGAATTTTGGCAAACAGTTTTTTCTCTTCATCGCGGTACATGGCCGCACTTTCAAAATCATTCGTAACAATAGCTTTCTTTTTCGCTTTTCTTGCTTTGATGATTTTTCTTTTGAGTTTCAACTTAAACATAAAAGGAGGGTTAAAAATCGAGCATTTTTTTCTGTTCCAGCGATACAATAAATTCAATCTCATTGATCTGCTCTTCATTCATGAAACCAGCATAGTAAACGATTTTCCCGCTTGAAATTTGATAGATGTAAGCAATTTTAAAAGTAATGTTGCTACCGTACATTGGTGATTTAGTTGAACCTACAACACCAAGCACATTGTCATCATTCTGATATTCCTGAGGATTAAAAAATTGCCAGGAGGTGATTCCATTATTTCCGGCCAATGAATCAATAAGCTGACCGGCAGTTATTGAGGAGGTGATTGGGTGGTTCTTTACTTTTTCGATAATGGCTTGTTGGTTCGTTGCCGATTCTTCTTTCCCATTTTCAGAAACTTGCGGGTTCTTTTGCTGATCGTTACAGCTGAAAAAACTAAAGGCGATGACTAAAGTGTAAAAAAATAGCTTCATGATTTTTATTTTTATGATTCATCACAAAGCTATTTAGAGTGTGTGCCATTAGGTGTCTCTGAGAAAGAGGTTTTATTTATTTGTATCAGAATATTTAAACAGAATGTCTATTTCCCTTCTTAGTTGCTCTTTAAATTCGATAGAACGATTTTCTGTTATTTTCTTAATCATTACAGAACAGTTTATGCTTTCTGCATTAATGTGGAACAGAAATGTTTTTATTTGAGTGAATAGTTGGCAGGACCATTCTACGCCATCATTTTCAATCAGTTTATTCCAATTCCAATGGTGGCGGAAGGCTAAAATAATTTCTTCTGAAATGTCCCAGCCGTATTCAGAGAAGTTGCCCCAATCGATTTTTGATTCATATTTTTTTAACCACGCTGTGTTTGTGAAATCAGCGCTTTTTCTGAAACCAACAAAGCCCAGTAGCGTCTTTGTTAATTGCTTCCAGTTAAAACGATCAATAAATTGATCTATCAGTTTATCTGACCATGGTACTTCAATGCAGGCACAGAGCTTATCCCAATTAATGTAATCCTGATACTTGATCAGGAAAGCAATTTCTTGCTCAGTTTCGTTCTTGTTGTCATAAACAAAGGCACTTGTTTTAATTAGTTTCTCCACATTATGTTTCATGCTAAGCTTTTTATCGTTGACCATAAATAAAAAGACCAGCTGTGACATTCTGTGTCAAACTCACTCGTAATGTTTTAAACTTTGCTTGAGTGCAAACTTTATCTTACTCACTAACGATTGCGGCGCAATAACAGCGACTTGATCCCCATGCGACAGAATTTCCATTTCAAAATCGAAGGTTACATAAACGGTGAGCTTCACACGCAATTCATTTTCATTATCGACCAGTACCTCTTGTGATTCATGCAAGGGCAACGACTTAATGTATTTCCCTTTGTGAGGATGGAATGATAAAATTACTTCTTCCGCAGGCAGATCATCAGGTGAAATAATTCCAAAGCAATGTTCGTAGTGTTTTATGATGTTGAAATCAGCAGGAAAAACGAATTTTTGTCTGCTTATCTCCAGATCGGCAATCCGGTCCAAACCGAAAGTTTTAATTCTAAAGTCTTTTGTATCTAACGAAACGACGTACCATCGGTTTTTAAACTCTTTTAGAGCCAAAGGCTGGATTCTTCTTTGGGAAGGTGAGTTATACCAAAAACTGTGATAGTTAAATTCGAGTTCACGACGATTTTTAATGGCATGAAGGATACCATGAATATGTTCAGTGCCTTTAGGTTTCCGGTTTTCAAAATGGATGTAATCCGATAAACGCTCACGGATATTCAATGCATTGAAAACATCAAAAGCTTCCAGTATGTGATGGGTGGAGTTGGTATCGTCTTCATGTACAACCTCATAGCCCTGTTTTTGGGTATTGTATTTGATTTCAATGTTGTAAAGCGATGCGATTTCTGCCAGATCCCTGTGAAAAGTGCGTTTGGAAAATTTCAGGGTCAATTCTTCATTCTCAAAATGGTTCTCAATGAACCTTTTAATTTCAACGAAAGATGCAGGATGTTTTCTGACTTTGTTAATGATCAGGTTGTAGCGGGTAATAGCTTCACGTTTTGCCATAAAAATTGGGTTGAATGTTTAAACTCAACCCAAAGATACGAAAGGGGTGTGACAAAAAGTGACACACAGAAGGTTGTATGCTTTACTTTTTTTCGTTGTGTCTAGTTTTTAATTACTTGCAGTTTTTTAATATTTCATCGATAAGTTGTGGAATAACTATTCTATTCTTTTTTTGATGATAGAGTGCATTGGGATGATATGTTTTAAAACATTTGATATTTTGATGTTTAGACGTAAAAACAATACGAAATATACTGTCACTAATTGTGGTCTGTTCAAATGCACCTATATTTTTCTTGATGAAAAAATCATAATTCGGACCTGTAAGGAAGATGATAATATCCGGCTTTAATAAATTAATCTCATCGTTTATAATATTAAACTTTCGAAACTGAATTTCATTAATCTTATCTAAGTTACCTCTTCCTAACTTACCTATTTTATTGATGTTGTTGTATACAAAAACCGAATTCTTCCTTTTTTCAATTTCTCTTTTTATTCTTTTAAACTCATTCCAGAAAGGGCCTTTGTATTTGCGAATGCCTCCATCCAAATAAAAACTGTTGTAGATACCGAGTGATTTATCAATATTATTTGAGAATGCACCACCGTCACCACACTCACCACACCACCCATTCGTTTCCTGTCCAAATACCATTATTTTGTTTTGAAAGCTTTCATAATCGGTAGGTACAGTTAGCAAAAATGGATTGGTAGCCTTTTTATTTTTGTTTACTTTCGAATTAAATTCTAGTAATTCAGGTACCAATAACCTAAAATTTTCTACATATAACTCTTTTAGTTTCTTGTTCATAGTTTAAAGTGTTTGTTGTTTTATCGTGATAGTTGTTTTACTTTTTTCAATATTTAGTTCATTGATAAGCTTTTCAAATAGTTCTAATTTTTCATGTTGTTATTTTGCTTGTTGAAAATATTAAATTGTTGATTATCCAGCTCAAAGTACTGATCCTCATCTCTATTACTTTTTCCACCGCCTATTCGAAGCTTATAAACTACTAAGCCTTCTCGTGGATTCCTAAAATACAAATGTGGTTTCTTTTCAGCCATGGCTTTGGGTTTTTGTTTTTTTATGCAGCACTGTACACCATTTTCAGGTGTTCAAATACCAGTTCGGTTTTTTGGTTGATGTCGGGATCTTTGTAAGTGGGGTATGGAAGGTTTTCGAAAAGATAATCGTTAATGGTTTTTCTTACTGCCGATTGGGTTTGCGGTTTGTCCATCCAGTGTTCTACCCTCAAACCTGTGTTTTGCAGCTTGTTTAACAACTCCTGAGCCATGCTTTTCACTTTGTTCCGCTCTTTACTTGTGAGCTGTTTGTTCAATAAAAGCAAATCGAAAATGGCCAATTGCCCTTCGGTCAGATCTTCGCGTTTCGAGCGGGTTTCTTCTTCGTTTAAATCGTTGATGAACTTGACCAGCTCCTTAAAGGTTTCTTCAATGGTGACCCGCTCTTTGCCCCTGTTGTACTCGTCGATGATTTCCTGATACTTTTTATAAAAATCAACCCTCAACGGATTTTGATCGACCATGCGTTTAAGCTGTCTTTCAATTTTTTGTTTTAGCGTTTGAACTACTGTATTTTTATTGGGAAGTTTCAGAAAGTATTTTTCGATGAGTTCAAAATCCAAATGGCTTAAGTCCAACTTTTTTCCGTAATCGACTGTTGGCTCCAATAATATATCCTGACTTTCGACCGATTTATCGACCACATCCTGAACCTGTTTCATTACCGCCGATACGTCGGCTTCATCGGTTTGATCCTGAATGCGCTGATAAATGGCATTGATGGCATCGCGTTGGGGTTTGAAGTCGTAAATTGCCTGATCGGGCATTACGGCTTTGTATTTTTTGAATACTTCACGGGCTATTACTCCAAATTTGCTTTTGGTTTCATCGGTTTTATAAACCGCATTAACCGCTTTCTCAATAGCCGCCAACAAATACAAGCCTTCGGCATCAACCACTTTCTGGAGATCAAATCCCAGTTCATCGTTGAAAAACCCGAACACGGTTTCAATACTGTCTTTTAAATCTTCAATAAGCTCTTCCAGCGGTTTCACGGGCACTTCGGGGTTTTCCGTGCCGCCTTTTTCACCACCGATGGCATAGATGGCCAACGCCTCCAGTAACGCTTTATAGGTTTCAATGTAATCGACAATCAAGCCATTGTTTTTGCCTGTATGAATCCTATTTGCCCGGGCAATGGTCTGCATCAGGGTGTGCGATTTCAATGGTTTGTCGAGATAAAGTGTTGAAAGGCTTGGTACATCGAACCCGGTGATCCACATGGCACAAACAATAACCAGTCGGAAGGGATGATCTTCTTCCTTGAATTCTTTTTCCAAATCGCGGGTGTTCATCTTTTCGCGGTGGGGTTCAATGTCCAGTTCCCATGCTTTGAATTTCTTGATCTCGTTTTGTTCGGAACTCACCACAACGGCAATCTCTGTTTCTTTGGTCCATTCCAGTTCCCTTTTTCGGGCTAACAATTCCTGAATATCCGTGTTCTTTTCAATTTCTTTTTCTTTCTTCTCGATGTAGTTTTTCCATTCGGCAGTAATGTAATTGTACATTTTTACGGCAGTGACTTTGTCGATGGCCACAAACATGGCTTTGCCTTTGTAGCCCCGCTCGTTAAAATGGTGTACCACATCTTTGGCAATTGCTTTGAGTCGTTTTCGGGCGGTTAGGATGGGATATTCGCGTTGAAAAAGTTGTTTCAGCTTCTCTTCCTGGTTTGCATCCAAATCGGACGCTTCAATGGCCGTTCTGATTTCGTCGTTGAGTTGCGGATTATCAAGTTTCAGCTTTTCGCCCCGGTTTTCATAGTAAAGCGGAACAGTTGCCCCATCTTCGATGGAACGTTTAAAGTCGTAAACCGAAACATAATCGCCAAAAATCCTACGGGTTAGTTCGTCGTTTGTAAACAAGGGCGTGCCGGTAAAACCCATAAACGATGCATTGGGCAGGGCATTGCGCATATTTACCGCCAAGCTTCCGCCTTGTGTGCGGTGGGCTTCGTCGGATATCACAATAATATTGGCGCGTTGGGTAATGGTTTCTTCAAAATTGAATTTGTGGATCAATGTAAAAATATATCGGTTGTCGGTTTTGAGCAATTCCTTTAGTTTTTCACCGCTATCGGCCCTTAGTTTTTTGTTGTTCACCGCACCAACACCGGCAAAGGTGCCATAGATTTGTTTATCCAATTCATTTCGGTCGGTTACCAGCAGGAAGGTATAACTGCCCTGCATTTTGCGGTGGATTTTTTGACAAAGAAATACCATGGAGTAGGATTTGCCCGAACCTTGCGTATGCCAGAATACGCCCAAGCGTTGTGCTTCTTCTTTGGTGATTTCACCTTTGTTGAGGCGAATTTGTTGCTGTTCGAAATGTTTGATGGCCTTATTCACCCCAATGAACTGGTGGTTTCGGGCAATCAGTTTGATGACCTTGCCAATGGAGGTATCGAACAGGATAAAGTTTTCGAAGAGGTCCAAAAAGCGGTTTTTATTGCATACGCCTTGAATGATCGTGTCGAGGCTTACAATTCCTTCCTGATCTTCTTTTATCCGTTTCCAGTCGTTGAAGTGTTCGTATTTTGAGGTGATGGCTCCAATCTTACTATCCAGTCCATTGCTTAAAATGATGAAGGCGTTGCAGTGAAACAATTTGGGAATTACATCCTTATAATCGGAGAGGTTGTCTTCGTAAGCAGCTTTCAGTTTGCGGTGGTGCGCTTTGAGTTCGATAAAAAGCAAGGGTATTCCATTTACAAATCCAATAATGTCGGGGCGGCGGCGACGTTTTGATTTTCCCTCGATCCACATTTGCTGAACCACAAGGAAGTGATTGTTTGCGGGTGTATCAAAGTCGAATATTTTCAGGCGTTTATTGGCAATTATTTCACCTTCTTCATTCTTGTAAGTTACCGGGATGCCTTCTTTCAAAAAGGTGTATTTCTCCTGGTTCAATTCTGCCAAGCCGATGATTGAAGACTCGGAATTGAGTTCATCAAAAGCATTCAGGTAAGCTTGTTCGGGCAAATCGGGGTTGAATTCCCGCAAGGCATCCAACACCTTGTATTTGAGCAGCACATCGGCTTCGGAGTTGCGACCAAGCGTGCCGTTTTCGCCAAAGGCTTCGGAGTGATAAACATTGGCCACGTCCCAGCCCAGGGTGCCTTTAAACAATTCGATGCAGGTTTGCTCGATCAATATGTCTTCAGAATAGCCTTTTACCATGTCAATCGTTTTTTATCCAGTGATCAATTTCTTTATTTATTTGTTTCTGCCATTCGTGTATGTTGGGATTGATGCTTAACGTCAGTACTGCACAATGCTTGTTGGATAGCTTCTGGCTCTCCTTTGTGAAATAATGTCCTTCTTCAACTTGATTATTCTCGGAAGGATAGACCAACGCCACTTTATCGGCATTGAAATAATCGTGATAAACATACATCTGTCTCAGGTCTTCGGGGTTTGGTTTAAAGTTATCAAGGTTTTTCCATTTGGTATCCAACACCACCCTATTTCTCTCATTGGAAAGTACGATATCCGGACGAATGGTGGTTCGGTATCCATTTTCAGGTTTCCAAAATTGTTTTGACCGTTGCCCTTCTACTTTAAATGCAGGATTCTTTCGTAAGCTCACCAGCACAAAACGCTCCCAAAGCAGGTTCATGTCGAACATTAAGGCCAACACGTGATTTCTCCCCGAGGATAGATCGGGATGGTATTGCAGCAGGATGAGACGGGCAATTTCCATCGAGGTTTTGTAAACCTCAGTTTTGTGGTTGTAGGTTACTTGTTGAAAGAATTGTTCCGATACTCTCAAGTCGTTCATCTCGGGGAAGAACAACAGCAAAGCACCAATCCTACTCTTCAATCTTGACGATGTATTGATTTGCCGAATGAGTTTTAAGGTTTTATAAATCACCTGATTGAAGCGGTGCTGCACATCGTAAACGGTATGTTTGATAAAGAAATGTTCTTTGTGTACCAAATTCCGGCTGATGTGCTGACTGAATTGCAAACTTCCTTTAAGTGCAGTGCAATTGGAGAAATTGGACCGGTATTGTTTTACCAAACCCCGCCTTAACAGGTATTCTACTTCGCCAACAAAGAGTTCAAAATAGAGATCGAGCACCGAATTTGGACGGATGCGTAAGTTGCTGCTGCTCGTGCTTTTCACCTCGAAAGCACCAACAGCTTTAAGGATACCAATAAGTATGTCGCGCCATTTGGATTCAATTTTTTCTGTTTTGTCCAGCTTATCTGCCTTGGGTAAAACTTCAATTACGGTTTTGCCTAGCTGAATTACCCCAACATGTTGATTGAACTTGACACCATTGTAGCACAGGGAAAAGAAAGGCGTTCCTTTTACACCGTGGTAACGGGAAAGTTCTTTGAACTGCTCTTCGGTGATTTTCTTTTCACCGTAGTCGAAACGTATGGTTTCGTGTTCAAAAACAGTGATATGGTTGGGATCGTTAGTCACGTATGATTTCCATTAGTTCCAATGCTTCTTTCAGATTCACTTTCTCTTTTGGAATAAGTTTGAATATTTTCCTTTCAAAATAATCGTTGTTCTCATAGTTTGATTTCGGAAAAATATTGTCAGTGTCCTTTTTAACTTCAATAAAACCATTTCCTAGAATCAGGTTGATCTTGCCTATATCGCCGTAAAAGTATTCCTGTAGCAAGGGGATGATCTTTTCAAAGAATGCTTTTTCAAGTACCGTTTTGGCCTCTTCCTCTTCTTGCTTTATGAAAAAGGAATGGCCAATCAGGTGGTCCTTATCAAGGATCTTTTCAATTCTCCGGTTGATTGTTTTCAAAATGTTGGCAGCGTTGAAATCCTCAAATTTATAATTGAGCCCATCCAAATCATAACGCGGGGGCATTTCTTCGAAAGAGAACCTACGGCGCAGGGCAGCATCGAGGGCTTCCACACTGCGGTCGGCCGTATTCATGGTGCCAATGATGTAAAGGTTAGCTGGTACGCCAAAAGGTTTTTCATCCTTGCCAGAATAGGGCAATGTAGCCGTTAATTCATTTTCGGCCCCCATCCGCTTGTCGGATTCTAATAAAGTGATAAGCTCGCCAAAAATAGCAGCAATATTTCCCCTATTTATTTCGTCAATAACCAAAACGTAATTTTCTGGTTCTTCGGGTTCTTCATTTTTGTTGAATTTCAAGTTGAAATACTCCCTTTTAACATCTGCATCGTAAAATTCATAAATGGTTTGCTGACTGATGTTTTTTGAAACAAACAATTCGGGGCTTGCATTGAGATCGGTTGCTAACCATTCAACGTTTCGATAATGGCAGTAATCAAATTCCTGATTTGGATTGTAGATGTAATCATTGTCGGATATCACACCAATTGCATCAATAATTTTATTCCCCTTTGAAACCAGCACCACATCGCCTTTTTTCATTTTTAAAAAGATGAACAAAGCTTGAATATGGTACCTGCTTTCCTCAACCACTTTCGGATATTGTTTTTGAAATGCTTCTTTAAACAGATTCCAGTTGTTGTATTGCTTTAAATGGCTTAAATCGGCATCTCCTCCCCAACCCAATGAAAGTTTATTGTTGTTTATACACCAGTCGTGAATGTGTGGTTTATTTTTGCCGCCTAAGGACATTTTATAAAAACTTGCGTGTTCAAAATCAATATTTTCTTCATTTTTAATTTCAAAATCACCTATTCCACGAGCTTTGTCACAAATCCGTTTGAATACGCCCGGCCTTATTTCATATTTGACTTCGCTTTTCTCTTCATCACTGTCATGCATAACAGGTTTTATCCCTTCAATAAAATCCTCATAACTAAAGGCCTGATGAAAAGTGATGAAATCAATTTTTCCTTCTTCTTTTAATTCATGAAAATGCTGAACTATTTCGAAGCGTTTTTTGTCTTCAAATTCAAAGCCGGGATCCGCTATCTCAATGGCGTTATTAATTGTGGTATAAGTTTTACCAGTTCCCGGGGGGCCGAAGAGAATTTGATTCAAAGGAAATTCCTTTTTTACTACATGTTCACCTTTTTGAACTGCACCTACTGTGTTGCCTGAATACATTCGCTTATTGAAAAGTGAATCGTAATACGTGAAAAATGAAGTAAATCGGAAATGCTGGTTTTTTTCAATGCTTTTTATAATATCCAATACCCGATTCAAATTATTAGAGCGTTTTGTAGTTGTATCAACATTTACTTTATTAATATCCAGTATCTGTTGTAGCGTTAAGCCACTAACACTTATATTTTTACCAATCTCATTTTCGAAACCATTCAGTTTCCCATTATGGTAATAGAATAGCGAGCTCAAACATTCTTTTTCGTCGACAAAAACAAGCCGATCAAAATCCTTTAAGACCTTTTTGTTGTCCTCAAAATTCTCTTTACTCGGGAAAATATAGAAGCTGATAAAATGGCCATTTTGAATATCCTGTTTTATCCTTTTGATATCAAGCTCCCTTTCATGAATGAATGGCTGGAAGTTGGCTTTAACCCTTGCAATTAATTCAGGGAACACCCCATGTTGCTGAAGAAATTGATCGTTGGAGCAAGATAAGCTTTCAACATCTTCGCAATAAAAACTTTTACCAGGATCAATTTCTCGAATTATACAAAAATGGATTTCGTTTGACGAAATAAAAATCACATTATCATTAATATTTAAAGCTCCATAAACATTGCGCCATCTGGAAGGAGCAGGATCTTCGTAAAGAATGGTTCTTTTTTCCTTGTTGAGCTGCTTTAGAAGGGTCAAACGGGTAATTAATGTTTGAGTCATGGTGTTCGTTTTTAGATTTACACTTCAATGGTTTGGTTCATTCAATTGTCTGAACCTTGATTTTATTGACTTTAGGGATACTTTGAAGGGCGAATTGATATTCACCTGCACTTTTCCATCTTATTTTCAAAATAATCATGATCATCATTCAATCATACTAAAATCATGGTTCAGACATTTATGGTTTGATTCATTAAGCGCGGCAACAAAATATCCCGTGCCTCTTTGAGCTTTTGGTTTTGAATAATCAGGTTTTGTGTTTGGTTTAATATAGCTGTTACTTGATTTTCGAACTTTAAAATTAAAGTGTATTCTGGTATAATGAAAGGTATCCTTTTAAAAGTGTCAACAATTATAGTATCGAATACACCACCAGAAGCAGTCTTCTTAATTTTTGAAATTGAATCATTTACGGAGAAGAAAATAAATAACTGTGATAATGAGTTCTTCCCAATCAGTGCATAACAGGATTGATTCATTGCCATTGGAATCATAGCCAGACAAAGATTTCCAACAGTACCTCTGGCAGTGATGAAAACAGTATTAAAAGGATATAATTTACTATTGCATTTTTTTAGACCGTCCTCATTTATAGTTTTTTCTGTCTGATTTACATAGAAATGAGAATTTTTAGAAGCATCAGTAGGTGTAAAAAAAGGTATATCTCCATTCCAAAATGATGGATTTGTTGTTTTTGGTGTACCTCCACTGTTAATTTCTACTTCATCAAAAATTGTTGATTGCTTCCACCCCTCAGGCAAGCCTGTTCCTTTATCAAATTTTGCATTCTCCCAGCCGGGGAAACGGAAGTGGACAAACCACTCTTTGTAGATGTTTTGGGCTGCCTCTTCGAGCAGCTTAATGCGCTTGAGGTTGTTTTCAATCAGGTCGTCGTAAGCGCTGAGGATGGAGGCTATTTTCTTTTGGGTGGGGAGAGTGGGAAGTATGCACTTTATTTTATGCAATACATTTCGGTCTAAACCTGGCACCGCAGCAGCTCCGTTATATTGTTCTAATTCTAAGAGCTTTAAATAATAATAGATATAACGAGGGTAATTCCCTTTAAAGTCTTGTACATATAGTGTTGTATTTAAAGGCCAATACTCTCCATTAACATAAAACACTTGTCCCAATGTTCCATATCGTCCTGTAATTACTCCTTCTCCAATATATTTTGACTTATTGTGATAATCAGTTACTCCAGATGATGAAACAATAGGAACAGTTCCCTTTGTCCTCAGCCTACTTGGTAAATCATACCCCCTTTTTAGATTGACAATTTCTCCTAATGGCTTTTCTTCCCAACTCATAGTCCCAGCTCCTCCAAATTGTTTTGAATGGTTTGAGCCAGGGCAATGGCTTCGTCGTTAAGTACTTTCAGCTCGGCTTTTATTTCGCCCATGCGCTCTTCGTAGTCGAAACCCTCATCGATTTGCGGGGTTACTCCCACGTAACGGCCTGCGGTAAGGCTGTAGTCGTTTTGGGCAATTTCGGCCTGTGTTACCACTTTGCACAAGCCGGGCACATCGGTATAAACACCATTCGGAAAATTGGTGGTCAACCAAAGGGCACTTTTGTAAAAGCAGCGGGCGGTGTCGGCCAGTTGGTTAAATTGGTGTACCAGGTCTTCGGCTTCGTGCAGCGCTTTCAGGCATTCCTGTTTTTGTGCCTTGTCTTTTTTTACGGCATCGGAAGCCAGCAGCACTTTTTGGGCTTCGGTAAATATTTTTAGCGCATTGTTCAGGAGGCGTTTTTCGGTTTTTATGTTTTCGGCGCTCAATACGGTTTGCTTTTCGGAAGAACCCAGCAGGGCGGTTTGTTGCCAAAGGGCATTGGCCTGTTTTAAGGCATCGTTGCTTTGTTGGGTGTATTCGGCCACCGCCTTGTGGTAGGGAGCGTTGTTTCCTCGGTACAAGGCCACCAACGCATGAATGTTTTTGATGTGCTCGGGGGTAAAATCGTGGAGGTTGCTGCTTACCTTGCGGAATACTTCCCTTAAATCTAACATTAAGGTTTTATCCCTCCGGGCATCATCTGTTTCTTTGGTTCGGTCGAAGAACCACAGGGTACAAGGCAATGAGCGGGTGTAGAAAAATTTGGTGCCAATGCTTACCATTACGTCCACGGCACCGGTTTTCACCAGCTTTTCGCGTATCAGCTTTTCGCTGTGCCCGGCATCGCTGGCCGAGCTAGCCATCACAAAGCCGGCACGTCCGGTTGGGTTCAGGTAGCTGTAGAAGTATTGAATCCAGAGGTAGTTGGCGTTGTCGTTGTTGGGCAATCCAAAAGGCAGGCGCTTGTCCTTCTTCACCGCGTCCTTGCTTTTGTCCACCCCATCTACATTAAAGGGCGGATTCGCCATTACAAAGTCGCACTTTCCAATCAGGGAGTGCTTATCTTCGTAAAAAGTGTTCCCTTGCAGGATTGAAGCATCCATGCCATGAACCGTCATGTTCATTTTCGACAGCTTTGTGTTGGTGTCGGCTTTTTCCTGTCCGTAAAAAGTGACTTTTTCGGCCGGGTTAAAACCTTCTTCTTCAATAAAGTGCCCGGTTTGTACAAACATGCCCGCACTACCACAGGCAGGATCCAAGACTGTGCCGTGATTGGGTTCGATGATGTTTACAATAGCATTTACCAGCGATGGAGGGGTAAAGAATTCGCCGCCTTCCTGGGCGCCGCTCATGGCAAATTTATTGAGGAAGTATTCGTAAATACGTCCGAACACATCGCCCGAAACATTAGAAAGTAACTCGGTGTTGAAAATACGGATGAGCGACTGCAACAGGTCTTTTTCGAAAAGTGAATAATTTTTGGGCAACACATCGAGCAGAACTTCATATTCGGCCTCGATGTTCCGCATGGCATCATCCAAAATATCGCCCAAATCGGAACCTTCGGGCAAAGAAGCCAGATAATCCCAACGCGATTTTTCGGGCAGGAAGATGGCTTTGGCGTGTTGAAAATCGTCTTTATTGATAGGGCGCCGTCCGCGTTGAGGGTGAACGGGCAAGTTTTCTTCGATGATTGCTTTAGCTGTAATAAAGCGGTTGTAAGCGTGCCGTAAAAAGATAATCCCCAACACGGGGAAACTGTATTCGGTAGCGGTAAGCTTGCTGTTAGCGCGAAGCTGGTCGGCTGCTTCCCACAATTGATTTTCTAATTCTTTAAGTTGTTGTCCTGTCATTTGAAATTCTAAAAATATATAGTCCCTCAAAAATACCAGTAATATTCAGAAAGGAGTACAAATGTTAATTTGATTTTTTATCTTTTGGTAGTGGTTTTATGTCTTCAATTTGATCTATTTTCCCGCCTTCCTGGAAAGGTTCGGCTTGTTTGATTTCAATGATTTCTGTGTCTTTGGGGAACCAGATATAAGCAAGGAAGTCAACATCGATTTCAAGCTTGTTTTTGAGTTCTTCTTTTGTTTGGCCATTATTCATGTATTCTTCTCTCAATACCTCGTCTGTATTGAGTTCTTTGATATCCATATAGATATTTAAGACCTCGTCTAATGGTTTACCCATACTTTCCCATTTCGTTAAAGCTTCTTCAGATAAATTTTTAATTTCAGTCCAGTTTATATGTTTTACCATAGGGCAATACTCCTTTTTCAAAATGTATAATGTATCCCGAGTAAGAGGATGGTTGAAATTAAATATATAGACGGGGATATTTTCATAAATATAATTATAGGAATTCTTCTCACCATTCTTTGTTATGTCTACACCTTGGTATTTTGCTAAATAATCAATATTAATCCCAATCCCAATAATGATGTAATCATTTACAACCAAATTAAGTTTATCCACAGCTTCAAACACTTTGCCATATGGTACCTTATAATTTTGAATTCTTTTTTGAGAAAAGAGTTTAGTAATAAAATGAAGGTAATATTCTTGTTTCAAATGATAACCCAAAATTGAATCAGCATTTAAATGATGAACATTAGAGTCTTTTATAAATGCATCGCGATCAAGCAATATTCGCTTACCACGAATAACTTGCATGTATTTGCTTGTAGCATCTTCATCGCCTGGCTTTACAACTTTTTTCCCAGCAACTCGTGATATATCCTTGAATACTTCTCCGATTGCAGTAACAGTATTGTTTTTTAGTTCTTCAATTTTTTCGTTATCAAGTTCTCCTGATTCTAATTCTTTGTTGCTTTTTTCTGACAATCTTCGGATGTATTCATCAACTAATTCAACGGGATTATATTTAATCTCACTCTCTAGATCTTTGCTTGTTATCTTTTCAAAACCAAATACATTAATCAATTCATTATCATCTAAAAGACGCTTAAGAATGCTTTTTAGTTTTTCTAAATCTTGTTTTTTTTTATCTCTATCGATTGCTTTTTCTGGAATTTCAGGAAATGACAAACGATAGGAGGAAAAGTGACTATTTCTTGTTTGATATAACCTAAGCAGAAGCATTCCTAAATATTCCTGTACAAAAAATTTAACATCATGCTTTTCATAAATGCTATCAAATTCTAAATCTTTAAACCAATATTGAATATGTATACCAATATATCGAATATCATTTGTTGAAAACAATGAGAATATTTTCAGAATCTGTCCGAATGAATCCGGGAGCAAAAAATACTGTCGTGGTACAGATTGAGTGTGGTTAATTAATTTTTTTAATAGTCCATATTCTTTTTTGTAATATAGATACGCTCCAAGAACAGTATGCAATTGAATGATTTTTTCTTTATCATCTTGTAGTTGATTAAATTTTTTCTTGCTTGCCGGTATCTCCTGGAAGTTTTCATCTAGCTTTGGACGATATAAAGACAAAGAAAAATTAGCATATTGGTGCATTTGTCGCCAAAACCGCATAATTATATCATGTCTTTGTGATTCAACAATTTTCAAAAGATTTGACCAAATTGTTGCAAGTGTTTCCCTATTAAGCATCAAATGCCGGTCATCACCAATTTCCTCTCGCAAATAAAGTGTACCTATAAAGTATTCAAAAGCATGGTACGATTGCTGGTCATCAAATTTTAATAAATTAACTATAACATCATGGGAACTGTTAAGAAGTTCTTTTGGGTATTCAATATATTCTGTTTTCTGAACTGAATAAAACTTATATAAATCAAATGCTGGGATTATAAAATTTTTGATAATATCCTCTTCTAATTTTTTGTCTTCGTTTCTGATTGCATAATTCAGTAAATCAATCATTGGGTGCCAATATTTCAATAATCGATCTTTCAATTTTTCTTTTTGATTGGGAGAATAGTTTTTAATAGTATGAGGATTACCTAATTTACCCCTCAAATGATTAAAAATTTCACATAAGAGATTATTGCAAGGTTTAGGTGTATAATTAATAACACCTATGCCGCTTTTATCAATAAAACGTTTTGATAAATCTTTAACATTTTGATATTTAGATAATAAATCAATTAATCTAAAAAAGGCAATTAGTAAAATTACAAGAGCCATATATGCAATTAGGTAGTTGAAAAGATTTAGGAAAATACTGGATAGAGAACAAATAATTGAAAACAGGAGTGCCCAACGAAAAAACTCAAAACGGAATTCGAACTTTAACCTATCCACAATATGTGTGGACTTGTATGTATCATTTAATCTACCAACAGTTTGTAAAATAATAGGATAAGCTATACCTAAAATTGCCGGAACGAATGCAAGTACAATTTTTGACATAGGGTTGTCCAAATTTTCTAAGATACTAAGTTCGTATATCTGCTTAAGGTAACTAAACATTTGTTCGAAGATATTAAGCAACATGTGATTGAGGGTTGTGAGATCATTCATTTGTTTGGTTTAAAACCCTAATTTAACAATAACCCCCAAAAGAAAATATGTTTTGATGGAAAAGTTAATAAAACTAAGTTAAAGGAAGGAATCAATACCTGGAAGTCTCGATGTGCTAATTGCCCAAACAACAGGAACGAAATTTAGTTCATCGTTTATCATCAGCTCTTTAAATGGGCATCCCAGCAAGGCAAAAAACCTTTAGCCACAGGATCACTTCTTAACAATCCAGGTTGCCTCAAAATGCTTTCATACAGAAGCCAACTGAATTAATTATTTCAGGATAAAAGCAATTGCTAACGCTATTTATTTCTCAGGCTTTTTTAGCAATGGTATAGAAAGTACTTCTGCCTTTTCCGTGTTTTTCAATGAGGTCCTCATCAACCAATTCGCTAAGAATTTCATAGGTTTTGGTATTTTTCAAACCGATCAATTCTACTGCTTCTTTTCTTGATATTTTAATCTTATCCAATAAATATAGAAGTATTTCCTGCTTTTCTTTCGTTAATCGTTCGTAATCGTTCGTAATCGTTCGTAATCGTTCGTAATCGTTCGCAGCAGAGGTTTTATCCACCGGTTTTCCACCGGTTTTCCGCCGGTCTCCCATGTCAAGCTCGGGCTGCGCGTCCGTTGACTCAGGCTGAAACTGGGGCTTCTTATCGTCCGTAATCGTTCGCGGACGAATAAGCTCTACATCAAAGAAGTCGTTCTTCTCTTCAATTTTAGGACTTGGCAAACCCTGTTCCTTACACGCATTGATGATCCGGCTGATTCCACTTCCCCATTGTTCAATCAGGCCCAGTTCCTTAAAAATATGGGCAACGACCCGGTTACGGGCTTCGCTGCGTCCATTAAAAATATCTTCCATGGTAATATTGCTGGGCAAACTGCCCGGAGACACAATATTCACAATATCGTCGTAAATCCCCACCTTAATATCCCGGCCCTGGTTCACATAGTCGCGGTGGATCAAAGCATTGGTCAAACTTTCGCGCAGTGCCACCACCGGAATTTCATAGCTTTCATCCCGGTACAATCCTTTAATCTCGGCTTTGAGGTTAATGTGGTTCAACACAAAACTTTGGGTGCTTTCAAGGATGGTGAAAATGTCGCCATCGTACTCTTTCTTGTCTGTAAAAACATCCATGGTCGTCCCCTTAAACCGGGCACACTTGACCGTGCAATGCGAAAATTTACCGAGCAATATCATCAGTGCATTGGTGGGGTAATCTGTACCATTATCTGATTTAATCAGTTTCAGGTTTCTGAGTTTATCCTCATTGAGCGCTTTGCCAATGGTTTCAAAACGCTGTGCTAAAGGAGAAATATCGAGTTGTTCGAAAGTTGTATCGTAACAAATTTCTTCATCATAACTAATGTGTCGTTTTTGGCGTTCCAATTCGGCAATCGTATCCAAATCAGCAGGCCGGTTGGTCGCCCCGATACGAATGTAGATACCATCGGCTTTGCCCTGGCTTTTCAGAAAATAGGGTTTTAAATTGCCCCGAACCACTTCAATCACCAATACCAATTTGCCTTCGATGTTTACGCTGTAAATGTCGGGTAAGATTCCAGGAGAACAACTGTCTGCAATAATCGAAGCAATTTTATCCTGCATATCAAACAGCTCGTTGTCGTCAATGCCGGTAATTTCCCGTTGATCGTTTACACCAATAATCAGTTTTCCTCCGCTGGTATTGGAGAAGGCAACTACGGTTTTGGCGATGTTTTCATTTTTGGGCAATGCCTCTTTTAATTCAAGCGTTTTGCTTTCGCCTTTTTGTATTTGTTCAGACAAGATCATGCTATAGTTCTGATTTTGATTGGTCTTTTCAACAATGGGAAGCCATGCCCTTAACGAGTTGCATAAATTTGCTTTCCGAATTTAACAAAACTGTTTTATTTCAAGAATTAAAAGTACTCAAAACCTGTAAAAGCAAAGCGATGAAACAAGACTTATTCAACTAATCATTCAGGTTTTGCCTTGTATTACACAATACCAGCTTGTGTATACACCCTGTATTCAGTTTTTGTATTCATGTATTCAAGTTGTATGCAACTTGTATTCAAAAGTTGTATACCTGTATACAAAGTGAATACACCTTGCAATGCATTGATTTGCCGGGCAGAATGGCAGGGTGAGAATCAATTGCAGCCGCTTGCTTTGGATAGGAAGGCATACAACTGTATTCACCGGGTATTCCATCCACTTGCGTTTTCTATTTCGTTGATATACCGTTTTGGGTTCCCGACTGCTTTGTTTATCCTGTAATCGTTTTGAAAACATCTGCTTTGCTTTGTATGCTTATTGAGTTGCATTTTTCCTGACTTTGATGTCTACACCGGCACTTTGGGCCAGGTAAAAAAACGAACGGATGGTAATTCCCCGCTTATTGCCTTTCAAACATCGGTCGTATTGCCGGTCGCATGCGGCCTGCTGATAGTCCGGATGAAAACGGGACAAGCGGTGAAAATACGAGCGTCCCCCCTCGCCCATTTCATCGGCCAGGGCAAAACCTATGATAAGCCAGTCGCGGTAATTACAGCTTAGGTCAAGTGCAGCCGCTTCAATTCGTCGGGTAATGATTTCTATCTCATCATCGGAGTTTAATGGATTTGGCTGATGGTTTCGCACCGGTGTTTTACTTTTTACCGGTGCATCCATCCATTCCAGTGGATTAAAGCGGCTCATCTTTCGTTCAGGTATTTTGGATGCAGGTAAGCTTCCGGATCATGACTCATAAAACAGGCACGGGCAATGTCCTTCCCGGTGGTATCGATATACGCTCCCAGGTGGTGCACTTTTTTTAGGTAGGCAAGCACCCCTAAATAATTGGTGGTATAGTCGTAGCTTTCCAAATCGACTGCTACAACCCATTTCAAACCCTTACCACCTGGAGAAGTAAAGAGCAACTCCGTTTCAAACAGGCTGTCGTTTAACAGCCGCTCTTTAGTCGGGTTCAGCTGGTCTTCTTCAAGATGGTCGAGATCGATACAGAGATAAGTGCTGGCACGAAGCAAATTTTCACACTTCCTGCTTTTAAAGGTTCCGGCAAAGGTTACATAGTCGAGCTGCTTCTTAATGTTTCTTTTTTCCTCCACCCCGGAGCAGGCTCTCAGCTGCTCAATAAGGGCTTGATAATAGCCGGATACCAGGCCGCGATAAACATCACATAAAGTAATGCTGGCATGCGGTAATAAGTTCGTAACCGGGCCACGATAAAACGATATTTTCGGATGTGATTTTTCGATTTTCATA
This sequence comes from Roseimarinus sediminis, assembly GCF_050433125.1. Classification (NCBI taxonomy): domain Bacteria; kingdom Pseudomonadati; phylum Bacteroidota; class Bacteroidia; order Marinilabiliales; family Prolixibacteraceae; genus Roseimarinus; species Roseimarinus sediminis. Next base: position 4,654 of record NZ_JBNPXV010000024.1, on the reverse strand, counting down.
AACGGTGTCTTTGTAGCGGTATATCTCTTTCAGAAAAAGTGTAAATTCTGTAAATATTGATGTCTTATTCTGCCTAACAAGCTGTTTTTCAGAACAACTACCTGATTTACATTTTTGTAAACAGGAAAACAACAACAAAGCGCATCACATTGATAATCTGAACATAAGACCATCAAAACCCCTTTACATATGGTTTACATTTTCATTTTCGCTGAAAAACTGTTTTGTAAAGCTTGTAAAGGTTTTGTAAATCATTAAATCAATACAATACAACTACTTAAGCGTCAACATTTACAGTATTTACACTATTTACAAATTAATAGTTACTCCATCGATGGAATAATCGATGCCATTACTTTCAAGAGAAAACTGATAGCAACTTCCAAAGGCTGCGTCGGTATAAGCGTCGCCTCTTCCTTTTTGAGTATTGGGGATAAAAGGTTGGTAGGCTTTACTGGTGAGTAACCTTTTTAGTGTGCTTTTATCGATGAACTTTTGATTGCTGTTTTTACAATAACGAACATACTCCTGGTAAACTTCGGAATACCGTATTTGAAGAATAGCCACATCGCGTTTGATGTGGTAGTGACTGTTCTTCTTGCTCACTCCAAACACTTCTCTCGAGAATTCGACCAGGTTCCCTTTATGCAGGTTGTAAGCGAATGCATCCCAGAAAATGGTCCGCTCATCGGTCTGTTTCTGAATCTTAGTATGTTCCCGGGCATTTTCCAGTGCTATTTCCTTCAATTCACAGTAGTCAAATGGGAAAGACAGTTTTGTTTCAAGTAGTTTGATGGGAGTCAATATCAGCGCAACATGCTTCTGGTTACGTTCGGGGAAGTCATTCACATCGGCCTCCCGGAGTTCAGAGAGCACCGCGTCAAAAGTGGGACGGAAGTTTCTGGCGAAGTAATCACGCTGTTGCAAAACATCAACCAGAACCTGCCCAAGACCTTCCTCCTGCTCTGCTTTCAACTGATTATAGGCATCGAGCTGGATTTTGCTGAAACGATTGTTTTCAAAATTAAGCAGAATCATCCTGGACAAAACCGCCGAGTTTTGTGCCGGAAGGTGGTTCCCATCGAAAATGATGGCCGATTTAACCGTGGCCACCTGCGTGCGATTGTCGTTGCTTTTGACTCCCGTTGTGCGCCCTGATCCATCGTAGGCCGTCAGGATAAGATCCTGGTTGTATTGATCGCTTTCCTGGGTATATTCCTTCAAATAGAAAATGGTATTGTTTCGACTTGCAATGGTACGCGAAAGCCCTACCTGCGATGCATTATTCAAAGGAATGCCAATGTAGTCGCGGCCAAATAGCCGGAGCAACGATTCAACCAGCGAGGTCTTTCCGGTTCCGAATGCTCCAAACAAGAACAGAAAGGGAAAAGAGCCAACATGATCGAAAACAATGTCCCAAAAAAGAGCCAACACCAGGTAATCGATCGCCAGGGCTCCATTGTTCCCGTAGGCATCAAAAAATAGTTTGGTCCATCCTTCAAAACCAAGCTTACCTGGTTGAATAAAAAACTTCCGATCGTGTTCATAAGCACCATTGTTGATGTTGGCTTTTCCGTTGGCTGGCAAATAATAGTTCTTACCATTGGCCTGAACAATGCCCAGTTCGTCGATGAAAAGCAGTTGCCGGCTTTCAAAACAAAACGCGGCATTTGTAAATGCATAAAGGTTGAAGGCGGAATTATATCCCAGAACAGCAACTGCATTGGCTTGCTGCTCTTCATCCATCCAGTGAGAGAAAATCCGGTTCAATTCATACCGGTTTCCATAAAAAGTGCATTGCTTGCTTTTCAGGATGGTTTCAAAGGTTTCGAGCTTCATGTCGGAGGTCGGAATTTCAAGCAGGTACGTTTCACCAGTATGGCGCTGTATAAGCAGAATGCGCTTACTAACATTGCTGCCATCATCCAGGTTAAAAAGGCTGCGACCAACAAAGTTGGAAATCTCCAGGGCAATTTCCTTCCCGCTGCCTTTTATCGACTTGTTGATGTGATACTTCGAATGCTCGATGTAAAAACCAAGATTTTGTGCATCGGTATTGATGTCTTCAGAATCAGGTATCTCCTGAAGATAATCGTTTTCTTTCTCCATAGTTAATCATTGCTTGCGTTATTGATCAGCAGTGCTTCCATCTCTCTTATCCACTCGTAAAGCAGGTTGACCTCATACAAGTCGGCCCTGATGCTCTCATCCAGTTCCTGTGTTGTAAAATGACATACATGATTGTGTACCTGCCGCAATGATTCAGAAAGGCAGGCATTGATTTTAATTCTTGACAGTTGACTGCATACAAGATTGAGTAAGGCTTCAGTGCGCTTGCTGCATTTGAGACTGTTTTTCAACAGTTCGAGTGCATGTGTTTGTTTACCACCTTCGGCCAGCACTTTTACAGCTTCCACTTTGGCTAAAAAAGTACCGCTTTCAATCTCTTTAAGAATATCCTCAAACCAACGATTTGAGGATATTACTGGTAAATTGATACTTCTATTTTCCATGGTAATTGTTGTGAAGAAGCTGTTCAACATCCGATGCTTTGTAATAGATTTTACCGCCCACTTTGGAATAGGGCAAGATCAGCTGGTCGCGCATGCTTTGAAGGGTACGCTGCGAAATCCTTAGCAAATCCATTACTTCCTGGTTATCGAGCCAGGTTTCGGATAGTTTTTTGGCGTTCTTTACTTGTTCGGCTTCCAGCGAACCTTTAAGCGAATTAAGCATCTCGAAAAGCTTATCAAGCTTTTCCTCATTAATCAGTGAAAATGAATTCATACAACATAAGTTTTTTGATTAAACATTATGTCGCTATGAAACAAGGCCTTGTCATTACGACTTTGCAAAGATGATCAGCTTTTCTGTGAATTGCATTGTCGCTCACTGTAGTGCTTACAGCTCAAATACAAGGGAATAAGGTAAATTTAGGCAGTAGTTCGCCATTTGATGCAAGAAAAACCATCCATCACATTTTGTAAGCATCAGTGCTTGCTTACAAATTTTGGTGTTTGTAATTGGGTGGAATTAGCACGTCACAAGCAGCTTTTAGCTTGGTGTCGATTTTACTGCCAGGCCGAATAGAATTGAAACTCTTTGTGCTGAAATCACTTCCATCCTTTTTACAAAAGACATTAGGAATTATTTTCAGTTGTGATTTTCGCTCACTGTTATCCAACAAATGAAGCTCCTTGTCGAGATAATTCACCATTAATTTCAATTGGTCAAGGTTTGAATTCCAGGCAATTTTCGTTTCTGGAATTTCACCGGAAAATACAGCCATAAAAGCATCTTTTTCAGCCGATATAAGATTCAAATCAACAAGATGTCTAAAGAAATCCTTTAACAGCTGAGGCAAATTTTCCTTGTGTTTATAGCAGAAGCTACATTCAGCATTTGCTGGTGTACCTTCTCCATTCAGCAGCTTGTAGTATTCAATCAACAGAAAATATTGCATGTAACTTTTGGATGAATGAATATCATAGTTCTCAAGCTGTATGTCTTCTAACATGCAATCAGTAATCACTTGAGTGATTTCCCGGTCTTTAAAGAGCTTAAAGTTATCAATAAGGTATTTCTTGTCATTCTTGTTCAAAGTATTATCAAATACCCTGTTAAGAATTTTTTTTTCTCTGTCTGCCAGCAATTTTACATTTAAGCGAGGCATTATCTCCGATTTCTTTAATCGTTCCAATTGCTCCATGAAAAGTTTTTTCATTAATTCGCCTACTCCTGGGTAATAAACAGTTGGAGACTCTTTAGGTATATTTATCTCTTTACATATTACAATATTCGGGAACGAAAGCCATTCATCCAATGTTACCTGGCACAGACCCCATTGATGAAAATAATTTCTGATTTCTGATTCCGGATAAAAATATTTGAATAAAGTTTTATCTGCTCCTGTAAGAACATTCTTTTCTAATTCCAATAACTTTGTATTTCTCAGACCATATCTTTTCGCGGTATTAATCCAGTCTTTTATAATTTCTAATGGCTCTGGAATCTCAAAATTTAAAGAATTAGAATATCGAATTATATAAAACTTTAATTGGGTATTGTAAAATTCGTATTTATTATTCAGATCATCATACTCACCAAGTACATCTAAAAATATACCTTGTATAAAGTCTTTGTTTCTATAAGTTTTCCACAAATAATCAAATTGAACATCTTCATCATCAATTAAAATTTCTAAATATTCTTCTGATAGGATGGATAAAGTTGAAATTACCATAATAATTATGTTTAAAAAGCCAAAAATAAGACATGAGTGCAAATGAAAGAAGAAAAAAGTAAATGAGTTTTCCACAATTTATAAGATCGAAAAACCTCAAAAAAGTTTGTTATATTTACAGCAGCAAACGGAAGCAACCGACGACGTAAAACATAGCATTTTTATACGGTGAAAATTCGGGAGTTCGCTTTTTCATAAGACACAGAGAGCTGTATTTCAAAAGGTTATAAATTAATATTTAGACCCTCGCTCTCCGCCAAAACCAAAGCCTTGCAACTTGTTGCGGGGCTTTTTGTTTTCACGAAGCGTGCAACTCGTTGCTAAGCGAAGGGGAAACAAAAAAGACCGAAACCGAAGGTTGGCTTTGGTTTTGAATCACTTCCCATAAGGAGAAAAATGGGATCGATGCTA
>NZ_JBNPXV010000023.1:15822-33676 GCF_050433125.1 Roseimarinus sediminis | reverse complement strand
CGTCGGTTGTTCCTTGCTGTTGCAAATTTATAAAGAAAATAATATGTTTGTTTAACCATCTATACAAAAGTCCGATTTATAGGGGGCTAGACCATATATAGTGAATAGTGGGAAAATAGAATTGTATATCGATGACTTCGGATTTAAACTGTACTAAAAAAGTGCGTTTGCCAGCTGTAATATGAATTTATCAGCAATCTCACTGACATTGCCACTCGCATATGAAAGTTCAAATGCTTTTTTCTTGAACTCTTTGTCGTACTGTTTTCTTAATTGATTCATATCTGTAAGTTAGTAATTTAATGCTTAATCTACTGTCCAGTCAAATGTAGTAAGTCCACTTTTGTTATGAATAAAGTATCTGTAGACATTGCCATGCCTCCAAATATCCCTATACTTCCATTAATATTTGAATATTGAACAATTGGTTCAGAAATAAAAGACTCATTATTATCGGAAGCTTTGTTGATTGATTGATAATAAAAATAAGTGTCGGAACTTATAGCGTATAGCTTGGGTATAAACAAAAATGCTTTGGCGAAGCTGTTGTTTAAAATATCTCGTAACCCAATCGTTAATGTATATGTTTTCCCGTCAATTTGCTTGTCGTTAAATGTTAAAATGTGGGGATAATAATATTCGATACCTCCGATTAACGGTTCATTTATATTCAGATTTACATTTGCTTCATTTAAAAAATAATATTCATTGTATACAAAACCATATTCAGGTTCTGCAAAATTATTGACGGGATCGTAGAAATATTTTTGATTGCTTTTAAAGATTGAGAATCCAACCAAATAATAATTCGATTCTCCTAATGGATCGCTAAACCTTATTTTCATATCGTACGGTTGATCTCCATCGTATTCTGGAATTGCTTTTTGTAGATAAAAACTATCAATCTCTACTGTTTTAGGTATAGAGCAATATGCAGTAAGGATTTCACCATCGGGTAACTCAACAGATAATTGATAATTAACACCAGGTTGAGGCTGCATTTGACCTTTGTATATAGCCTTTCCATTACTCTCTTTGCTTTTATTAAATTCGAAAGTATTAGTTGTATTACTGATTGTAATTTTATTAACAAAAGGAACTTCATTTAGAGGTTGACTAAATGAAGGATAGGAATAACTAAGGTATACTTTGCCTGTATCGGCAGTACATAAGATAGAGTTTATCACGATTTGTTTTGATGGATGATCGAAGTCGATGTTCACTTTGCTTATGCAAGAAAAGGCTAAAAATGAAATGATTATGTAATATGTTATTCGCATCGTTTTTTTAATTAAAATTCAATTCTATAACTTATGTTCGGCACAATTGGTAATAAACTAACACCCACATAACCATCGTTGGTGCCTTGTATGTACCAAGGGTTTTTTTTCCAATATGCATTGTATAATCCCATACTCCAGGTACGCTTATAGTTTGCTTTTTCTTTGTGAAAATTGACAGACAAATCTAAACGATGATAGAATGGAAGTTGTACTCCATTGCGAATATGGTAAAAGTTTCCATCACCACTGTGACTTTTACCAACGAAATAAGGATAATCTGATACAGCTAATTTGTAATGCTCATTTATTAAAGTTGTACGACTTCCGCTAGAAAAGATCCAATTGAAACCATAGTCGATTTTTTCATTCTTACGGTAAAATACTACAAGATTTAAGTAGTGTGGTCGATCATATTTATATGGAAATTCTTTTCCTCTATTAATAGTTGGGAATTGACGAAACGATCGGGAGTAAGTATATGAAATCCATCCATTCCATTTCCCTTTCATTCTTTTAATCATAAACTCGGTGCCATAAGCACGACCATTGCCTTGTTCAACTTTTGCTGCCCAGCTTTGATCTTCGTATAAATACGATGCGCCATCTTTAAATTCAATTAAATTTTGCATGCTTTTATAATACCAGGCTATGCTGAAATCTAACATGTTATTTAAATTAAAGTACCAACCAGCAGAGAATTGATTTGCAATAGAGGGTTTTATACCTGGCATTGATGGAACCCAAAGGTCAGTAGGCAGGCCAAGAGTTGAAGTTGTTAATAATTGTAATGATTGTGAAGACTTGTAATATGATAGTTTTAGTTGATTGAATTTATTAATCTCGAATTCAAAATTAAAGCGGGGTTCAACAACAGGATAATACGTTCCTTGTGTTTCGAAAAGTGCAGCACGTAAACCAATGTTTATTGTTAAGGAATTGATAGGCGAAATTTGAGAGTCAAAATAGGTATTTAATTCATGTGCATTGTTTTGTTCTGTTAAGATATTATAATTACCCGAAGCAAAATTAGATAAACCACTAAGTGCTGTCGTTTGACCTTTTGGGATAAATCGATAGTAAGAATAGTTAAATCCTGTTTTTATTGAGAATTTATGGGAAAGTAAGATTTGTATATTTGATTTTGTACTTATTTCTAAGATATTCGAAGAATTTTCAGATGTATTCTCATCTGTCATTTTCTCTTCATTATTGATATATTCCAAGTAATATGAATCTATATTTTTGATATTGTAAGTGGAAGCAGAGAGAGAAATATTTGAAAATACTTTTTGTGTTGGAATGCAATTCCAGCGTATGCTTCCTGTATTATTGCCCCAATATAACTGCTCGTTAGCTTGCAGTAAATAGTCAATGTTACCGTAATTGTCTGTTCCGTTATAAACTGAGCTGTATTTATCTTGTCCACTATAATAGCTGATAAAAATTCGGTTTTTATCGTTTAGTTTAGAATTAAATTTTCCATTTAAATCGTAGAAGTAATATCCTATGACAGCCCCGTCGGCCATGTCTTTTATGAAAGGTCTGGCAAGTAGATCTAAGTAAGTTCTGCGAGCAGAAAGTAAAAATGATGATTTGTTTTTAACAATAGGACCATCAAGTAGCAGTTTTGATGAGATTAATCCTATTGAAGCTTTACCATGTAATTTTTCGTTATTGCCTTCGTTTGTAGTAATGCTTAATACCGATGAAAGTCGACCTCCATGTTCAGGTGCTAAATATGAATTGTATAATGAAGCTGAATTTATAGCATCGTCGTTAAAAACTGAAAAGATACCGAATAAGTGGTTAACATTATATACCGGAATGCCGTCGAGTAAAATTAAATTCTGATCAGGTGAACCTCCTCGTACAGCTATTCCGGAAGTACCCTCGGTAGTTCCTTGAATTCCAGGTAGAGATTGAAAGCATTTCAAAACATCTTTTTCGCCTAAAATTGCTGGAATTCTTTCTATTTCCTGAGATGTTAAATGTGCTTCGCCAAAATGTTTTTGCGTGTATTGGTTTGACTTTACTGTTATTTCACCTATCTCGTTGAAAATTGGCGACAAAAATATTGAAATAGTTGAGTCGTATATAAAATTTTGGACAACAACTGGATTGTATCCGACATGCACTATTTTTAATGTATCGGTTGTATTCAATTCGATTGAGAAATATCCATAATTATTGGTATACGTTACTGCATTTTGGTTTAAGGAGTATACTACGGCGTTTATTAAGCATTCGTTTGTTTTTGAATCGTAGATATATCCGTTTATGTTAGTTTTTTGGGCATGAACTGACCGAACTGTGCTTAATCCAAATAAGAATAATATCACAAAGTATTGTATAATTCTTAGCATAAAAAAATAATATTGTCAGTCTTAAATATGAATAGTTTTGGCTTATTATAAAAACCTATAGCTTCTTGTTATTTTTTATATACTGTCGCTAGTTTAAGGTTTCTTAATATTCAGACAAATCAAATTTAAATCAATTTGAAGAATATTCCATATTTTTTGCTTCCCACCAATATACAGTTTGACTAGATATTAATTCACCTTTACTGTTTGGTATTTCATATTCAGTATCTACTGTAAATGTTAGTCCACTATTGGGTTCAACAATTGAAAAATTAATTGGTACTTTTTTCCCATCTTCCCAATCTTGTTCAACCCAGACAAAATTTAGTAATAGGGGATTATTATTTTCATCTATAATCCATTGGTCTGTTATCATACCTCCACTATAAATATCCCACCATTGATCTTGAATGTCGCTTCTTTTATTTGGCTCCATCATTGAAGATGTATACCAAACACTGACAAGATAATCATCAACCGATGAGCCTTCACCTGTAACAATATAACATACAATCTCAGGAGCACCTGATTACCAAGATTCAACTGTTTTTAGCCTTGATTTAGACATATACAATTTAGAAACCTTTAGTCGTTTGTTATTTGTACGTTCAGATGCATTTATCGATAAGGAATTACTCCAATTAGAATATCCATTTGTCATTGTTGCCCTAACTTTATAACTATACCTTGTTCCAATAGTCATATTTACATCTTCATGAACAAATTCATTATTGTTAATACCATTTGTTCCAACCTTAGTGTAGGCACCTCCTGAGCTTATCCATATTTCATAGCCCGTTTCGTTTTCTGTTGGATCCCATTTTACAAAGTGTGTTTTTGGATTACCATATGTAACAGAAGTTAGTTTAGGAGTTTCAACTTCCATTGTTACACTTTTTAATATTGAATTATCTTGTGTCGCTAACTTCTGAGATGTGATTTGTTTATTTGTAACTCTTTCACTTCTACCAATTACAATGTATGGAATTTCCGGTTCATCGATTGAAGATACCCACTCATAATTGCCTTGAGCATCATAAGCTTTTACTTTTGTAAAAGTTCTCTCTGAGAAGTTCGTTGGTAAAAATATCACTTTGGGAGTAAAACTACTTATATCCCAAGAATCACAATGGATAGGAATGGAAATTTGAAGATTCTCGATCTTGGATATTAGACTATCAAGATATTCATATCCAGCAATGTTTGTAGATTTATAAATACTTGGTTTTGTTAAGTTGGTGGCTAGTATTTCTTTGATTTTTATACCATTTATTTCATTATCCTGAAGTGTCTTGTGGAGAATGTCGTAGTCGCCGTCAAACTTTTTTAGAGCTTCACGTTTAACTTCAGATCGGAACATTTCATTTTCTATTGCATTCGCATATGCAATAGATAAAATTTCCAGAGCTTCATTCGTTACATTTTTTTCGTAAATATTAAATTCTTGTTCGGTGGATAGTTCATTAGAATTGATATCACCAAATTCTTCAGAACAACTAAATAAATTTAAAACTAATATTAATAATAAAAAATTTCTCTTTTTCATTTTGTTAAAATAATCGTGTTGTTAATCAATAAGTTTTATCGGTGCATTTTTTTGAATTGCTCTGTTATTTGACATAGACTAAATAATGACTATTTCGTAAGAAATTCGTTTAATTGTTTGGATAGAGTGGTTAATGTTCTTGAATTCATAATCACCTCGCCATTCAAAAGATATACATAGCAATATCCTTGGTCTGCTTTACAATATAAGACCTGATCATGTTGGATAATATGAGTAATATCGGTTTGATTTATAATAAATGAATTCTTCATAATTGGTGGAATTTTTTGGCGCCACATATCATTGTTTTGGTGTTTGTTATTACAATTGTATAAATGATAAAAATAACTAACAAGTAAAAATGAAAGTGTTACATTAAGAACTGATATAAATGTATTAAGAAGAATCTTAGCAGATAGTTCTTTCTCCTTTATTCTTGAAACATGCAAAAGGTTACCCTTGATTTTAGAAAAAAATGCTCCCCCAAATTAATTTAGAATGATTCTAATTGGATTTACTCCTGTAGGTTGAAATGGAAACGGTTTGGTTTTTACTCATTTTATCAACAACAAGGATTAATTACTGATTTGATGCGAATATCTTTTTTTGCCTTATTTTTGCAGCAAATTTAAAATCCATGGAAAAACTCACAATTATAAAAGTTGGCGGAAAAATTGTTGAAGAAGAAAGCTCGCTTCAACAGTTGCTGAATGACTTCGACCATATTTCGGGAAACAAGTTGCTGGTACATGGCGGTGGCCGCTCGGCAACGGCCATGGCTTCCAAACTGGGCATCGAAAGCAAAATGGTCGACGGCCGCCGCATAACCGACGAAGCCATGCTCGACGTGGTGACCATGGTGTATGCCGGTCTGGTCAATAAGAAGGTGGTTGCACGCTTACAGGCATTAGGCTGCAATGCAGTTGGTTTTTGTGGAGCTGATATGGACATTATCAGGGCCGTGAAACGTCCGGTGAAAGACATCGACTATGGCCTGGTGGGCGATGTAGTTGATGTGAATACCAAAGAATTAAGAGTCATGATCGATCAGGGGGTTACCCCGGTCATTGCTCCCCTTACCCACGATGGACATGGGCAGCTGCTTAACACCAATGCCGACACCATTGCTTCGGAACTGGCCATTGAACTGGCACAGCATTATAAAGTACGTTTGATTTTCTGTTTTGAAAAAGACGGCGTCCTGGCCGATCCCGAAAACGACCAGTCGGTGATTTATGAGCTCGATCCCGCTCTGTATCGTCAGTACAAAGAAGACGGAACCATTGGAGCGGGTATGATTCCCAAACTCGATAATGCTTTCAGGGCTTTAAACAATGGCGTAAACGAGGTGCTCATTACCAATGCAGCCAACCTTACCCGGCCTTCAGCAAGTGGAACGGTAATCAGGAAGGCACTTTAGCTTACATTGCAAGTTCAAAACTGAAGTTACTGCCTTTGCCCGCAGTGCTTTCTATTTTTAGGCGGCTGTTGAGCAGGTTCAGAAATTCGTTACAAACCTTGAGTCCGAGCCCTGTTCCTTTTTCATTGCCAGTTCCCGGAGTGGAATAAAAATCGCGTTGTGCGAGAATTCGTTGAATATCATTTTCATTCAAGCCAATTCCCGTATCCTGGATTTCAAATTTTAGCTGCTTGTTCTGTTCTGTGATTATTAAATCAACCCGGCCGCTGTGCTGTGTAAATTTAATGGCATTATTAAGCAGGTTTCTGACCACAAAGCGGAGCATGTTTTTATCTGATAACATACTGATGCCCTTCGGAATGCTAAACGACAGCTTTATTTCTTTTTTGGCGGCCTTTTCTTGCAGCAGCATCAGCTCTTCTGTGCACGCCGAGCCCAGCTCGAATTCTTCGTAGTGCGGTTTCAGATCTCCATTTAAGCAAAGCGTCCATTGTAGCAGGTTTTCGAGCAAATCACTGCTTGAATAGGCAGCAGTTCTCAAAGTGGAAACGTAATGTTGAAGCTTTAGGGGAAGCAGATCTTTTTCCTCGTCCAGCAAATCGGAAAAACCAAGGATGGCCTCCATGGGCGATTTGAGATCGTGCGAAATAATGGAAAAGAATTTTTCTTTCAGGTGCATTTGTTGCTCCATCACTTTCTTCGCCTTTTCCAGTTCCTGCTGTATCCGTTTTTGCTCGCTAATGTCGTGTATGAAGGCAATCAGGCATTTCTGACCATCAATGACTGCATATTTGGTACAAATTTCCGTTGGAAACAGGCTGCCATCCTTTCGCATGTTCACCCGTTCGAGATATTGGTCGCCGGTTACTGCCTCTTCGGGAATAATATCGGGTATACTGGCTGCAAACTCAGGTGGAACAAGCTGTCGGATGTTGACACCTGTAAGTTCTCCCGGCTCGTAACCAAACATTTTCTCACCTGCCCGGTTGCAGTTGATGATGTTTCCTCTGTTGTCTTCTATAAAAATGCCGTCGGTGGCTATATCAAACAGCGTTTTAAAAGCTGAATCGTAGTGTAGCCCGTTTTGATTTTCTCCCATGTTCCCAATTTAATATTTTGGGGTTTATTTTACAATGAGCTCATTTTGCTTTGTTGCATCATTGGCCGTTTTTATCTGCTTTAAATGGTCGTGTGCTTTCCCTGTATTTTTAACCTTGTCGAAGGTGAGACTGAGTTTGCCCTTGCCTTCCTTTATTTTGCATAATTGCGGATGTTGCTGAATCCAGCTCAGGATGCCGGTAAAAACCGGTGACTGATAAAAGTGCGACTGCTGATCGGAAATAAAATGGCAAATCATCTTCCCGTTTTTCAGGATAATGCGTTCCATTCCCAACGAAATGGCGAGCCATCGGAGGCGTACCACATTGAGTAATTCTACCGTAGGGTCGGGAATTTTACCAAAGCGGTCGTTCAGTTGCTCTTCGAAGGCAATGAGTTCTTCTTCCTTTTCGATGTTGTCGAGGTCGCGGTAAAGGGCCATGCGCTCCGAAATGCTGTTGATATAACTTTCGGGAAAACGCAGTTCCATGTCGGTATCTATCTGGCAGTCGTTGGTGAAATTGAGTTGCATAAAAGCTTTGGCTGCCTCGTTGTCCTTGCGTTGTTCAAAAACTTCTTTAAATTCTTCCTGTTTCAGTTCCTGTACTGCCTCATTCAGTATGCGATGATAAGTTTCGAAACCAATGTCGGCGATAAAGCCACTTTGTTCGGCTCCCAGCAGGTTGCCTGCCCCCCGGATGTCGAGATCGCGCATGGCAATGTTGAAGCCACTGCCCAGTTCCGAAAATTCTTCGATGGCTTTCAGTCTTCGCCTTGCTTCGGATGAAAGCGAACTCATGGGTGGGGCCAGCAAATAACAGAAAGCCTTTCTGTTTGAGCGTCCAACACGTCCGCGTAGCTGGTGCAGGTCGCTAAGACCAAAATTCTGAGCATTGTTAATAATAATGGTGTTGGCATTGGGAATGTCGAGGCCGCTTTCGATGATGGTGGTGGCAATGAGTACGTCGTATTCGCCGTTGATAAAAGCCAGCATGATTTTCTCAAGCTGTGGCCCGTCCATCTGGCCATGTCCTACAGCGATGGAAGCATTGGGGCATGCTTTCCTTATAAATGTTTCCACTTCGTGGATATTTTGTACCCTGTTGTGAATAAAAAAGACCTGTCCGTTTCGGTCGAGTTCGTAATTGATGGCCTCTCTGATGATGGCTTCATTAAAGCCGTGCACCTCGGTAACAATGGGGTAGCGGTTGGGAGGCGGAGTTTGAATGATCGACAGGTCGCGGGCACCCATCAGCGAAAATTGCAGGGTGCGCGGAATGGGGGTGGCGGTAAGCGTGAGGGTGTCTACGTTGATCTTTAGTCGTTTCAGTTTTTCTTTCACCGATACCCCAAATTTCTGCTCCTCATCGATGATGAGCAAGCCGAGGTCTTTGAATTTTACATCCTTGCCAACCAGCCGGTGAGTACCTATAATAATGTCGACTTTCCCTTCACTCAATTCTTTGAGGGTCGATTTAATATCGGCAGCTTTTCGTAAGCGACTGATGTAGCCAATATTCACCGGAAAATCAGCGAGACGCTCTTTAAAGGTTTTATAATGCTGAAAGGCCAGAATGGTGGTGGGAACCAATACGGCCACCTGCTTGTTGTCGGCAGCGGCTTTAAAGGCAGCCCTGATAGCTACCTCGGTTTTTCCAAAGCCCACATCGCCGCAAACCAGGCGGTCCATGGGCATCAGTTGTTCCATATCTTCTTTTACAGCCTGGGTCGATTTGTACTGATCGGGGGTGTCTTCGTACATAAACGAAGCCTCCAGTTCCTGCTGCATGTAGCTGTCGTGTGAAAAAGCAAAACCCTTTTCCTTCAGTCGTTCGGCATAAAGTGCAATCAGTTCCTTGGCAATGTCCTTTACCTTGCTTTTGGCCTTGCTCTTCATTTTCTGCCAGGCCTGGGTGCCGAGTTTATTGAGCTGGGGTTCGCTGCCTTCTTTTCCCTTGAATTTCGAAATTCGATGGAGCGAATGAATGCTTACCAACAGGGAATCGTTGTCGCGGTAAACTAAACGTACGGCTTCCTGGGTTTTTCCGTTGACATCGGTTTTTACAAGCCCTGCAAAACGGCCAACACCGTGATCGATGTGCACCACATAATCGCCCGGATGCAGCTTGTTCAGTTCCTTGAGTGTGATCGATTCGCGTGCCTTATTGCTTGTTTGCAGTTTATAGCGGTGATAACGCTCAAAAATCTGGTGATCGGTGTACAGTGCAATTTGCAGTTCCCGGTCGATGAAGCCTTCATGCAAGGTAAACAGCAAAGGGGTAAAGCTGACATTAAAATCGCGGTCGTTGAAAATAGCCTGTAAGCGCTCAATTTGTTTTTCGTTGTTCGAAAGAAGAAAGTTCTCGTAACCGTTGGCACTGTTTTGTTTAATGTCGTTAGCCAGCAGATCGAAGTTTTTGTTGAACTGCGGCTGCGGGGCAGTAATAAACTGGATGGTGTGGGAATCACCAAAGAAATTCCGGATACCAAATTCAACAACATGAAAGCCTTTGACGGCTTCAAGCAACTCGTCTCCACTGCATAGCTGGTGCTGGTCGGGGAGTTCATCCTCGTCAGAAAAAGCGGAAGCATGCTTGTAAAACGCGTTGGTTTCGTTCACCAGAAATTCCACATCGCGAATGGCCAGGCGAAAAGTAGTTGGCAGATAATTCAAAAAGCCTGTACGATCGGCTTCACTCAGGCCCTGGCGGATGTCGGGAATTATTGAAATGGATGGATGCTTTCCGGTTGAAAGCTGATTGTCGATGTCGAAGCTGCGAATCGATTCCACCTCATCGCCAAAAAAATCGATTCGAAAAGGTTCGTCGTGGGCAAACGAAAAAATGTCGATAATTCCACCCCGTACCGAGTATTGTCCTGGTTCGTACACAAAGTCGACCCGCTCGAAGCCATATTCATAAAGTACGTCGTTGATAAATTCGCCCGAAAGGCGGTCGCCAACCGATATCTTCAGTGTATTGCTTTTCAGTTTTTCATTCGAAATCACCTTTTCGGAAAGTGCGTCGGGATAGGCCACTACGATGCAGGGCCGGTCAATCATTACCCGGTTCAAAACCTCGGTACGCTGTACAATGTTTTCGTGCGAAACCTTCCCGTGTTTGGCCACCCGCTTATATGATGAGGGATAGAACAAAACCTCCTCCGACGACAACAGGAGACTTAAATCATCGTAGAAATAAGCAGCTTCTTCCCGGTCGTTTAATACAAGGAACCATGATTGTGGGTTTTGAAGGTAGGCAGCTGCCAGAATTACCGCCGCCGAAGAGCCTGCAAGCCCTTTTATATGAAGTTTCGGGTTGCCCACTTGCGATGTGAGCGCATTGATGGATTGTATCCCCTGGTGATTTGAATATTTTTCTAGAATTTGCATTGGATTCATAGCTGGCAAATATACTGATTTCTCTGTTGATGGTGATGCGGGACAGGTGCTTTCATCAAGGCAATGTGATTTAAAAGAGCAGGATTGCCTGCATTTTTTTGCAGTTGCCTAAAATTAAATGCTTCTTGTTTTTACCTGCGACTGTTTACCTTTTGTTGTCAACATGAACGACGCCTCTGGCTTTCGCATTTACCCCTTACGTTTTGAAAAACTGTTTTCTGTTTCGCAAATTGTATGTATTTTAACACCGGTTTTGACAGGTGCATACCATGGAGCAGATGAACAGGGATTTGATTGAAGCAAAATGTCAGCCTGTATTAATTTCATGCCCGGGGTGTATTCGGTTTTTTTTATTCGATGTAGCAATGATTTCGTGGGATACCTTTCACCGGTATTTTACATTTATTTCGTTGAATGAATTCAGAAATAACTTCATTACTACCTTGAAAGTTGTATTTTAGTACTTGTTTTACACTCCTCCGGGAAAAATAAAATTCTTAAAATGGCAGATTCGATTGACCAATTGAGGGTAAGCTTTGTTGAAGAAACACGTGATTTAATCAACGAACTGGAAGATGTACTTTTATCGCTCGAGGTAGATGCCGTTGATAATGAGACCATCGACCAGATTTTTCGCAGCGTTCATACCATTAAAGGAAGTGGGGGAATGCTGGGTTTTGAAAAGGTATTGGAGGTAACCCACGATCTGGAAGATATTTACGACAAAGTGCGCAGTGGCGATGCTGAATTCACCATGCAGCTCAAAGATATTTCACTTGAAACCATCGACATGCTGAAGGTGCTGCTCGAATCGGATGAACAATTAAACGATAACGATAAAATAAGGTTTGCCGATTTGTGTCGAAAAATTGAGCTTTTTGAAGTGGACACAACAGGCAGCCAGAACGAAAACACCAATAAAAAGAAGGAAATTCAGCCTGTTGCAGCAAGCGATATTACTTACCTGGTAAAAGTAAATCCACTGTCGAAAAAAGCAAAAGCAACAGCCGATCCGGTTTTGCTCATCAAAGAATTGTTGTTGCTGGGACCTGCATTGGTTTTTACGAAGAATGCAAAAGAGGTTCAGTTGAATCAGGTCGATAAGGCCCGGGCTGGCGACGAGTGGCTGATTGTATTGTCCAATGCGCATAAAAAAGAAGCCATCGATGCCATTTTTGAGTGGAGCAGTGAGCAGTTATCGGTCAGCATTACGGCCCTGGTGAAAGGAAATTTGCTGGCCATTGACGAAGCAAAGGCCGAACTTGAACAACTGGGCGAAAAAATATTTACAAGCAGCAACGACGAGCTGGCTAAAATTGCGGAGCGTTACCGTCATCGGATGATGGCCGACGAAGAAGAGAAGAACAACCGAAACCGCGCAGCCAAAGCGGCCGATGAAAACGGACAGGCAGCTGCAGGGGTCATCAGCAGTATCAGGGTCTCGACCGAAAAAATTGACCAGCTCATGAATCTGGTGAGCGAAATGGTGACCTTGCAGGCCCGCCTCGATCTGATAGCCGACGAATCGGACAATGAAGACCTCAAGGCCGTGGCCGAAAAATATGGTTCCTTCTCGAAACAGTTACGCGACAATGCCTTTACCATTTCGCTGGTTCCGTTTGGTGTTACCATTACCCGCTACAAGCGACTGGTGCACGACCTTTCGGAACAGCTCGGAAAAAAAGTTGAATTCATTACCGAGGGAGAAGATACGGTGCTCGATAAGAAAATTATCGAACAACTTTCGGATCCCATCATGCACATCCTCCGGAATTCGGTCGATCACGGGATTGAAAACAGTGAAGAGCGCACGGCAGCCGGAAAAGATGAAGCAGGCAATATTCACATGAAAATTTACCATCAGAGTAACAATGTTGTTATCCGAATTACCGACGATGGAAGTGGCATCGATCCTGAAAAAATGCGTGCCACAGGAATCAAAAAGGGCTTTATCACTGCCGATCAGGTACTGACCGACAACGAATTGATCAACCTTATTTTTCTGCCAGGCTTTTCATCGGCCAAAGCCATTTCCAATGTGTCGGGCCGTGGTGTGGGACTCGATGTGGTGAAAAAGAACATCTCAGAAATCAGGGGAGCCATTGAAATTCAAAGTGAAAAGGGAAAGGGTACTACCTTCATTATTAAATTGCCGCTTACCCTGTCGATTATCGATGGTTTGCAGGTGAAAATCGATGAACGAATTTTCATTATTCCACTGATTCAGGTTGAAAAAATCATCAGCCTGACCAATTTTGTTTCCGACTCAACACTTAACCAGGTGATGACCATCGAAGGAGAGCAATATCCATTTTTCGATTTGCGAAGCGATTTCAACATTGGCGGTGAAGTGCCGGCACGACGAGAAATTGTGATGGTGTCGTACGAAAATGAACGGGTAGCGCTGATTGTTGATGCGGTAACAGGTGAAAACCAAACCGTATTAAAGCCTTTGGGTAAACATTATAAAAATCAGAATTTTATATCGGGAGGAACCATCCTTGGCGATGGATCGGTAGCCCTGGTGCTTGATGTGAATAAAATAGTAACCGAGTTTTCGAAAAAATAAAATAAATGAAGTATGGAAGAGGTTTTTGAAACTTATCTGACATTTTCGCTTGATAACGAGCACTTTGCCATCAATGTTGATCATGTTGAAAAAATACTGGAATATCAGCCCGTGACCGAAGTGCCCAAGGCACCCGAATACATGCTGGGAGTTTTTAATCTGCGCGGTGAGGTCATTCCACTGGTCGATACCCGGATTAAATTTGGTATGGAAAAAACCGAAATCAGCACTTCTACCTGTATTTTGGTGATTACCATCGACAATGAAGGAGAAAAGGTGAAGCTGGGAGCGCTGGTCGACAGTGTAAACGAAGTGATCAATTACAATACCGCTGATATCAAGAACCTACCCAAGGTTGGAAAGCAGAATAAAACAGAGTTTCTGCACGGTGTGATGAAGGTAAACGATGTCTTTGTGCTGGTGCTCAATGCCGATAAAATATTTTCTGTCGACGAAATTGTGGAACTTCGGGTCGAAAATTTTGAGTTGGATTAGCAGCTTGTTTGCTGAGGGGAAATTGTTAGAGGAGAAAAAATGGATGTGATACCTAAGCCACGAGCCGATGAACTATTCTGAAACTGCCAACATATACAGTCAGAAACTGGAAGAACGGGAGTTTAAACGGATCCAGGAATTCATGCTGAAAAATCTGGGCGTAAAGCTAAGTCCGATCAAAATCGTAATGGTCAATTCACGGCTGATTAAGCGGCTCAAGGCATCGGGGATTTATACCTTCCCCGAATATGTGAACTACGCACTTTCGGTCGAAGGGAAGCGAACTGGTGAACTGCAATGCATGATTGATGAGCTGACAACGCATAAAACAGAGTTTTTCAGAGAATCGGAACATTTTGATTTTTTGCGCAACACGGTGCTCCCCGAGTTTGTAAAAAACCGCAATAGTTTTTTTAAAATATGGAGTGCAGGCTGTTCTACCGGGGAAGAGGCCTACACCATGGCGATGGTGCTCGATCAGTTTCAGTTTGGCAACAGTGGTTTTAATTACAGTATTGAAGCATCCGATGTAAGCAAGGCAGTAGTGAATAAGGCCATGCAGGCCAGCTATACACCCCAGCAAATAAAGGGCCTCGAAGAACGCCTGATAAAAAAGTATTTCAAAATAATAAAGGACGAAAAAGGAGAGTTGTATCAGGTAAATCAGCCCTTGCGCGATAAAATCAATTTTTCACTCATCAATCTGGTCGATCAGTACAAGTTCATGAACAATTCGCTGGATGCAGTTTTTTGTCGCAATACCCTGATTTATTTCGAAGATCAGGCAAAACGCGATGTGGTTGCCCGGCTAATCAGTAAAATCAAACCGGGAGGCTTCCTATTTGTAGGGCTTTCCGAAACAGTATCACAATATTCAACGGCCATAAAACAGATGAGCCCAAGTGTTTATAAGAAAATCGGATAACAGGATGGATAAAAAAGCAGGAAATGTTCTGGTGGTAGAACCGCAGCAACTAATTGCTGAAGAAATTAAGACCGTACTGCACGACGAAGGTTACAAGGTAGCCAGCTGCCTTACATGTGAAGCGGCATGGCTCCGTTCGCAGGCCTATACCTTCGATTTTTTCATCATCAACGGTGGATCCGATAACAAGGCGGCCTTCGACCTGGCCAAAAAACTGATGAAAGAAGACAAGTACAAAAAGGTTCCTTTCCTTTTTGTATTTGGCAGTCAGCTTAAAGTCGATATCAGGTTGCGAAAATTTGTCCATCCTTTCGACATCATCAGTTTGCCCTTTGATAAAACGGAACTGAATATCCGGATTCATCGTTTGTTGAATGGTACTTTTCAAATAGAAGAAACGAAAGAATTCAACAAAGCGCAGGCACCCAACGAAGAAACATTTAAGGTACTGCTGGTCGAAGACAATCCATTGAACCAGAAAGTACTTGGAATGTTTATCTCCAAACTCGGACTCGAATACGATGTGGCTTCCAACGGACAAATGGCCATCGATTTGAGAACAAAGCAGTTCTATAAGTACATCCTGATGGATATTTACATGCCCGGAATGGACGGAACGGATGCCACAGTAAAAATAAGAGAAAACGAAGCAAACGATGATAAGCGTTCACAAATCATTGCCATTACGGCCAATGAATCGGAAGAAAGTGTTAAGCGCTGCTACGACAGTGGAATGGACGATTACCTGGTAAAACCTTTTACACTTGAAGTTTTAAAGGAAAAACTGGTATAGACGATTAGAGTAAGTTGGACAAAATAAAGTATTTAAAGCAGGGAGAATTGGCAATTGTGTCGGGCGATACCAAGGTGTTTACCATCCTTGGATCATGCGTTGCAGTGGTGCTTTGGGACGAAGGTTCTAAAATCGGTGGAGTAAATCATTTCCTGCTTCCCAATTGGAACAACAAAGGAGCTCCCGATGTACGTTATGGCGACATTGCCATTACCGAGCTGCACGACAAAACCATTTTGTCGGGGGCAGTGAAGCGGCGGATTGTGGCCAAAATTTATGGCGGAGCCAGCCTGCTTAAACTGGATAAAACCGGCTTCAATATTGGCCTTCGTAATATCGAAGTAGCCAAGGTTAAGCTCAGAGAACTCGACATCAGAATAGTTGAACAAATCACCGGAGGAAATGCTGGTCGTAAAATCCTCTTCGACCCGCAAACCGGTACAGTGAAAGTGGACGATATTCGGAACATTAATTTTTAGGGGACGAAACGATGGGTATGATTAAAAAAAGAACCAAGGTGCTGGTCATCGATGATTCGGTGATATTCAGACGAGTACTGGCCAATGCCGTTGAGTCAGACATCGAACTTGACCTGATTGGAACTGCAGCAGATGCTTTTCAGGCCAGCGACATGATTGAGCAAAATGCACCCGATGTTATTACGCTCGATATTGAGATGCC
Source organism: Roseimarinus sediminis (assembly GCF_050433125.1). Classification (NCBI taxonomy): domain Bacteria; kingdom Pseudomonadati; phylum Bacteroidota; class Bacteroidia; order Marinilabiliales; family Prolixibacteraceae; genus Roseimarinus; species Roseimarinus sediminis. The sequence continues at coordinate 17,103 of NZ_JBNPXV010000023.1, read as the reverse complement.
GCACATGGATGGTCTTACCTTTCTCGAAAAACTGATGAAGCAACATCCTTTACCGGTCATCATCGTTTCGAGTTTAACCCGTGGAAATAAGGAAATATGTTTGGATGCTTTCCACAAGGGAGCCATCGACATCATCGATAAACCTGACCGCTTGAAGTCAAATGAGAACCTTTTTGAGTTTTATGCCTTTGTTTGTGAAAAAATTAAGGGCGCTTCATCGGCCAACATCAAGCAAAAGAAAAAATTACTCGTCGATCTTTCTTCAATCAGGCAACATTCCCCTGTTTCTACTTCAATTAAAACAACCAGCGACATCATTGCCATTGGTGCTTCGGCAGGTGGTACTACTGCCATCGAATTTATTTTGCGTCGAATGCCGGCCAATATGCCGGGTATTGTAATTACCCAGCACATGCCCCAGGGTTTTACCAAATTATTTGCCGATCGTTTAAACGGCGTCTGTTTGCTCGAAGTGAAAGAAGCGGTCGACGGTGAAGAATTAAGCCAGGGCAAAGTACTGATTGCACCCGGAGGAAGACAGATGGAGCTGACCGGCGGTGCCGGACGTTTTCGTGTGCAAATTACTGACGGCGAAAAAGTAAACCGGCACAAACCTTCGGTCGATGTGTTATTTAATTCGGTGGCAAGGGTGGCAAAAAATAAGGCGACGGGCGTTATTCTTACCGGCATGGGAAACGATGGTGCTCAGGGCCTTTTGAACATGAAAAATGCAGGCGCCCACACCATTGCTCAGGATAAGCAGTCGAGCGTGGTTTATGGTATGCCTTATCAGGCCTTCCTGCTCAATGCGCATTGTGAAGAACTCTCACTGCAGAAAATTCCTGAATCGATCATCAAGCGTTATAAAAAGTAAAGCAGGCGATCGATAGCAGCTTTCATGAAAATTCTTTATATTTAGTGAAAACCTGATAAAAAGATCGCTGTGAACAACGCATTATTACAGTCGCTGATAACTTTCTTTGTTGCAACACCCATTGCTGTTGTACTGATAAGGATTTTATTCAAAAAATCAATTATTGCCAGAATCGCTATTTTGTGGTTTATAAGTCTGATCTTTCTGGTAACCAATACACGTATCTCGACGGCCTACAGCGATGTTTATCCTTATATAATTTCGATGCCGGTGGCGCTGATTGTTATTGCTTCACTGGCATATTTGGCTTATCAATACACGTATCTCGACGGCCTACAGCGATGTTTATCCTTATATAATTTCGATGCCGGTGGCGCTGATTGTTATTGCTTCACTGGCATATTTGG
>NZ_JBNPXV010000023.1:0-15724 GCF_050433125.1 Roseimarinus sediminis | reverse complement strand
GGCTTATCGCATTATAAGCCGCCCTTTGAAAAAAACCATGGAGGAACTCGAAAAGGTGGCATCGGGTGATTTGACTGTTGAAGTTAGCCAGGAGATGCTTGACCGGAATGACGAAATGGGAGTGATATCACGCGCTGTTGAAAAACTTTCGGCCAGTTTTCGTGAGATTATGCAAGGGATGCAGAAAAGTTTCGACACCATCGGGAATATGGGCATACAGTTGAAACAAGCCGCTTCCGAACTGGCGCAGTCGGCTTCGCTTCAGGCAGGAAATATTGAGGAAATTTCATCATCGATGGAAGAAATGGCCGGTACAATTCAAAACAGCAACGATCATACCCAGGAAACCCAATCTGCCACTTCGGTGACAGCCGCTGATTTAAAAACAGGTAGTGAGGCCGCATTAAAGGCGATTGAGTACCTCAATGAAGTGACCGAAAAAGTGGCCATCATTAGCGACATAGCTTATCAAACCAACATTTTGGCGCTCAATGCCGGGGTGGAGGCAGCACGGGCCGGTGACAGTGGTCGTGGATTTTCAGTAGTGGCCAAACAGGTCCGTCTGCTTTCGGACCAAAGCAAACTGGCTGCCGGCGAAATTGATGAAGTATCGCGAATCAGCTCCGATTATTCGGCCGAAGCCATTGAACGGTTAAAAGTGGTCGTACCTGAAATGGAGAAAATTAATCGGCTCATCGAGAAAATTGCAATGGCGGCTTCGGAACAAAATGCCGGTGTGCAGCAAATAAACAACGCCATTCAGGAAATGAACCAGGCAACTCAGATCAATGCATCGAATGCCGAAGAAATGGCACAAAGTGCTGCCACACTTACCGATGAGGCTGTTCGTTTACAGCAATTGATGGCTTATTTTAAAACCGACCGTTAATTAGCGACTGAATAAAAGACGTTCGCCCTTTTTATTTTCATTGAAGTTCCCATTTTCATAGGCCAGATGACCGTTCACCCAGGTCGATTTTACATGGTGACTGAAGCTGGTACCTTCAAAAGGTGACCATCCACATTTATAATGTAATTGATCGCGTGTTACCGTTTTGTTGGCATTGGGATCAACCAGCACCAGATCGGCTTTGTAGCCTTCGCGGATAAAGCCCCGCTTTTCAATCATGAATAAAAGGGAAGGGGCATGACACATTTTTTCAACCACCTTTTCATAAGTGAAAATCCCCAGATTGACCATCTCCAGCATGGCAGGCAGCGAATGTTGCACCAGTGGGCCGCCCGAAGGAGCATTGAAATAGCTGTTATTTTTTTCTGCCAGCGTGTGAGGGGCATGGTCGGTGGCAACTACATCGAGCCGGTTGTTGTTGAGGGCATCACGCAAGGCTTCCCGGTCGCGAACCGATTTGATGGCCGGATTCCACTTGATGAGGGTACCATACTGATCGTAATCATTGTCGGTAAACCACAGATGATGCACACATACTTCGCCTGTGATGCGCTTTTCGTCGGGGCGGCCACTTTTAAAAAGTTCAACTTCCCTGGCAGTAGAAAGGTGAAGAATGTGAAGGCGCGTATTATATTTTTCGGCCAGTTCAACGGCTTTCGACGATGACTGGTAACAAGCTTCGGCACTGCGGATGTCGGGGTGGCACCTGATGGGAACCTCTTCACCGTAGCGTTGCCGGTAAATTTCAGTATTTGCCTTGATCACGGCTTCCTCTTCACTATGGGTGGCCACAAGCATGTGGGCATTTTTGAAAAGTTGAATCAGTCCTTCTCCTTCAACCAGCATGTTGCCGGTCGACGATCCCATAAAACATTTAATGCCGCATACTTGTGCCGGGTCGGCCTTAAGCACTTCATCGATGTTGGTGTTGGTTGCTCCTATGTAAAACGAATAGTTGGCCAGCGAAACTTCGGCTGCCCGGGCAAACTTCGCCTCCAGGGCAGCCATGCTGGTGCTTTGCGGATTGGTGTTGGGCATCTCCATGTAGGAAGTTACTCCGCCTGCAACGGCTGCCCGGGCTTCGGTATAAATAGTTGCCTTATGCGTCAGGCCGGGTTCCCTGAAATGTACCTGGTCGTCGATTACGCCGGGTAGCAACAGCATTCCCTCACCATCGACCAGCAGGTCGTGTTCCGGAAGGTTGCCGTTTCTGATGATGCTTTTGATATGATCATCATCGATTAATACCGAAGCTTTGTATTTTTTTCCTTCGTTTACAAGGGTGGCATTGCTTATGAGTGTTTTCATCCTTTTTTCTTTTCCATAAAAGAACAGCCCCGTGAGAGGAGCTGTTCATTTTAATCGTGCTTTCTTTCGTATTTTCTAAATAAACTTTGCCATTTCATTTTTACAACACCAAAAAATGCTTCGCTGAATATGCCGCCACTCATTTTCGATACGCCTTCCTGTCGATCGATGAAAACGATGGAAACTTCCTTAATATTGAAGCGGTGCATCCAGGCGGTAAATTTCATTTCAATCTGAAAGCCGTAACCCTTCATGCGAATGGTATCAAGGTTGATGGTACTTAATACTTTGTTGGTGTAACACACAAATCCGGCGGTTGAGTCGTGCACTTTCATTCCGGTAACCATTCGTACATATATTGAGGCAAAATACGACATCAATACCCTTTTGAGTGGCCAGTTTACCACATTTATGCCCGACACGTAGCGCGAACCAATCGCCAGATCGGCACCGTTGCGGCAGGCTTCGTACAAACGTTCAAGATCATCAGGATTGTGCGAAAAGTCGGCATCCATCTCAAATATGTATTGGTAATTATGTTCCAGCGCCCATTTGAATCCCGTGATGTAGGCTGTACCCAGTCCCAGTTTACCTTCCCGCTCAACAAGGTGAAGCTGTTCGGGGAATTCCTTCATTAAGCCTTTGACAATGGCTGCGGTACCATCCGGCGAATTGTCGTCAATAATGAGCAGATGAAACGGGGTGGAGAGCTGAAACACGTAACGAATAATTTTTTCAATGTTTTCTTTCTCCTTGTAGGTCGGAATAATTACCAGGTTCTCTTTCATTTAATTTAATCTTAGTTAGTGGCTCCCAATTGCGTTATAAAACATTTGAATCATCACCATGTAAAATGACAAATGTAAACCTTTTCTTTATTCAGCCATTGCCCGGTCTGCGCTTTTTAACCTGAATTAACAAAATGTAGCCGATCAGTTCAATGTCCTCAATGCTTGAATTTAGTTTGGCTTCGACCTGTAAATTTATGCACAGAGGGAGATTTTTTCAACATACCATGCGGAAACTGTCAATTTTTACCCGCTTAATGTAGTTGAAATATTGATCAACCTATGGGGAAAAATTGATAGCATCGATACGCAGTGTTTGTTTAAGTGTCATAATATCAGTGGCTAGGATGCTATTTGGCATAAGGGTGTAATTATAGCGATCAAATATGACCCCTTCGGCACCTCATAATTAATTATTTTTGATTCGGAGTTAATGGATTGTTGGCTACCAATAAATAAAAAAAAATGATCAGGCAGGAAGAAAGGTGGATGAATTGAAAAATTCTGCGCTGGTATTTCTTGACGCTGTCATTCACTTTAAAAGTAATTATTAGACGAATTAACAAGATGAACAAACCTGCTTCACAAAAACTCAGGCTAAGGGAAAAAATCGGTTACAGCCTTGGCGATGGCTCAGCGAATCTGGTATTTCAGATGATGATGATGTTCCAGTTGTATTTCTACACCGATGTTTTTGGAATCAAAGCGACTGCGGCTGGTATGATTTTACTCTTTGCCCGCATTTTCGATGCCTTTGTCGACCCGATGGTTGGCATCATTTCCGATCGTACCAATACCCGCTGGGGTAAATACCGTCCCTGGGTGCTTTGGACCGCCATTCCTTTCGCTGTGTTTTTTATACTGGCCTTCTCAACCCCTGATTTGAGTGAACGCGGGAAAATTCTTTGGGCCGGAGCGACCTATACCTTATTAATGACGCTCTATTCGTTTAACAATACGCCCTATTCCTCATTGGGTGGGGTTATGACCAGCAACATCAGGGAAAGAACCAGCATTTCATCCATCCGCTTTATCACGGCCACCATTGCCACCTTTGTGGTGCAGGGATTAACACTTCCTCTGGTTGCCAAGTTTGGTCAGGGAGATGCCGAAAAAGGCTGGTCGGCTACCATTATCTTATTTGCAGCCATCGCAGTGGTTCTATTTGTAATCACCTTTCTTTCAACCAAGGAAAGAATCACTCCTCCGGTTGGGCAAAAAACATCGATCAAGCAGGACTTTAAGGACATCATCAAAAGCCGTCCGTGGAAAGCCATGTTTGTGCTGACGCTCTTCCTGTTCATTACCTTGGCCATGTGGGGCAGCAGCATGTCGTATTACTTTAACTATGTAGTCAATAAAGATGCGCTGTTTGCCTTCCTGAAAACTTTTGGACTGGTGAATGTCGATGGAGAAATATATGGTATCTGGCATACTTTCCTCGATGCATTCGGACTGATTGCCAAGAGCGATCACAGCAATTTATTTGCCGTCGGCTTTAGTTTGTTCAATATGATCGGTCAGGTGATTACCCTCCTGGGAGTAATGTTGCTGTCAGGATTTTTATCAAACATTTTTGGAAAAAGAAGTGTATTCATTATTTGCCTTGCATTAACCGCATTGTTTACATCCATGTTTTTCTTTGTTCCAACCGATAACATCAGCGCTATTTTCACCATCAATATTCTGAAAAGTCTGGCTTATGCACCTACCATCCCGCTTTTGTGGGCCATGATGGGCGATGTGGCCGACCATTCCGAATGGGTGAATCATCGACGGGCTACCGGCTTTGTATTTGCAGGGATTGTTTTTGCCCTCAAGGCAGGACTGGGGGTTGGGGGTGCCATTTGTGGCGGCATCATCGACAGCTTTGGCTTTGTTCCTCATGTTGAACAAACAGAATCGGCCATTTTGGGTATCAAGCTTTCGGCCAGTATCATTCCGGCAGCCACCTTCTTTGTTGGTGTAATTGCCTTATTCTTTTATACCATTACCAAGAAATTCAACGAAAAAATACAGGAAGACCTCGAAGTCCGACGGGTTAAATAATAAAATATTAGAAGAATGAAACGACTGCATTTATTACTCATAGCACTGCTGGTTCTTTTCATGACAGTGAATTGCCAGCCTGGTGAAAAACAGGAGGACGGTTTGAAGGATGCACTGGCCGATCATTTTTTGATGGGTGTTGCACTCAATCGTTGGCAGGTCGATCAGCCCGACAGTTCTGCTTTGGCTGTAGTTACGAAACATTTCAACTCGATTGTGGCCGAAAATTGCATGAAGAGTGAGAAGATTCAGCCCCGCGAAGGAGAATTCTTTTTCGAGGATGCTGACCGCTTTGTTGAATTTGGAGAACAACGCGATATGCAAATCGTGGGTCATTGTCTGATCTGGCATTCACAGGCACCGCGCTGGTTTTTTACCGACGACGAAGGCAATGAGGTGAGCCGTGAAGTGCTGATCGACCGCATGGAAACGCACATCAAAACCCTGGTGGGGCGCTATCGTGGGCGCATCGATGGCTGGGATGTGGTCAACGAGTGTTTTAACGACGATGGTACCTTACGAAACAGCCGCTTCCTTCAGATCATCGGTGAAGATTATATCAGGCTGGCCTTTGAATTTGCCCATGCTGCCGACCCTGAAACCGAGCTCTACCTGAACGATTACAATACCATGAAACCCGAAAAGCGGGAGGCCATTTATCAACTGGTGAAAAACTTGCAGGCCGAAGGAGTGCGGGTTGACGGAATTGGTATGCAGGGACACCTGACCATGACCTTCCCCGAAGCTGAAGAAATGGAGAAAAGCATTGTGAAATTTGCCGAACTGGGTACAGTAATGATTACCGAACTGGATATGACCGTTTTGCCCTGGCCCTCGCGGGATGTATCGGCCGACGTGAGCCTCAATTATGCGGCCGATCCGGTTTACAACCCTTATCCCAACGGACTGACCGACTCCGCTTCGGTGGTTTGGACCGAACGTTACATGGACTTCTTTAATGTTTTCCTAAAACATTCTGATAAAATCAGCCGGGTAACCATGTGGGGACTCAACGATGGTCAAACATGGCGCAATAACTGGCCCATCAGAGGACGAAGCGATTATCCCGTTTTGTTCGATCGTGAAAATCAGGCCAAACCAGTGGTCAACGAAATCATCAAAGCAGCCGCTGCTTCAAAATAAGGTAGAATAGAAAAAGAATTTGTTATGAAGAAAAAGCCAAGATATTTGATTGACGGCATTTACACTGCCGATCCGCGTGCCCACGTTTACAACGGAAAACTGTATGTTTTCCCATCACACGACATTGAGTCGGGAATACCCGAAAACGACAATGGCGATCATTTCGACATGAAAGATTTTCATGTTTACTCCATCGATGAGGCGGTTTCGAAAGCGACCGATCACGGAGTGGCGCTCGATGTGAAAGACGTTCCTTGGGCCGAAAGGCAAATGTGGTCGAACGATGTGGCAGAAAAGGACGGCAACTATTACATGTATTTTCCGGCCAAGGATCCTGATGGTATTTTCCACCTTGGTGTGGCCGTGGCCGATCGTCCCGAAGGTCCTTACAAGGCACAGCCCGAACCCATGAAGGGAAGTTACAGCATCGATCCCTCGGTGTTCGTCGACGACGACGGGAAACAGTACATTTACTGGGGAGGTATCTGGGGTGGACAGTTACAGCGCTGGCCCAACGGACAATACAATGCCGACGGACAGGAACCGGCCGACAACGATCAGGCCATTGGTGCAAGGGTTGCCCGCTTGTCGGACGACATGCTTTCGTATGGCGAAACACCTCGCGAAATCGTAATTCTCGATGCTTATGGAAAGCCCTTAAAGGCAGGCGATCACAATCGCCGCTTTTTCGAAGCACCATGGATGCATAAATACAAGGGGAAATATTATTTTTCCTATTCAACCGGAAATACCCACCTCCTGTGTTACGCTGTAGGCGATAATCCTTACGGTCCGTTTACCTATGGTGGTGTGATACTTACACCCGTGGTTGGCTGGACCACCCATCATTCCATTGTTGAATACAAGGGAAAGTGGTATTTGTTTCATCACGACAGCAAGCCTTCGGGCGGAAAAACCTGGCTGCGCAGCATGAAAGTGGTAGAACTCGAATACAACGACGATGGCAGCATTGTCACCATCGACGGAATGCAAGACGAATAGAAGTTTACCGTTTCTATTTCTGAAGGAAAGGAATTTGCCGAAATTCAGGTCACCTGGAGCTAAGTTTTCAGGAAACCTTGAAGCAGGGCAGGACTAAAATAGCTTGATTTTAGTCCTGCCCTCTTGTTTTTTGCCCTTTTTAGACAAATGGCTACCTAAGTAAAAACATGCTGATTGGTTCAGGTACTGCAGGAATAGTATATTTGCTCCTGTAGTGAAAGCATCGCGATAACAATTGACGAGGAAAACCAAGCGAACCATGAAGTACTTAATTCTCATCTTTCTCACCACCTGTGTAGTTTTAACTGCCAGTGCCGATAAGCACATTGATATGCTTCAGCCCGCCACGGAGTGGAATGAGGCGCTTCCTGCGGGCAATGGCCGGCTGGGAGCCATGGTGTTTGGACATCCCGGCTACGAACGGATTCAATTAAACGAAGAAAGCATATGGACCGGCAGCCGCTACCAGTACACCGATAAGCCCGATGCCTACAAGGTATTGCCCGAAATTAGAAAGCTATTGTTCGGAGGAGATTACGAGGCCGCACAAGCCTTGTGTGAGAACGATTTCATGGGAAACGGCAGCTGGAACATGTACCAGACGCTCGGCAACCTGTACATTAAAACCGGACACGACGAAGGGGTCACCAATTACCGACGACAACTCGACCTGGAAAACGCGTTGCTGAGTACTTCATACAGCCATCGGGGAGTGAATTATCAGCGCGAATGTTTTTCGAGTCATCCCGATCAGGCCCTGTACATTCGCTTTGCAGCCAGCGAGCCGGGCAGCATCAACATGTCGCTGGCCCTTAAGCGTCCTAAGGATGTAAGCATTGAAGCAGCAGGGAACACCATCGTAATGTACGGACAGGTTACTGCCGGCGGAGTCGATGTTCAGAACATGAATCCCGGAGTACGCTATTTCTCCATGCTGAATGCAAGTACGATCAATGGTGAAGTGAAGGCACAGGGCGACAGTTTGCTGATTGTGGGGGCCGATGAAGTGGTGCTGGTACTTACTGCCGCTACCGATTATTGGGGTGAAAACGAAAAGGAAGCCTGTGAAGCCGATATGAAAAATGCCTTGCAAGTCACTTATGCTTCGGCAAAGCAGCGACACATGGCCGATTATCAGCATTACTTTAACCGGGTCAGCTTCGATTTAAATGCCGACGATCGGTCACAACTGCCAACCGACCAACGACTTGAATTGGTGAAACAGGGTGCCACCGACCGGGGACTAATCGAAACGTATTTCAATTTTGGCCGCTATTTGCTCATCAGTTCATCGAGGCCCGGCGACCTGGCAGCCAATCTTCAGGGAATTTGGGCCGAAGGCCTGGTTCCACCCTGGAGTGCCGACTATCACATCAACATCAATATTCAAATGAACTATTGGCCGGCCGAAGTGACTAACCTCGCCGAGTGTCACCTTCCTTTTATTGCGCTGGTCGACAGCCTGCGCCGGCATGGCAGGGAAACTGCCCGGACCATGTACAACAGCCGCGGTTTTGTGGCCCACTTTACCACCGATGCCTGGTATTGGACAACGGCGGTTGGAAAAGCAGAGTGGGGGATGTGGCCCATGGGAGCCGCCTGGGCCTGCCAGCACATCTGGCAGCATTTTCTTTTTACACACGACCGGGACTTTCTCGAACAATCGTACCCTATTCTAAAGGAAGCAGCCTTGTTTTTTGTCGACTACCTGGTGGAAGATCCCGAAAGTGGCTACCTGGTAACAGGGCCGTCAAGTTCGCCCGAAAACAAATTTGAAACTCCCGACGGAAAAATCTCCAACATCACCATGGGCCCAACCATGGACATGACCATCACCCGTGAGTTGTTTAACAATACCATTGCTGCTGCTGAAGTACTCCAAAGCGATGAGGCTTTTCGTGAAGCGCTGAAAGCACTGCTCCCGCGACTGAGCCCGCTTCGTATTGGAAGCGATGGCCGTATCATGGAGTGGACCAAAGAATTTAAGGAACCTGAACCGGGGCACCGGCACATGTCGCATCTGTATGGTTTGTATCCAGGAAATGAGATCAACACAACCCGCTCGCCCGAACTGGCAGCTGCTGCCCGACGTACCATCGATTACCGCCTGGCACATGGTGGCGGGCATACCGGGTGGAGCCGTGCCTGGATCATCAACTTTTTTGCCCGTTTGGGCGACGGCAACAAAGCCCTCGAACACTTGCAGGCTTTGTTGAGCAAGTCGACGCTGCCCAATCTGTTCGACAATCATCCGCCTTTCCAGATCGACGGCAACTTTGGAGGAACAGCCGGCATTGCCGAAATGTTGTTGCAAAGTCATGCCGGCGAAATTCAGCTGCTGCCTGCCTTGCCCGATGACTGGCCTTCGGGCAGTGTAAGTGGCTTAAAAGCACGCGGTGGTTTCGAGGTCGATCTTCAGTGGGAACAGGGCAAACTGCTGCAGGCAAGAATTAAAAACCTGTCGGGTGAGTCAATTCCTCTGCGTTATGGCGACAGGCTGGTTCAAATAGCAGCAAATAAAGGAGCAACCCGCGTCTTCGATGGTCAGCTAATGACCGTCGATTAATGGCTGTTTCAACTTTTTCTGCATTGAAAAGGCAGCACCGTTACTGATTTCTGCGGCGACGGTGCTGCCTTTTTTATTCTTTCAACAATAAATCGACGTAGTTGGTATAGGTCATTTGATCGCCAAAGAACTCGGCGGTTTTACGATCGACCTGCCGGTACCTGATCAGCCAGGCCATCATAAAATAGGTGACCCTCGAAGCTCCGGAGCAATGGATGAGTAAGTCACCTTCGGAAGTTTCAATGGCCCGTGCAAAGGCTTCCAGCTTTTCGGGAGTGTAATCACGGTAAGCGGCAACAGGAATGCTCTGGTATTGAAAACCCATTGCCAGGGCAATTTTTTCTTCATCGAAGGCTTCAAGGGCAAAATCTTCATTTTCTTCTTCTCCGCGCAAGTTGATAATGGTGGTGATGCCCTGTTCTTTTAGTTCCTCGAGTTCGCCAAGCGAAGGTTGTCCGGCCATGTAAAAGCGCTGCCAGTGATAAATGCGTTCATTTTCACCGAAGGTTTTGACCACGAAATGACTGAATTCATCGTTGCCTGCTTTGGAATTGACGAATGACAATAACAGCAATGCAATAAATAATGGTTTTAGAAAGCTCATAAATATAAGGTGTACTGTTTTTAAATACTGACGGAAAGCTGTTTCAGCTGAGGCACGATTTCCGTTCCAAAGGCATTGATGCAAGTCAGCAGGTCCTTATGTTCCGGGCCGCCCACATCGATGTGGGCAACAAAACGCTGAATGCCGAGCAATTCAACTGTTTTCAGAATTTTATCGGCCACTTCTTCGGTTTCGCCCATGAATAGGGCACCTGCTGGTCCAAGCCCGGCCAGAAACTGACCTTTATTATAAGGAGGCCAGCCCCTGCTGCTTCCCACACGGTCCATCTGTGCTGCATACAGCGGATAATAGTTGTCGAGCAATTCCTGCTTCGACTGTGTGATAAAGGTGTGAGCATGGATGCCCACTTCCATTTTGGCTTCGTCGTGACCATGTTTCAGGTATTCTTCCTTGTAGAAATCGATGAGGGGTCTGAATTGTCGCGGACTGCCCCCGATGATGGCCAACATGACCGGCAGGCCCAGTCGTGCTGCCCGGTAAACCGATTCGGGAGTTCCGCCTACAGCTACTGCAATGGGCAACTGGCGTTCGGGACGCGGATACACCGTTTGCTGTTTCAGTGCAGGCCTGAATTTTCCTTCCCAGTCGATCACTTCTTCCTTGTTTAATTGAAGCAGCAGCTCAAGCTTTTCTTCAAAGAGTTCATTGTAGTCGGCCAGCTTTTGACCAAAAAGCGGGAACGACTCGGTAAAACTGCCACGTCCGGCAATGATCTCAGCCCTTCCGTTCGAAAGCAAATCAAGGGTAACATAGTCCTGGTATACCAGCACCGGATCGGCCGAACTGAGCACGGTCACCCCGCTGGCCAGTTGGATCTGCCTGGTTACCGAAGCCAGCGCTGCCAACACCATGTTGGTTGACGACACAGCATAGTCGGGTCGGTGATGCTCACCCAGCACGAAGCTGTCGATGCCCAGTTCGTCGGCCAGTTTCACCTGTTCAAGCAACTCGTGAAGCCGCTCTGCAGGCGATTGAAATTTATTCTTTGTTACATCGAATGTAAGATCGCCAAACATTCCTATGCCTGTTTTCATGTTTATTCGTTTAAAAATTTAAAGCTTATAAACCCGCAAAAAGGAAGAAAGTTTAGCGATGGGCCTGATGACAGGGTCGAGATTAAGTTGTAGTTCGAGTGTGGCCATCCTGCTTGCCCGGAATAATTACCGGCATAAAAAGCAATCAAAAATAATTATGAAAACAATGCTAAGCAATTGAAGACAATAGGGCTGTGTGGAGCGAAATGCAGCGCGTTAAAATTTCATGCTGATAAAAAAAATCTATGCCGATAAAAATGAAATTCTATGCCGATAAAAAATATTTCTGTGCTTATAAAATAAATGCTCACTGCAAAAAAGAAATTGCTGCTGTGAATATCCGGATTTGGTGATGAGCATCAGTCATAAGTTAACTAGTCAATAAGTCATTAGCTATTGCTTAATAAGCCGATGTTTTATGGCTTTATGACGCTTTCACCAATGACTCCCTGACTCATTCTTCTTCACCAATGACTTCCTGACCAATGATTCATTGACTTTTCACCAATGACTTTTTTTGCTGACTTTTTTTTAGCAAAACATCCGGAAACCCTAAGGTAACCGGATGTTAAGCTAAAATCCCAATTAAAAGTTTTATAAGGTTACCCCGGTTTTAAAGATGGCTATTTCCTTGAAACCGCTTTTTTCGTGGTTTAATTTTTGTCCGCTGGCTACTGCAATGATCCTGTCGATGAAGTTGTCGAGCACTTCGTCCATGCTTTTTCCTTCAAGCAGGCTGCCGGCATTAAAGTCGATCCAGTTTCGTTTTTTATTATACAGTTCGGTATTGGTCGAAATTTTCATGGTAGGAACAAAACTACCAAAGGGCGTGCCGCGTCCGGTGGTGAAAAGCACCAGGTGGCAAGCGCTGAAACCCAGTGCCGAAGCCGCTACCAGGTCGTTGCCTGGAGCCGACAGCAGGTTGAGTCCCCTGGTTCTGATGGGCTCGGCATACTTCAGTACATCGACCACCGTGGCTGTTCCTCCTTTTTGCGTGCACCCCAGCGATTTGTCTTCGAGGGTGCTGATGCCTCCCTTTTTGTTCCCGGGCGAAGGGTTTTCGTAAACCGGTAAGTTATGTTGAAGGTAATAATCCTTGAAGTCGTTGATCAGACTGACGGTTTTATTAAATACTTCCTTGTTGGCTGCACGTTCCATCAAAAGCGTTTCGGCACCAAACATTTCAGGCACTTCGGTCAGTAGGGTCGTTCCTCCCTGAGCTACCAGAAAATCGGAAAAGGCACCCACCAGCGGATTGGCGGTAATGCCCGAAAAACCATCCGAACCTCCACATTTCAGGCCTACATTCAGCATCGATAAGGGGAGGGGGCTGCGTTGGTCGTGACGCATTTCTTCGTAAATGGCCTTTAAAAGTTCCAGTCCGACTTCCACTTCATCTTCTACTTCCTGGGCAACCAGAAAGCGGACCCGCTTTTCATCGTATGCTCCAATGAAGGTTTTCAGCTGATCGATCTGATTGTTCTCACATCCCAGTCCCAGTACCAATACCCCGCCTGCATTGGGATGACTGATGAGGCTGGCCAGTGCTTTCTGGGTATTGACGTGGTCGTCGCCCAATTGCGAACAACCATAGCTGTGTTTGAATACTTCTACGGCATCGATGTCGTCGGGCTGCATTTCGGCCTTGAACAGATCGATCATTTGCTGGGCCTGACCATTGACGCAACCAACGGTGGGAACAATCCACAGTTCATTGCGAATGCCTGCCTTGTTGTTGCCGCGCAAATATCCGTCGAAGGTCAGTTCCTTTTTATGTTGCTTCTGCTCATTCAGCTTCTGCTCAAAGGTGTAATTGATGGTGCCCGACAAATTGGTTTTCAAATTGTGGGTATGAACATGTTCCCCTTCAGCAATATTGACAGTGGCATGCCCGATGGGGGCACCATATTTTATAATGTTATCGTCGGCTGCAATGTGCTCAATCGCTATCTTGTGTCCGCTGGGTACATCATTCTTTAAGGTGATAATGCGTTCACCTGTTTTCAGGGTGTCGCCTTCAGAAAATGCTTTCAGGGCAATCACTACATTGTCGGCAGGGTTGATCTGGATATAATCTGTCATTTCAGTGACTTTTAATTTTTACTCATGTTGTCGATGGTAATTTTCATCAACGGATTGTCTTCACTCAATACCGCTTTAACCGCTCGTTTCATTCCTACCTGTTGAATCAAAAAGAGGTAGTGACTCACCGTAATGGTCAGATTGGGGATTGTGTTCAGATCCTGTTTCCAAACTTTATCGAGTGCCAGTACTTTTTCTGTCAGCAGGTAGATCGAGATGGGGCGGCCGTCGCATTGGGCCCAGGCTTCTTTATAAAAATCGAGGATCCACTGATCGTCTTTTATTGGATAACACTCACCGTTGGCTTCACCTTTAAAATAAGCAATCATGGCTGCCAGCGAAAAAACCAGTTTTTGAGGCAGCATGTTATGGGTAGTATGAAAGTTGATTAACGAAGGCAGGTTGCGTGTTTCCCATTTCGACATGGCATTCAGGGCAATGCTTTGCCACTGGTGCCTGATAAAGGGGTTGGCGAAACGTTCGAGTATCTTGTTGGCAAATTTCTTGAGTTCTTTCTCAGTGCCATCGAGTACCGGCAGCACTTCGTCGTATACCAGTTCCTTCATGAAGTTACCAACTTCAAGGTTTTCATAGGCATCTCGTACGGTTTCGATACCACTCAGGAACGATACCGCATAGCTTCCGGTATGGCAGCCATTCAATACCTGTACCTTTTGTTCCCTGAAGCGCTTCATGTTGCTTACAAACTTCACGTCGAGACCGGCTTTTTCAGCAGGGAATTCGGCCTGCACCCATTCAGGTGCCTCTATTACCCAAAGGTGAAAGTATTCACCAACTACCACCAGCTTGTCTTCATAACCCAGTTCCTGCTGAATGTTTTCAATTTCATCTTTTGGATAGCCGGGCACAATGCGGTCGACCAAAGTACTGCAAAAACAACAGGCTTCATTCACCCACTGAGTGAATGCCTCTTCAAGCTGCCAGTTTTGGGCATGTCGTAACACCAGTTCTTTAAGAATATCACCGTTTCGGTCGATGAGCTCACAGGCAAAAAAGATCAGGCCTTTCGAGGCATCGCCTTCAAAAGCCTTATAACGTTGATAGAGCAGGGATGCTACTTTGCCGGGAAACGAATTTTGGGGTTCCATGTCCCGTCGATCGTTTTCATCCCAGCTGATTCCAGCCTCGGTGGTATTCGAAAATACAAAGCGCAAATCGGGGTTTAAGATCGTTTTGCGGTATTCATCGTATTCCGAGTAGGGATTGATGCCCTTGTTTATACAATCTATTAAGCTATACTCGGTGATTGGTTCCCCGTTTTTAATTCCTTTCAGATATACATGGTAAAGACCATCCTGCTCATTCAGCAGGTCGATCATGCCGTTGGCCAGTGGCTGAACCACATCGATGCCGGTATTAAAGCCTGCTTCCTTGTTCATTTTATCGACAATCCAGTCAGTAAAGGCACGCAGAAAGTTACCTTCTCCAAACTGAAGAATACGGGTGGGATAGTTTTGAGTATGTGTGGCGTTGTTTCGATTCAGTTGCTTCATGATTGCTTCTAATTATCTGTTGTACAATGGTAATAACTTGTTTTTTGTTGATTTTGGTTTTCAGGCTGCAAATATAAATTTTTTGTAAGCTGAATGCTGTAAACTTCCTTTTATCTTTTTATAAGAATCAGAAGCTCAGTGCTTAAATGAAATGCAAACGTTTGCATTATTTGCATGTTTTCAGGCACTTGCACGTTTTGTTTTGAATGAATATATTAAAAGTGGCTGTTAATTGAATGTTAAGCGACAAACAGGGGATGTTTCCGCTTGTATTCCGGAACATCTTTCACTGCCTGCCCCTGGATGGTATTTATCGATTCGAATAAACCTTTTTGGCAAGAAAGTGTTGTTTTTATTGTAATAGAAATGACTCCTTGGCGCTAGTCTAAAAAAAAGTTCATTGTTAAACAGCTTGCTTTGTGTAGCTTGACTTTTCAGTCCAAAAAATATTGAGAATAAATTTGGAAAAAGCAAAAAGAGGGTGTTTCTTTGCAGCCGCTTTGAGAGATACGGCGAGTATTTGTGTAGGAGCGACGTTGATTATTGACATTCTGAAAAGGCAAACACATTTACCAAAAAGGGCCGGGTAGATCTTGACCAACAGGTTAAAGATTTACTAACTTGGTTCACCTTTTTTTTGCTACTTAGGCACTTAGCTTAGGGGAGAAAAAAAACTTCAAATAATTTGAAAAAATATTTGGCA
>NZ_JBNPXV010000022.1:0-39621 GCF_050433125.1 Roseimarinus sediminis | reverse complement strand
CCGTCGGTTGTTCCTTGCTGTTGCAAATTTATAAAGAAAATAATATGTTTGTTTAACCATCTATACAAAAGTCCGATTTATAGGGGGCTAGACCACATATACAGGAGCGGGGAAATTCTGTTGTCCTCTTGCAACAATTATATCAGGGTAAAAAAACTAAATTCTTTTGAGCTATATTCTAATTGTAATTAACCCTTCTTCCGGCGTTGTTGTCTGCGTTCTTCCTTCAGTCGGTCGCTTTCAGTCATCAGCTGCTCTTCTTCACCAATGTGTTCGAGCAGGTACAGGAATTCTTCTTCAGTAATAATGCGGCTTCGTTCCACTGCATTTCGGTAACGCAGGTACATTTTGCCTCTGAGTTTCAGGTTAAGCGAATAAAATGCGGTGAGTTCTTCCTGTTGATCCGTCAACATGGGCATTGCCAGATGAACAGGATCGTCGGTAGTACACCATTGCGGAACGATGAGCGGCGAAGCTCCGGTATAATCGGCAATGTCGCGTACCTTGAGTATTTTTCGGCTGGGAAGTTTCTTATCGCGGGTCCACCATTCATCTTCCACTTTTTCCATGGCTTCGAGGGTTTCGGCTTCGGAGGCTACAGCGCCCAGCTCGAGCAGGTTTTCAGCTACCAAACGCGTCATGGCGCTTTCAAAATCGTCGTCGCTGGCAAGTGCCTGCATGCCCAAATGAATTCCCAGGAGGTTTGAGTAATCGTCTTCGATGGAAAAGGAGGAATAACGCTCGGGCACCAGGGGCACCGATGAAACACCGTACCAGGTAACAATTTCGTGCCATACCGAAAGGTCGTAGGCAATGCGTCCGGCCAGCTGCCGACGATCATGAGCGCTCATGTCGGAGGGTACGTCAAAACTGAGTTTTTTCACTCCGCCTTCACGACCCAGCTTCACGCTAAACTGTTGGCCGGCATGTTCATTGATCTGGTAATACAACCAGGCCGTCCAGTCGGCCTGATCGCGCAAATGACCCAGATCGATGAAACCGCCACGACAGGTATAGACAATGCCGTTGGCTTCGTCCTTACTGCCAAGATACTGGTGCCGGCCTATTTTTTCGATGCTGGTGGCTTCGGTGTAACGAATAAAAGGAAGACCCATCACCCCTACATCGGAGCCAAAGGCACAACAGGTACGGATGATCCGCGGAGGCGTTTTCAGCTTCTTCCTGTCGGTTTCAATTCCCTTTGCCTTTACAAAACAGGGGAGAATGACGATCAATGTAAGCAAAAGGATGAATGGGCGGTACATGTTTCAGCGTATGAGTTTTAATCGGCCGAAAATTAGTAAAATATAATGAAAAAGCCATCCCGCAAACAGGATGGCTTCATTCAATATCATAATGCTATTTTACTCGATTACTGAAAACTTGTAAACACAAACGTGTTTGTAGGTTTCTCCCGGATTGAGCGTAGTTGAAGGAAACGCTGGCTGATTGGGTGAATCGGGGAAATGCTGGGTTTCGAGACAGAAACCACTGCGGTGCTGGTATTTTGTACCCGTTTTTCCGGTGAGTGTTCCATCGATGAAATTACCACCATAAAACTGTATTCCGGGCTGATCGGTCAGCACATCCATCTGTATTTTGCTAACCGGCGAGTACACCGAGGCAGCCAGCTGAACTCCCTGATCGTCGCTGCGATTAAGTACCCAGTTATGATCGTAACCTGCACCATAAGCCAGTTGCTGATCATCGGCATCCACCCTTTCACCAATGGCTGTTGGCTTGTTGAAATCGAAAGGAGTTCCGGCCACAGGCAGCAATTCGCCTGTTGGGATCAATGTTTCATTTACCGGTGTGAGGTGATCGGCATTGATCATCAAAACGTGATCGTTGATGCTTTCCGCACCATCGCCTGTAAGGTTGAAATAGCTGTGATGGGTCAGGTTACAAACAGTAGACTGGTCGGTGGTAGCCGTGTATTCAATTTTGAAAGCATTGTCGGCAGTCAGCTCATAGGTCATGGTCACCTGCAGGTTACCGGGATAACCTTCTTCCCCATCGGGTGAAATGTAGGTGAAAATAATTTTTGAATCGCTGATCTGATTGGCTTCCCATACCACGTCGAAGAAACCTTTCGGTCCTCCGTGCAGGTGGTTAACACCATCGTTGTTATTCAACTGGTATTCGTTACCGTTGAGCTCGAATTTTGCATTGGCAATGCGGTTTCCGTAACGTCCGATGGCTGCACCAAAGAAGTTTTCAGTCTGATTGAGGTAGTCGTCGAGATTGTCGTAGCCCTGTACCACATCGACCGGATTTCCGGCTGCATCGGGTACACAGAGTGCCACAACACGGGCACCCAGGTTAGTCACCTTCATTCCGATACCATTTTCGCCGGTCAGGGTGAATAAGTCGACCGCTTTGCCATCGACTGTTTGCTGAAATGCTTCGGCCTTAATGCCGTCGGCTGTTTCCGAAAATACCGAAGCCTGTTTCGGGCTGCAGCTCATGATTGCCAGCGCCAGCATGGCCGGTACCATTGTTTTTTTTATTAGTTGTAACATTTTCTTTTTGTTTTAATGGTCAACAAAACTATTTTAATTGTACCAATACTACTGAATGCGGGGGAATTTCAACACTCAATTTTCCATTTTTTGGCTTTTGAACCTTGAAATCCTTCACACTTACTTTTTCTTCTTTACCAAAGTCGTTGTAATCGGCCAGATTTTCACCGCTGACAATCTGTCCGCTTGCAGTGCTGTAATTTCCACCTTCAATATTGCATTCGATGCTTAGGGCTTTGTGCGGGTTGGCGTTCGAAAGGGTAATATTGAAGACCCCGTCTTTCACCGAAGCCGATGCAGTTAAAGCAGGCAGACTTTCACCCTCAAACTCATAACTTTCGCAAAGCAGATCGGAAGGTACCAGGGTCGCATCCTGGTGTACATTGTACATTTTGAAAACGTGGTAGGTGGGTGTTTTCACCATTTGCGCACCATCGGTCAGTATCATGGCCTGCAATACGTTCACCACCTGGGCGATGTTGGCCATTGAAATGCGCTCGGCGTAATTGTTGAAAATATTGAGGTTGATTCCGGCTACAATGGCATCGCGTACGGTATTTTGCTGTTGCAGAAAGCCGGGATTGCTTCCGGGCAGCGGGTCGTACCAGGTTCCCCACTCGTCGACGATCAGCGATACGCGGTGTTGCGGATCATAGCGATCCATGATGGCCAGGTGCTTCTGAATCAGTTCCTCAACGTGCATGGTATTGCGCAGGGTACTGAAATACTGGTCTTCGCCAAACTCGGTCGACGAACCCTTGCTGCTCCAGTTTCCTGTTGGCAGGGTATAATGATGCAGTGACAGCCCCTGTACCAGGTGACGTTTCTGGCTCAGAATCTGCATTACTTTCTCTGTCCAGTTGTAATCGCCCGATGAAGGCCCCACAGCTATTTTCTGCATTTCGCGGCCACGAATATAACCTGCGTAATGTCGGTAAATGTCGGCATAGTATTCAGGACGCATGTCGCCTCCACAACCCCATGTTTCATTTCCAATTCCCCAGAATTTAACATTCCATGGGTCTTCTCTGCCGTTCTTCTTTCTCAGTTCAGTCATGGGGCTTTCGTTCGACGAAGTTACGTACTCCACCCATTCAACGGCTTCCTGTACGGTTCCCGATCCCACGTTGATACTCAGGTAGGGCTCGGTACCAATAATCTCACACAGGTTAAGGAATTCGTGGGTTCCAAAGCTGTTGTCTTCGGTTACGCCCCCCCAGTGAACGTTCACAATCGAAGGACGGTCCTCTTTGGGACCAATGCCGTCTTTCCAGTGGTAGGTATCGGCAAAACAGCCACCAGGCCAGCGAAGCACAGGTACTTTCAGTGCCTTCAGTGCTTCCACCACATCGGTACGAAAGCCATCCACGTTCGGAATGTCAGAATCCTCGCCTACATAAATACCACCATAGATACAGGTACCCAGGTGTTCGGAGAAATGTCCATAAATTTCTTTGTTGATTTTGACCTCTGCCTTATCGACATACAGGTTTAAAACATTTTGTGCATTGCTGTTCACCAAGGTCAGCAATACCAAAACCGCAGATAGAAAAATTGTCTTCATAATTTATAGTTTAAGTCAGCAAATTCAGTTAGAAAAAGCAGGGTAAGGCCCGGCCCGAAAGCGGCTTTACCCTGCGCTATTTTTAAATATTCCAGAGACCAAGATATTTCTTGTAAATCTCGTTGTATTTTTCAACGTTCTCAGGAATCGGTTGATATTCCTTTTCGTACCCCTGCCCCATAGCTTTCTGGGCTTCGCCAATGTTGGCATAGACCCCTGAAGCAACGGCAGCAAACATGGCAGCTCCTAAAGCAACCGTTTGCTCGGCCCTGGCTACTTTAATAGGCATGTTCATCACATCGGCCATGGTTTGCATCACAAAGGGCGACTTCTTGGCAACTCCGCCAATGCCCACCACCGAATTGATTTCGATGCCGTTTTCGGCAAAGCGGTCGGCAATGGCACGTGAGCCAAAAGCTGTGGCTTCGACCAGTGCGCGGAAAATTCGTGGTGCCGATGAGCCCAGGTTCAAGCCGGTAATTGTTGCCTTTACATTTTGGTCGGCATCGGGTGTACGGCGTCCATTCAGCCAGTCGGTTGCCACAATGGTTGATTCTTCCACCGGTATTTTCATGGCTTCTTCGCTCAGGGCAGGGATGATTTTATCTTCAATCATTTTAGCCTGTTCGGCATCGTCGAGGAATTGCAAGGGCCAGCTTAGCACGCTTTTAAACCAGGCATACACATCGCCAAAGGCCGATTGTCCGGCTTCGAGGCCAACCATTCCGGGAATAACAGAACCATCTACCTGGCCACAGATGCCGGGAATCAGTTTGCCTTCCATTTCTTCATAAGGCGATACAATGATGTCGCAGGTTGAAGTACCGATTACCCTCACCAGGGTATTGGGTTGAATTTCGGCCCCCACAGCCCCCATGTGACAGTCGAAGGCGCTTACCCCCACTACTACATCGGTTGAAAGCCCCAGTTTTTGGGCCCATTCCGGCGTAAGCTTACCAAAAGACTCATCGCTGGTGTGGGTTTCGGTGAAAAGCTGGTCGCGAAGTCCGGCCAGTTCGGGACCCAGTTCGGTGAGAAATTCTTCCGGTGGAAGCCCGTTCCAGTCGGGATGCCATAGTGCTTTATGCCCGGCGGCACAACGGCTGCGTTTTACGGCATTGATGGCCGTATTTCCGGTAAGTACAGCAGGGAGCCAGTCGCAGTATTCAATCCACGAAACGGCCTTTTGCTTCAACGAAGGATCGATGCGCAGCATGTGCAATACTTTGGCCCACACCCATTCCGAAGAATAAATTCCTCCTTCGTATTTAGTATAGTCGACATCCCATTTGCGGGCGAGCTCGTTGATCTCATCGGCTTCTTTTACTGCAGTATGGTCTTTCCATAAAATGAACATGGCGTTGGGATTCTCGGCATAGTCCGGTAACATGGCCAGCGGAGTTCCGTTTTCGTCGGTCAGGGCCGGTGTGCTCCCAGTGGTATCGAACGATATACCCACCACATTTTGAGCCACCTCAGGTGCACACTGTGCCAGGGCTTCCTTAATCGAAGCTTCCATTACCTCGAGGTAGTCGAGCGGATGCTGACGGTACTGATTTTTGGCAGGATCACAATACTTACCTTCTACCCATCGGGGATAGTACTTTACCGAAGTAGCAAGCTGTTCACCGTTTTCGGTGTCAACCACCAGGGCACGGGCCGAATCGCTCCCGTAGTCTAATCCTATTACGTATTTTTTCATATTTACTTTTTTTTTAATCTTTATGTTACTGGTTACTTGATGCTGGTTACTCGATGTCGGATGCTGGTTACTGGTTGCTGGTTGCTGGATTGTTAAATATACGTTTCATTTTTTTGATTGATGATAATTTTCAACGCTCACAATAAACCTGTTCAACTTTTTTCCAAGTTTGTCGATTTTTTCATGTAGATCATCGTAAAACATTCTATCCTCCAATGATCGAGTTTCCCATAAGGTTTCCAGGTGATCAATAGTTTCATCGTTCGATGAAAGTGAAAAAGTCAGGAATCTAATATATTCCTGTTTATAAGCTCTTCTTCCATATCCTTCAACAATGTTTGATTTCACACTTTTAGAAGAACGTCTGATTTGTGATGCCGTTTCATACATCTCAAATTTTGGAAGTTTTGTAATTGTCATTTTGTGAATTTCAATTACAATTTCCCTTGAGAGTTGTCATATTTCTAAATTCCGATAAGACATTCAAATTACCTTCTTCTATTAATCACGCTAACAAAACAAGCATTTGATATCCAGTATCAAGTATCGAGCATCGAGTATCGAGCATCGAGCATCAAGTATCGAGCATCGAGCATCGAGCATCGAATCACCTTTTCTTACTGCCCATAATAAGCATTCTTACCATGCTTGCGTTCGTAGTGCTTTTTGATCAGGTGCGGGTTCATTTTCAGGTGTGGATTTACCGAGTAGGAAATCAGCGCCATTTTGGCTACCTGCTCCATCACTACCGCATTGTGTACCGCATCGTGTGCATCCTTGCCCCATGAAAAGGGTCCGTGATTGTGTACCAAAACTCCTGGTACCTCAACAGGATTGATCCCCTCGAAGCGTTCAACAATTACCTTTCCGGTATCCCTTTCATAGCTGCCAAATACTTCTTCTTCGGTCATTTGACGGGTACATGGGATTTCGTGGGCAAAATAATCGGCATGGGTGGTCCCAATGTTCGGAATGCCCACACCAGCCTGTGCCCATGCAGTTGCATTGGTTGAATGGGTGTGCACCACGCCGCCAATATCTTCAAAGGCCTTGTACAAATAAAGATGGGTCGCCATGTCGGACGAAGGTTTCAGTTTTCCATCGATCACCTTTCCGTCCATGTCGCAAACCACCATGTCGGAAGCTTTCATCACATCGTAGTCGACGCCGCTGGGTTTAATTACAAACAGGCCCTTTTCGCGGTCGATGGCGCTGGCATTCCCCCAGGTAAAAATGACCAAACCATGTTTTACCAGGTCGATGTTGGCTTTGTATACTTCTTCCTTTAATTTTTCCAGTTCCATTTTTATCAGTTTTTTATGGAAAATAATGATGATTGCCGGTTTAGCTTTCGGCTTTTGCCGGCAATCATCATGCTGCTGTATGCTGTTACAGTCCCCTGTTCAGGTGATAGTACAGGTCGTTCCAGCGCAGTTCCTTCTTGAGTTCCGATACCTTGGTATCTTTATCAATCAATACAAATTCGACATCGGCCATTTCGGCAAATATTTCGATGTATTCGGGAGTTAAAGCAAGGGTAAAAGCTGAATGGTGGGTACCACCGGCATAAATCCATGCTGCGGCGCCATCGGCCAGGTTTGGATGTGTTTTCCAGAATGCTGAGGCAACCGGCAGTTTAGGCAGGTTGGCCAATGGTTCAATCACATCGAGCGTATTCACAATGATGCGGAAACGACTTCCCATGTCAACCAGGGTTACGTTCATGGCATCGCCGGTAGCGCTTTCGAATACCAGACGGGCTGGTGCATCTTTGCCGCCAATTCCCAGCGGATGTACTTCAAGTCGTGGTTTTTTGGCTGCAATCGAAGGACAAATTTCGAGCATGTGCGATCCCAATACGCCTTCGTTGGCCGGATCGAGGTGATAGGTGTAGTCTTCCATGAACGAGCTGCCGCCTTTCATGCCAGCCGACATGGTTTTCAGGATGTGCAACAAGGCCGATTGTTTCCAGTCGCCCTCGGCTCCAAAACCGTAACCCGCTGCCATCAAACGCTGTGATGCCAATCCGGGCAGCTGCGACAAACCGGTAAGGTTTTCGAAGTTGGTGGTAAAAGCCTTGAAATTTCCGTCTTCGAGGAAACGTTTCATGGCAATTTCGAAGCGTGCCTGTACCCTTACATTCTCGTGGTATTCGCCACCAGGTTGACAGTTTTCGGCTACCTGATACTCGCTTTCATACTCTTTGTACAAAGCGTCTACTTCGGCATCGCTTACTTTTTCGATGTACTCCACCAGGTCGCCAACACCGTAGGCATGAATTTCCCAGCCAAATTTGATTTGAGCTTCCACTTTATCGCCTTCGGTTACAGCCACGTTACGCATATTGTCGCCAAAACGTGCCACTTTCAGCCCTTGTGATTCGGCCCAGCCAATGGCTGTACGACACCACAGCGCTACTTTATCCTGCACCTGCGGGTCTTGCCAGTGGCCAACCACCACTTTGCGGTTTTTTCGCATACGGGCATTGATGAAACCATATTCACGACCACCATGTGCACTTTGATGCAGGTTCATGTAGTCCATGTCGATTTCGCTCCAGGGCAAATCGCGGTTAAACTGGGTATGCAAATGCATAAAGGGTTTGCTCAATGCTTTCAGCCCGGCAATCCACATTTTTGCCGGTGAGAAGGTATGCATCCAGGTAATCACACCGATGCAATTTTTATCGGCACTGGCTGCCACACAAATGTCCAGAATTTCTTCGGGGGTTTTCACCACTGGTTTAAAAACTACTTCAACCGGCAATTTACCCGAGGCATTC
Organism: Roseimarinus sediminis; assembly: GCF_050433125.1. NCBI lineage: Bacteria > Pseudomonadati > Bacteroidota > Bacteroidia > Marinilabiliales > Prolixibacteraceae > Roseimarinus > Roseimarinus sediminis. Next base: position 31,051 of record NZ_JBNPXV010000022.1, on the reverse strand, counting down.
AATCCTTCAACAATGGTTGCCGAATCAACATCGACCTGTTTCAGTGTTTTAGGCCCGTACAAGTGTTGACTTCCGGTAATAAACCAAACTTTTTTATCATTCAAATTTTTCATCTCATCTATTTTAATAATTCATTGAAATCTACCAGAAATACGCGTACAATGCAATGAGTATCACAACAATTCCCATTGCACCCACAAAGAATTTATTATCTGTTTTAAACAATTCAGGTTCAAAATCATAAGCCTTGTCATCCTTTTGAGTTGACCGGGCATTGGTAAACATGATAATTGCCAGGAAGGCAAACATAAATACCAGCATGAAGATGGAATCGAAACCAAGATTCAATAATCCAACACCAAATAATTCGGTACCCCAAATCAAACCGGCAATTAAAGTTACACCACCAATAATGGCAAACAACCATCCTGCTTTCATCTGCTTTTTGTAATTAACAGGAGAAGCTGGTTTATCATACACATGATGTTTATCGGTTAAGGTGAGCGTAATGGCCAGGGTAATCAGAATCATACACACATAACCCATACGGATAATGAATGGCAGATCGGGCAATAAAAGTTTCATGGCAATACCCAGCGGCAGGGTGGCAATGGTGGTCCAGAGTGCTGCTCTGTTGGTGGCGCGCTTCCACAATAGCCCCATACCAAATACAACCACCACACCCGGATAAATAAAGCCGGTATATTCCTGAATGTACTGGAATGCCTGGTCAAGACCTCCCAATAAAGGTTTCGCAGCAACAATAGCAATAACAAGGGCCACAAAAGCTGAAATACGTCCTACTTTTACCAACTGCTTCTCGGAAGCCTGCTTATTAATTAAGGGGCGATAAATATCGAGTGTAAAGATGGTTGAGGTAGAGTTAAGCATCGAAGCAAGTGAGGATACTACAGCGGCAACCAGTGCAGCAAAGGCAAGTCCGCGAATACCCACAGGGGCGAAATTACGTAAGAGCCAGGGATAAGCTTCATCGGCTACTTCGATGGTACCCTGTAAGCCGGTTAAGGTATGTTGCAAATCGGGGTGATTGAACAACACATAGGCAGTAATACCCGGAACAACCACGATAATAGGAATTAAAATTTTCAGGTATCCGGCAAAGATCAGACCTTTTTTGGCTTCGGCCAGGTTTTTGGCAGCCAAACCTTTTTGTATAATGTATTGGTTGAAACCCCAGTAGCCAATGTTGGTCAGCCACATGGCGCCAAATATAACGGCAAGTCCGGGAAGATCTTTAAACACGGTTTCGTCAATGTTCCGGTCGATAATCATGTTAAAGTGCAAATCGGTGGGAACTTCACGCACCTTGCTCAATACAATGATGAAGCCATCGATGGCATTACCTCCGGCACCACTCACGGCATCGAGTGCAAACCAGGCTGTAATTAAACCACCACCAACGAGGAAAACCACCTGGATTACATCGGTCCAGGCCACTGATTTCAAACCACCGTAAATGGAGTAAATACCCGCAAAGAGCAATAAACCCGGAACACCATACACCATGGGTACACCAAGAATTTGATCCATGGCAATGGCACCGAGCCATGCCACCGAGGTAAGGTTTACAAAAACATACACCAATAACCAGAAGAAAGAGAAAAAGAAGCTGACACCCTGTCCGTAACGCTCTTTGGCGAACTGCGGCATGGTATAAATCTTTTTGTCAATCATTTGCGGTAGCAAAAATTTGGCTACGAGGATCAAGGTAACGGCTGCAATCCATTCATATGCAGCAATACCTAAACCCACGCGAAATCCCGAACCCGACATTCCGATAAAATGCTCAGCCGAAATATTGGCCGCGATCAATGATGCGCCAATGGCCCACCATGAAAGTGTTCCTCCGGCTAAGAAGTAATCTTTTGAGTCTTTCTCGTGTCCTTTTTTGGAACGCGAAAGCCATAGTCCCAAACTAACAATCACTATTGCGTAAACAATAAAGATGATGTAGTCAATGGTTGTAAATCCTGCATTCATAAGTTAATTCGATTTAGATTATTTTACTTTCTATGATAATTATTTTCAATTCTTTATTAATTCTTTCGAAGATAAATCATGATCGTGTTATATTCCTGAAACATCAAAAGAAAAACCTTTTGCGGTCAGATTTTCATATTTTTCCTGGTTAAAAGCATACAAATAAGCTCCTTTGCGTGAGCTGTTCATATCCTTAATCGGTAAGCGTTCGAGCAATTTCATCGACATGAATTTTCGTCTGAAATTAGCAGGTTCGAGCTGTCGTTGATAAATGGCTTCATAAAGATTTCGCAACTGGGTAATGGTAAAGTTTTCAGGCAATAATTCGAAACCAATGGGTTGTGTTTTTGCTTTGCGCTTCAACCGACGCAGGCCCTTTTCAACGATTTCATGATGGTCAAAAATTAAGGCCGGGAGTTCATCAATGGCACACCAGGCAGCACCATACTGCTTCAGCATCAAACTGTCATAATCCTGGATGTTGATCAACGCATAATATCCGATACTCACCACCCTGTCGGCCGGGTCGCGATTGATGGCAGAAAAGGCACTCAGCTGTTCGAGAAAAATGTTTCTCAGCCCGGTAATGCGGGCCACAACCCGGTATGCCGCCTCATCAAGGGTTTCATCTTTTCTGAGAAAACCTCCCATCAACGACCACTTTCCTTTTTCCGGCTCAAAATCACGCTGATACAACAGCAACTTCAAACGATCGTCATCGAAGCCAAAGATAACACAGTCGACTGCAAGGTGAAACTTATCTTTATCGGAATAAGTCATGCTGATTCAATTTAAAAGGGCAAACAAAAGTCACAATTACTTTTATCTTTTGCAAGAAGAAAAACATGTTGTACAAAATAATCCTCTTTCTTTGGTGTTAAATCCACCCAAAACAGGCGTTAAAAAAATTTCAAACTCCCTTGAATTAATCAATTATCTTGTTTTATTGTTGATAATAAAAAACACGAACATGGAAAAAATAAACAATTTAATCAACAGCATTCCACCACAGCTTAGCGAACTGTTCCTTTTTGTTGTCAGCACGGTTCTGCTTTTTACAGTACTCCTGATCAGCTATTTAATAGCCAACCGGCTTTTGAGCAAATACGAAACACATGCCAAATTGTTTTATCTGCAAAAAGCCCGAAAGTACCTGAAGGTTCCCATACTCCTGCTGATTATCATTTTATCGATTTGGATTCCCTTTACCATTTTCAGCACCCCTCCCCGTTTAACTTTGGTAGTGAACAAAATACTGACCCTTTTGATGATTGCCATTATTTCGTGGATACTAATCAGGGCAGTAGCCATAAGCAAGGCACTCATCCTCCGAAGATACGACATTGGACAAAAGAATAATTTAAAAGCTCGCAAAGTATATACCCAGTTTAAAATCATCGAGCGGGTACTCAATTTCATCATCATCCTGATTGCTATTTCTCTTTCGCTGATGACTTTCGAAGAAATCAGAAAAATTGGGGTAAGCCTTATTGCATCGGCCGGTGTTGCCGGGATTATATTAGGATTTGCGGCACAAAAAGTAATTGGCGGCATACTGGCTGGGGTTCAAATCGCCATTACCCAGCCCATCAGGCTCGACGACGTGGTCATTGTTGAAAATGAGTGGGGAAAAATCGAAGAAATTAACCTGACCTATGTGGTTGTCAGTATCTGGGACCAGCGCCGGCTGGTGTTGCCCACCACTTATTTTATTGAACAGCCCTTTCAGAACTGGACCAGAAACACGTCCGAAATTTTAGGTACAATTTATATCCACGCCGACTATCGCCTGCCGCTTGATGCCATACGGGAAGAGCAAAGCCGTCTGCTTAAAGACACTGCGCTTTGGGACCAACGCGTCGATGTTGTTCAAGTTACCGGCGCAGGGGAACAGACCATGGAGCTCCGCTCACTGGTTAGTGCCTCCGATGCCGGAACCGCCTGGGATCTGAGAGTATACATCCGCGAGGGACTCATTCGTTTCATTCAGGAAAAATATCCCGAATGCCTGCCTCATTCGCGAATAATACTTGAAAATAAGCCATGAGCAGCTAAGTGAAAATACAAAGCATTTTTTCCTTATGAACCGATAATTCGAAATTATTACACGTTTGTTAAAGAAATGACCCCCTAAGGTATCGCCAATGCTTATAAATTTGCAGCTGATCTAACTTTAAAACCATGTTAAAGAAACTATCTGTAATAATGGTACTGCTTTTGAGCGGATTTTTTTACTCCTGCAGCAATACCATCGAATCGGCCTATCAGATTGCCAGCTGGAAAAATTTTACCGATGCAGCCATCACTTACACCTTCGATGATAATTGTGCCGGTCAGTATACAGCCATCAACCTTTTTGATCAATACGATTTTCAGGCTACCTTTTATCCGGTAATCGAGTGGGAACCCGACTGGGAAAAATTGAAGCAGGCTGCACAACGCGGACATGAAATCGGCAGTCACACTGTCAGTCATCGAAATTTAAGCGAACTAAACTTGCAGGAACAGGAAACTGAATTGAAAAATTCGCAACAAATCATCGATCGAATAGTTGGTCCCTTATCGGCCTTAAGTTTTGCCTATCCCTTTTGCATTCCATCGGACGAAAGTATTACTTCACGCTATTACATTGCAGCCCGCCATTGCCAGGGGCAAATTGAAAAAAGCACGCCCGACGATTTTTACAACATCAGCTCCATCATTTGTGGAACCGAAGGCTCCATCAACACAAGGGCCCACTTCATTCAGAAAAATGAAGAAACGCTGGCTGCCAAGGGCTGGTGCGTATATCTGCTACACGGGGTTGACGACGATGGTGGTTATTCTGCAATTAGCAGTTCGGTGCTAAAGGAAAGCCTTGCCTATCTCGACGAAAACAGAGATAAATACTGGGTCGCTACCTTTGTCGATGTGGTGAAATACATTCGTGAGCGCGATCAGGCTTCCATTACCGAAATCAAAAAAACCAGTAAGCAAATCCAATTGGAGCTGAGCGACGGACTCGACAACGAAATATACAACGAAGCCATCTCCATTGAACGGACTTTGCCTGCTAAGTGGAAGGATGCCACCGTAAAACAAAACAATCAAGCCCTTCAAAGTGAGCTCGTAAGCATGGGTAAAACAAACAGCATCCGGTTCAATGCGGTACCCGATGCAGGAATAATTTACATCGAACGTCGGTAAACAGTCAAATAAATGACATCAGTAACTGAAATGAAAAAAACATAAGCAGATGAAAAAAATTTTAATCATCGCAACATTCATTCTTGCACTGTCAAACAGCTACGGGCAATTTTCACGGGCACGCTGGGACAGTCTCAACAAGATAAGCCAGATCGATCATCAGCTGATGCTCCAAAAGCTGGGCATCGAATCGCTCAGGCACGGCCCGTCGGGCGATCCTGAAGCCCCCAATGCCGCCAATGCCGATGAGTCGAAGGCCACGCCCTACACCTCAGTGCCCGATCCCCTGGTTTTCGACAAGGGAAAGACAGTAAAAAACGCACCGCAGTGGGAAAAGCGCCGCACAGAAATCATGGAACATCTCGATCGTGAAGTCTATGGTCGCATGCCCCAACAACTTCCCGGAGTTCGCTGGGAAATAATCGGGCAGAAAGACACGCTGGAAGGAGATTTCCCCGTCAATGTAAAACATTTGGCAGGACGAGTCGACAACCATTCTTTTCCTTCGATCACAGTTGAAATACAAATGACACTTACCACACCTGCTGTTTCAAAAGAAGCTGTTCCGGTGATGGTGGAATTCGGGTGGAACTTCCCGGCAGGCTTCCGCATGCCAGAACAGGCCCGTCCTACCTGGAAAGAACAATTACTGGCCGAAGGATGGGGCTATGCCATTTTAATCCCTACAAGTTATCAGGACGACAACGGCGCCGGTTTGCGCAGCGGCATCATTGGTTTGTGTAACAAGGGCGAGGCCCGCGATGTCGACGACTGGGGAACCCTGAAGGCCTGGGGCTGGGGACTGAGCCGTGCCATCGACTATTTCGAAAGCGATCCGGCAGTCGACGCCCAACGCATTGGCATTGAAGGCTTGTCGCGATATGGCAAAGCTGCACTGGTGGCCATGGCTTACGAGCCCCGGGTGGCTATCGGCTTCATTGGTTCATCGGGTGCCGGAGGCGCCAAGCTATTGCGCCGTGTTTTCGGAGAACAGGTCGAAAACCTGGCATCGTCGGCCGAATACCACTGGTTTGCCCCCAACTTCATCAAATATGCCGGACCACTTACACCCGACGATTTGCCGGTCGATGCCCATCACCTCATTGCCCTTTGCGCTCCCCGTCCTGTTTTTATCAGCGTGGGCTCGCCGCATGTCGAAGGAAACTGGATTGACGGAAAAGGAATGTTTGTGAGTGCCGTACTGGCTTCGCCGGTGTATGAATTACTGGGTGCCAATGGCATCGAAAGCACGCAAATGCCCCCCGAACAAAGCGGGCTCATGAAAGGTGAGCTTGCCTTCCGGCAGCACGAAGGAGGTCATACGGTGATCCCCAACTGGCCCTATTTTATTAACTATGCAAAGAAATATTTCGAACAGAAATAACATCATTCAATTAAAAAAATCGTAATGAAAAGTCTGTTTTCTACTTTCCGTTTAATATTCACACTTCTGATTTTTAGCACAGTAACACTCAGCGCCAGTGTAAGGCTGCCACGTCTGGTAAGTAACAACATGGTATTGCAACGCGATGTGCAAAGCACCCTGTGGGGCTGGGCCGATACCGGTGAAACGCTTACGCTTACCTTCAACAACAAAAGCTATGAAACGAAAGCCGGAAATGATGGAAAATGGAGCATCGAACTGCCACCCCAGGCCGCAGGTGGTCCGTTTAACATGACCTTTAGCGGTGACAATGAAATCGAAATCAAAAACATACTTTTCGGCGATGTCTGGATTTGTTCGGGCCAGTCGAACATGGAGCTGAACATGGAACGGGTTGGTCCGCTTTACCCCAACGAGCTGGCCAACGCCAATTATCCCAACATTCGCTATTTTCAGGTGAACAAAACCTTCAATTTCACTGAAGCTCAGGAAGACATCGAAGCAGGAGAATGGCAGCATATCAGCACCGAAAATATACGGAGCATTTCTGCTACTTCGTATTTCTTTGGAAAAGCATTATATGAGCGCTATCAGGTTCCCATCGGACTGATCAATACGGCCCTGGGTGGTTCACCTGCCGAAGCCTGGCTTAGTGAGGAAGCCCTGCGTGAATTTCCTAAACACCACGAAGAAGCCATGCGTTTCAAAAATCCTGATCTTATCAATGAAATCAGAACCACCGACCAGCAAAGAAGCAATGCCTGGTACCGCGAACTGTATCAAAAAGACCTGGGCAGTCACGATCCGAAAGGAAGTTGGCACAGCGCTTCAACCAACACCGGCAACTGGGACAGCATGCAACTTCCCGGCTACTGGGCCGACGAAGCTTTGGGCTACATGAACGGCGTGGTGTGGTTCCGTAAAACTATTACACTCAGCGAACAGGATGCAGGAAAAGCAGCCCGGCTCTTACTGGGCCGCATCATCGATGCCGACTCGGTATTTATCAACGGTCAGTTGGTGGGCACCACCAGCTACCAGTATCCACCGCGCCGTTATTCGGTACCCGAAAACGTGTTGAAAGCAGGAGAAAACACCATCACCGTAAGGGTGATCAGCAATGCAGGCCGGGGTGGTTTTCAACCCGACAAACCCTATCAGCTCATCATTGGCGAAAACGAGCCCATTTCGCTCGAAGGCCAGTGGAAATACAAGGCCGGTGCCAAAATGGATCCGCTGCCCGGCCCCACCTTCATTCGCTGGAAACCCGGCGGACTTTACAATGCCATGATCCATCCCTTAACTCCAATGGCCATTAAAGGAGTCATCTGGTACCAGGGAGAATCGAATGCCGACAATCCGGAAGAATATGCCCGGCTTTTTCCCACACTCATCAACGACTGGCGAAAAAACTGGGAGCAGGGAGTTTTTCCTTTTCTCTTTGTTCAGTTGCCCAATTATATGGAAGAAAAGAAAGATCCATCGGAAAGTGGCTGGGCGCGAACCCGCGAAGCACAGGCCGGAGCACTTGCCTTGCCCAATACCGGCATGGCTGTTGTCATCGACATTGGCGAATGGAACGACATCCACCCCTTGAATAAGAAAGACATTGGGGAGCGGCTGGCACTTCAGGCACGTTGTCTGGCTTACGGAGAGAAAAAGCTAACCTGCTCAGGGCCTCAGTATCGATCGATGAAAACCAGGGGAAACAAAATCATTCTCAGCTTTGAAAAATCGAAAAAAAGACTGATCAGCACAGATCAGGAAACACTCAGAGCTTTTGCCATTGCAGGCAGTGACAAAGAATTTGTATGGGCCAAGGCCCGCATCAAAGGCAACAAAGTAATCGTGTGGAACGATGAAATCGATGAGCCGGTAGCGGTGCGCTATGCCTGGGCCGACAACCCGGGCCCACTCAATTTCTACAACGAGGCAGGATTGCCGGCGGCACCATTTCGTACAGACCGCTGGTAACAGCTGGCTCATATACTGAATAAAAATTTTAATACATGGCCGGTAATCTTTACTAACTTTTATCTGTTAATTTATCATCGCTTTTTACTATTATTGGCCATGAGATTAATGAAACTTACTTCAGTATCACTGCTTTTATTGATGGCAATGCTGCTGTTTTCATGTAAAACGAGCAAGAACAGTCAGGACGATTCCCGGCTGGCTGTTTATACCATCCCCGAAAAATACGAAGCCTATCATTCGTGGCTCAAAGATGAAATTCTGGTATTGAGTAACAGCAGCACAACAGAAGAAACAAGTCAACAGGAAATGCTCGATGTTGTTGTGGTTGATACTTCCAGTGGACTTACGCTTTTCAGCCAGCAATTCAGAGAAGGCCGGCTTACCTGGACCAACCGCCATACCTTTATGGTGAGTTACCTGCCCGGGAATCCTGAACCCGGTAAAAGCTACAGCATGCTTTACAATGTAAAAACCAGACAAAGATCAGAACACAATCACACGCTGCAAAACAAATGAAAAATTACCTTACTTACGGAATATATGGAATTCTGGCCATCATCATCATCATGACCGGTATTCACCAATCAAAAAAGAGTGACCTCCCTGATCAGCCTGCAAAATTCAAAACCACGGCTAAGATGAAGGCAGCAAGCATCAGCAAAAAATTTCAGCGAAGAGCAAGTGGCTGGTCGAAACCTGATAAACCTTCAGAATTCCTTCATTTTCACCAACTGATTCGGACACCCGATGAAGCCGGCACAGTAAGCTATCCCATGAATTACAGAATGGATGCCTTGAAAAGTGCGCTGGAGCAAAAAGCACATCTGAAATCTGCCTCTATCAATGGTGAATGGACTGAGCGTGGTCCGGGCAATGTGAGCGGACGTACCCGCGGATTGATCATCGACCCGGATGATCCAACAGGAAATACCTGGTTCGCCGGATCGGTAGGTGGAGGAATTTGGAAAACAAGTGATGCCGGTGAAAGCTGGAAAAACCTTACGCCTTCACTTCCTTCCCTTTCGACCGTTTGTCTGGCCATGGCTCCTTCGAACACTTCGCTTATTTATGCCGGAACCGGTGAAGGCTTTGGAAACAGCGATGCCATCAAAGGCGATGGAATTTTCAAATCGGAAGACAAAGGAGCCAGCTGGACCCAATTGCAATCAACAGCAGCCAACGAAGATTTTGCCTTTGTAAACCGCATCATCGTAGATCCCAATAACGAACAGGTACTGATTGCGGCCACCAACACCTCCATCCAACGTTCAAGCGATGGAGGACAAACCTGGACCAGGGTTTTCGAAGATGACGGAAGGGTTCAACACCTGATTCACCATCCCGGATCATTCGATATACAATACGCCAGTATCAATAACAAAGGCATTGTACGTTCAAGCGATGGAGGACAAACCTGGAATTATGTTCTTCAGCATGGATACGGACGCATTGAGATGGCCATTTCCCCCTCCGATCCTTCCACCATTTACGCACTCGATCAGACTTCTCAGATGCTGATTACAGAGGATGGTGGCAACAGCTGGTCGCCTGCTTCGGTGACACTTGGATCAAGGGAAATTTTACTGGGAGGACAGGGCTGGTACAACAACACACTCAGCGTTGACCCTTCCAACCCAAAAACACTTCTTGTGGGAGGTGTTAATCTGTTCAGGGTTAGCGTATCGAAAGAATCAAGCACTCCGGTTTCGACTTACCGGGTCGACACCCTGAACACTTCGGGCTTTATCAGCTTCGTTAATTTTGGAGCCTCTCATTTTGGTGGTGCGTTCGATATCAATACCGAAAAAGAAAACTATGAGACCCTTGCCATACAGTTTGGCCCCGGAAAAAAACAGAAAGCTCATCGTTTTCTGGTTCCACAGGGGGCCACTTCGGGTGTACCCGACAACTCACACAGCTATTCGAACTACATTGATGTGCCTTTTGAAGTGTGGGATACCGGCAACAAGCGGCAACTCATGGTATCATTTCGTGATCAGGATCGCAATGGGGAATTCAATCTGACCCTCCACGACGACGCAGCAGTCACCGGCAGAGAATACATTTGGATTCATGATGTCGATTATAGTGAAACCGCTTCACCCAACATCGCAAAAACCGGTGGGCATTTGTACGAAGAAATGGCCTTTACCTGGCCCGTGCTGGCACAGGGAGCCACCTGGTTACCCAACGAACTGCCCGATGCCAATATTGTGATCAATCGCAGTACTTCGTTCCCCAAAGAACTTACATCGAACAAAATAGCCGACTGGGCCGGTATGGGAGCTCCCTACGTTCATGCCGATCTTCACAACATCATTCATACCACCAATGCAAGCAGTGATACACGCATTGTGGTGGCCAACGATGGCGGGCTGGCCTATTCCGACAACAACGGGGTAAGCTGGGAAAATCCGGCCAACGGATACAATACCACACAGTTTTACGGTGTTGACAAGCATCCGTACGAAGATCGCTACATCGGAGGCATGCAGGACAATGGATCATGGTTCTCGGGCTTGAACCCCGATTCAACGGCTCAATGGACCGAAGCAACCGGTGGTGATGGTTTTGACGCAGTGTGGCATGCCACCGATGCCAACAAAATGATCACATCGCTCTATTACAATATGCTATATCTAAGTCCCGACGGCGGAGAAACATGGGGAAGTATTTCGAGCCAATTGACCGATAGCGGAGAAGAAAATGCACCCTTCATCACTCAAATTGGCTACTCGCCTGCCGATCCTGATAAAATTTTTCTAACAGGAAAAAGCGGTGTAAGCCGGAGTCTCGATTTCGGACAAAACTGGGAAACCATTGAATTACCTGCATCAGACTGGGGCTGGGGCGGATACGCTGTGATTGAGATATCGGCAGCCAATCCTGACATTGTATGGGCTGCTTCACGCATGTCGGATCAAGGCAAAATCCATGTATCAACCGACGGCGGCAGTACCTTCAATACAGTGAATAATTACAGTGTATCAATGGGCATGTTGAGCGGATTGGCCACCCATCCGCACGATTCCGGGGTAGCCTATGCCCTGTTTAGTTTCGCCGGCAAAGCAAAAATTCTGAAGACCGAAGACATGGGCAATAGCTGGACCGACCTGAGCCAGTTTGAAAACGGAGAAAGCATGAATAACTTTCCCGATGTAGCGGTGTTCTCGCTTCTGGTAATGCCCCACAACGACCAGATTTTGTGGGCAGGCACCGAAATTGGGCTTTTCGTTTCTGAAGATGGTGGCGCAAGCTGGTCGTATGCCAACAACGGCCTGCCGGCCACAGCCATCTGGGAGTTGAAAATCAGAGGCACTCAGATTATTGCTGCCACGCATGGACGCGGAATTTATTCCATCGAAATACCAGAACTTGCCTTGGCTGTTCAGGCTCCTGCGTTGCTCGCGGCCGGCACCTCGCCTCAAAACCTCACCGCATTAAAATTTCAACTCAGTCAGGGCTACGACTCTCTGCAACTTATAATTGACGGGAAACAAAGCATTAAAATGCAACAGGCATATAACACCGACACCCTTGCAACCGGCTTTTTCAATCTGCAACTTCCCGAAGGAAAATACAAGCTGCAATTACAGGCCTATCATCAGGGCCATGTGCTTAGTTCAGCCTCCCGAACACTTGATTTGCTCACAATGAATGAAGCGCAAAGCACCTACAGTAACGTCTTTAATACTTCTTCGAATGATTTTTATGGCGAAGGCTTTAGCATCAAAGCGTGGAACTCGCTGGGAGAAGGAATGGCGCTGCATAGCGAACATCCTTACCCCGATAAAAGCAACCAAAGCATCGTGCTGCGCACACCCATTATCCTTCAGCAAAAATCGGAACAGGAAGCCACAACACTCAGTTACTTCGACATTCCAATGGTTGAAGAAGGCGAAACCGGAGCTCCTTTTGGCTCATCCGATTTTTACGACTATGTGGTAGTTGAAGGATCGAAAAACGGCGTCGACTGGCTGCCACTGTTCGATGGTTACGATTATCGTGCTGTAAAATTCAAGGCTGAAATAAGGGGTATGAATATTAATTCAGACCCAGTTGAAACATTGTTTATCGAACACAAAGTGAACATGCTAAGGCATTTCGAACACAACGACACCCTCCTGATCAGGTTTCGTTTGTTTTCCGATTTAAATACCAATGGCTGGGGCTGGGTGATCGACGACATCGAGATAAACCATTCCGATATTAGCTCAACAAAGGCAACTGCCGACAGCGAATTCAGATTCTATCCGATACCCTGCAATGATGTGCTGAACATTGTTACTCAAAATGCAGGAAACAGTTCTGTTAAAATAAGTGTTTACAACCAACAGGGACGCATGGTACTTCAGCGTGAAGCGCTTCAGGCAAAACACGTCAGACTCAACACGCAAAACCTGGAACAAGGTTCCTACCTGCTTGAAATAGAAACAGCCGATGGAGTACAACGAAAGAAATTTATGGTCAGAAGATAAACTTAAACCAGTACTTCGATTTCGCCTTTAAGCACTTTAACCTTTACAGGAGTGCAACCAATTACTTCGCCATCGATATTCAGCGGATGATCTTCGAGAGGTTCGATGGTAAACTGTTTGACCTGATGATAGACCACTGCCGGATTGCCAACATGCCGTCCCGAAAACAGTTTCGTAAACAGGTAAAGCATTTTAAGACGGCCCGCTTTGCGAACAATAATCAGGTCGATCAAGCCATCGTTGAACTGTGCCAAGGGTGCCATTTTCATGGCAGTCCCGGTATGAATGGTATTGCATCCCAGTATGAAACCATAGTCGCCGGCAATGTTCTGCTTTCCTATTTTCACACGGGCCAATCGGGGTTTGTTGCGTAAAACTTCAATAATTGATGCAATGTTATAGCACTGGCTTCCCAGCCACTTCAGGCGGGCAGCCATGGCGGTAATGTCGGTTGGAAGACCCCAGCCCACAATGTTGAAGCCATAAATAACTTCACCATTTGAATCGGCCCGGGCAATATCAACTTTCCGTCGTCGTCCGGTTAAAATGCGGCGCGCTGCCACTTCCGGATCCAGAGCATCCACATCGTGCATGAACGAATTACCTGTACCGCCGGCAATTAATCCAATGGGGAGTTTCATGCCATCGTTGCGCCTGAGCATGCCATTCACAATCTCGTGCATGGTGCCATCACCGCCAATTACGCACAGGCCGTCGTAATCGTCAAAAGGCAGCGTATTGGCCAGTTCGCGGGCATGGCCGGCAAAACTGGTTTCGATAACATTGAGTTCGAGCTTGCCCGCTTCAAAAATCGGTTGTACTTTCTCAAGGATGGCTTTTCCCTTTTTATTGCCACTAAAGGGATTGTAAATCAGATATACTTTTCGCATAAAATTTAAATAGCTTAATACATCGATGTTTTCGCAATTGGGTTCTAAAAGTAATCTTTTTCACCGACAAAACGAATCGCGCACGCCTGGTGCATTAATTCAGGCATTTTTCCTAAATTCACATCCACTTTAAAAACGAGGTACCATGAGAACGAATAAATGGATTTTACTTTTGATACTCTTCCTGTGCCTGCTGGGAGGCCCACAGATAATAAAAGCACAGTCGATCGATTCACTGATGGTACAAGCGCGAAGTGAGCTGGTGTTGGTTGAGAAACAAAACGGCGCCAAGTTTATTGGTTACATCATAAGTCACGATGCCCGCGAGCTGCTGCTTAAAACCGAAGAATTGGGGAACATCTTCATTCCCATGCACGAAATCAGCGAAATAAGGCCGATTTTATCGAAAGAAGAAGATGGCTACAGCACGAGCGATCTGTTTTCTACCCGTTATTTCATTACCACCAACGGGCTTCCCATTCAGAAAGGAGACAATTACATACAATGGAATTTATACGGTCCTGATTTTCAATTTGGGGTTGCCGATAATTTCGGAGTCGGGGTCATGACTTCGTGGCTGGCTATCCCCATTATTGCCAATGCCAAATACAGCATCGATTTAAAGGGAGGTGCCAGTATGGCCCTGGGCCTGCTGGCCGGAACCGGTTCCTACGCCATGCCCGAAGTGGGTGGTTTCCTGCCTTATGTGGCATTCACCTTTGGTGATCGAAAAAACAATATTACCTTCTCGGGTGGTTATGGTGCCATATTTTATCAAAGGGATGAATACAACCCGGATACCCAAACCAGCACGGGTATTAATGAAAGCGATGGAAGAGTCTTGCTTTCGGTGGCCGGAATGTTCCGCCTCAACAAACAATTCAGCCTGGTGTTTGATACTTTTATTGCCCCCTGGGGCCCCGAAAATACTTATACCGACTATCAGTACTATTCTACCACATACAACGAACAAACACAGCAATATACCGACAATTACCGCCCGGTACAAATTACAGAGAAAAGTCCAGGACTGGCACTTATTATTCCCGGTTTAAGATGGCAGATCGATAACAACCGTGCCTTCCAGTTTGGTTTTACCGGCTTTTATTTCGACGATGGCTTTGCTGAGTTTCCTATTCCCATGATTCAACTTTATCGCCGACTGTAAGCAAGTACGGAAAATACTTTTAAATCGACATCAACACGCCTCGCGGGGTAGGTTTGAGGTATATGGCGTCACAACAAAAAAGTAAGCAGAAAAAGCGCTTTTTGGCGCTTACAACATCGCGAATTAGCTGAAAGCGTTCTAAAGTGCAACTTTTTTCTTCGTCAGACCTGTAAAAACGTATTTCTGCTGTCAACACGTAAAAAGTTACCCAAAATAATTATTTCCGGCAACTTTTTACGTGTTGAAGTCTGACAGAAATTTTCTGAGCGTTTCTACACACGTGTTGAAGCCTAAAATAATTATTTCAGGTCTCAACACGTTTCGAGAAGCCCAAAAGACGTCTTTCAGGTCTCAACAAGCGTTGAGTTGAACTTTAGAGCTTTTTTAGCAGTCCATCGGTCAAAACCTGATGCTCAAACCGTATTTTAGTTCGCTTTCGGGTTGGCTTTCAAAAATATCGATACCGTACTCAACAAATGCACCAAGGTGCTTTGAAAAAAAGACAGATGCCCCGCTTTTAACACCATAGCACAAGCGGAATCCGCGTGGCCAATAATAATTTCCTGACTGATATCGTTTGAAACCCACTGAAGCTGATGCATACAAATCGACAAGCTTTCTTATTGACGGGATGAACTCCGAATAAATAAACTTCGATTGCACTCCTGCCAGCAAAGCATTTTTATTATAAATACTTCCACTCGTGGAACTACCTTCATCGAGAACATAAGCTCTGTAGCGCTGAACTCCCCAATAACTGCCTGCCGACCAGTAAGCACTCAACCTGTAATTCAGATCAGCTGATAATTTTGGAAATATAAAATATCGGTACATCCCTGATTCATTCTTCTTCTTCAAACTGGGTGACATGGCATATCCCAGATTAATATTCCACTTGTCTTCAATTGAGAAATCGGCATTAGTAGTTTTCTCCATGTTTTTCAACAAGCTTCGATATGTTGTTTGCTGAACAGGAACTTTTAAATCGGGATCAAAAAAGACTTTGTATGTCACTGTTGGAATGATGGGGAACATGCCCTGTTGGTATAGCTTTAGGGATTCACCTTCTTGCTGATGATAACCACTGCTAATCGATTTGCTGTACAAATACAGGTAATTAAAGGCATTATTTCGGTTGTAGGCATTGTACACCGAGAAATTCCATTGTGCCTTTCTTCCTCTTTTGGTATAGGTATGCAGGGTTAAAGCCAGGTCAAGCCGATGATATGCTTTAACAGTAGCACTGTTTCTTTCTCCGTAGATTAATGCTTCACCATTGAAAGCACCATCAACGTAGGCCTGTCGGCCCAAAACAGGTGTATAGGGCAAACCGGTATGATAAACCCAATTCATCCCAAAGTCCCATTTGTCATTTAGTTTACGATTCACATTCAACGCAACAGCATGTAGCCGATGGTAATCGAATAAAAACTCCTTTCCACGATTGATACCAGGATATTGCCGCGTGGTTTTTGAATAGGTATACCCAACAAAGCCCGTCCATTTTCCTTCAAGCTTTCTCAACAGAAATTCAGCACCATACGATAAGCCCTTCCCATTTGTTTCAATTTTGGTACGCCATCCCCCATCTCCAAGAAAATTCATATATCCTTCCCGATAAGTTGAAAGATTCCGTAAGTCCTTATAATAGAAACTGATCTCATGTTGAAACAAGTCCTTCAGCATGCTCCCCTTGATTCCGACACTGTACTGACTGCTTTGCGAAGGTCTGAATTGTTCACTTGCCGGAACCCATATTTCATTATTCAAAATGCTTCCGGAGGCGAAGAGCAAATGAGCATATTGCTTTACATTTTGATAGGTGAAATTTAAAGCATGTTTTTTGGCGAACTGTACATTGATTGAAATTCGGGGTTCAAAAGAATAATCAAAGAAATCGCGGTGCGTATATCCAACCATTCGGGCTCCAATATTGGCTTCAACAAAATTGGAAAATACAAGTTGATTATTTAAATAAACGGCCCCTTCGTTGGTGTGAATCGTTTCAAAATCGGGGCTCAACGGATAGTCTGAACGTTGGTATTTATTCGGAATATAGGTTCGCGTAGCATTTTGAATTCCAAAGTTTAACGACATGGTTTTGTTAATCTTATAAATCCAGTCGGAACTGAAGCGGACCTCCTGAACTGAGGAGACATTTTCCTTAATGAATTCCATGGAATCCACTTCATGCTTGTAATCCTGGTTTATCTTCAATCGGTACCTGCTCAACGACAGGGTATTATCAGCCACAAGTTTTGGTGACAGTACATTGGTCCATCGTGCCGAAGCCAGCCAGTTACCCCAGATATTTTGAATTTCATTACGGCCATCTTCTTTTTGAAGGTTGCGTTTATTAAGGAAATGCAGGTAATCATCACCCTGATACAGATTGAAGGAAAGGGAATTTTTATTATCAGGTCTCCAGGTCAGCTTGGCATTGATGTCATGAAAGCCATAGCGAATGATGTAATCCTGATCGGCAAGGCTGCTCACCGCAATAAACAGTGCATCACTTAGTGTTTTGCGCCCGTTTACAATGAAACTCCATTGCTCATTAATTGGTCCTTCAACTGTAAATGAGCCATCGCTTAACCCGATACCAAAGGTTCCCTTGAGGTGGTCACGGTTTCCTTCGCGTTGAGAAATGGCCACAACCGATGACAACTTTCCTCCATATTTGGCCGGAAATCCCCCTTTGTACACCTGAACACTGTTGATCATATCGGGATTAAATACCGATGTAAATCCACCCAGGTGGTTCATGTAAATAAGCGGAACATTGTCAATAAGGTAGAGGTTCTCACCTGGATTTCCTCCGCGTACATTCATCAGACTGGTTCCTTCTTTCTGGGTTTGAATACCGGGCAACAACTGCAAGGTTTTAATCACGTCGGGCTTGCCGCCAATAGCAGGAATTGAGTTGATCTGCCTTGCATTTAAAGTAGTAACGTTGAACCTTTTCTTACTTTGGCCTTCAACATCGATTGTTTCAATTTCGTTGGCACTTTCAAGGTAAATAACAAGCAAAGTGTCTCTTTCGATTCTGATGGTCTGAGGCTGATAACCAACAAATGACACCTGAAGCACTTTGCCTGAAAGTGCCAGGTTAAAGTATGCGTTCATGTCGGTACTGGTGCCATTGGTGCTGCCCTGCTCAACAACATAGGCACCAATTAGTTTCTCTCCTGTTTGTGCATCGCGCACATAACCCGACACAAAAGTTTTTGCCACTGCGTTAAATGAAAATAAAGAAAGCAAAAAAAGTAAGGGCAAAATCCTAGTGTACATAAGCTGGAAAAATTGTGTCGGTTTGAACATAGGAGTAGGCAGCAAATATGCCGTATCCATTTTCAATATTTGAGTACAAAGGGAAGGCTGTAAGGTTGCCTTCAAAGCCGGTAAGACGCCCCAGATGATACAACTCAAGTTGTTTGATATAACGATAATAATCCTCACTTACCGACCGGAACTCAATGAGTTCGGGATAAGCGTACGAGATGCAGCCTTCTTCGTTGCATATTGTTCGATTGTATTTTCGATAAAAATTATAATGGATGGTATACGTTGAATCGTTTAATAACTCATCGGAAAATATACTCCGTTCGATGCCTTCGTTAAGAAAAACCGGATCCTCAATGCCCACCATATAGGATTGGGCATAAAAAACCGGAGGCCCTCCTTCACTAAAGCGAAGGCGCTTATGATCAATCTCAAAGTAATTCTTCTTTCCTTTATCGTTTGGAAAAGTTAATTTGAAGGCGTAAAAAGGTCTTCCTTCTTCGTCGAAGCCCGAAGTGTCAATGTATTCAACATGAAGAACCGGTGTTAATTCCGGAACATACTGTCTGCAGCGTATCGTATCGAATCCGGGTACCACGATGATGCATTGGTACTCCTTTTCGGCTTCAACAATCACAGTCGACTGGTAGTTTCCAAGCTCATGGTAACTCAACGACTGAACAAAGTGCTGATCAACAAAAAGATCGATTTGGGCATTTTCAATTACTTCAATTTTGGAAGAATCGATGGTTCCCGCATAGGTTAAATTAATTTCCACCGGCTTCCCGGTTTTTAAAATTGCATTGACTGTTGGTGCTTTGGGAAACTCCGGAAACTCATCGCTGACCAGTTTCAGGCAGCTTTGAAGGAATAACTGGCCAAGCAACATGAGAATAAGAGGGTACGGGGATTTTAGCATGGTTTCTTTCCTTTATCGGGACTTTGATTTTAGTTTACAAGGATAAAAAAAATGCACATTATTTCAGTCTTAAATGATTTTATGATGTATGCAATGATTATTTAAATTACGATTCGATGGTATGCGACTTTGCGCTTTGGAATACCGGGGGATATTCATTGCCTTTTATTTAGTTACATTTCAGCATGCCAAAATATAAAAAAAATACACAACACGAAGAAATTGATGTATCGTTTATTGATTATTTATTTTTATTATATGTAAATAACCCTGTGTTTTAATAACACCTCGCATCAGCAATTCTTCTACCTGTTAATTCCGAAAAAGGCAAAAAGGTTACCCTCAAAAATGAAAAAAATGAAAAAAAAGGAAAAAGTTTTCAGGCAGAAGGCAGAAGTAGAAAAGGAAGTTGAGGTTGATAGTTTTCAAATTAATTGTTTTCTACATAATGTATTAATTGTTGTTTGTATCCCGCAAAAATGCCAGTGCCGTTTGCAATATTTGAATAAACCGGATGTTGAATGCTGTGTTGATCAATTCTACTTGAATACTGGGTTATTAAATCATTGTAGTAAGCAAATGCTTCCGGGCTTAATATTTTTACATCCAGCCAATAGTCTCCAGTAAGAAAATCCCATACATAAATATCAAAATCAGCTGAAGAGTGAAAGTTACCAAGCAGTGTATAATTTTCATTCCCAAAATTGACAAATTGAGGAGCAGCTGAATAGCAATTTGTTTTTATTCTTGTATGCTCGTTGCTGACAATTGATGTACCAGCGTAAGATGCCTCGGTTATATAATAGATTAATGTTTCATTCAAATAACTACCGGCCAGCCTAATAACCATTTCACTGAAATCATCATAACTGTAAATTGTATCACCCTTAAGCAGCCGCAGTTTATCCGAAGCTACAGTATTACCGGTACTGTCACTTACCGCTTTCAACACTTCCTCGTTGATAGCATAATAGGATATACCCCTGCCGCTATTGTCATCAAATATTAAGTTTCGTATCATAATACCCTGAACGTCTTCACCACTAATGTTTAGCCGGCACTTCAGTTCATATACTTCAGAAAGGGTGTAAAGATCAAACTGAACATTCCCGCGATCTTCATTCATCTCAATGATATCAAACGCAGCATCATCCGGAATTCGACTTTCACTACTTTTCAGAGTATCGTTTTCAATAACTACAAAAATGCGATAAGCAACACCTTCTTCAGGCTTCTGGCTTTCAGAAATGTATTCGCCCATTTTATTATGGTTCAAATATATGGTGTCGTTGTTTTCATCAGTAATAAATACAAGGGCATTTTCTATTCGTGAATCTAAACTGTTACCCGAAAATGAATAAGTATAACCTATTGTTGCTTGCCAATATTGATCAGGCGAGAAGAGAGCGTTGCAATAAATCAAGTTTTCATCCTCAGGAAAATCAAATGAAACAGTATTGTTGCAAGCACAAGTCCAAAGAACAAAAAGAATATAGCTTATTTTCTTCATCGTATTTAATTAATTGAATACAAAGCGATAACTCAATGATGGCAAAAAACGGAATGGAGTTGAGTTTACCAATTCAAGTTTTCTGCTTTCTTCGTCCATTTCGACGCTCAACATAAATGGATTATTTTGTGCATAGGCATTATACAGTGAAATAGACCAGGTGCGTGTACCATTCTTTTTGTCCTTAATAAAATCGATCCCCAAATCGAGGCGGTGATATGCGGGCAGGCGATATTGGTTAACACTCCTGTAATAAATGATCTGGTCGGGTGCATGAATGTGTTTATCAAACACTCCCAGGTAACTTACCTCCTGCGGCGACTGTCCATAAAACGTATCCCCATCGTAGGCTGTAGTTGAGAAAGAAATGGGTTCGCCCGAAGCAAAAACCCAATTACCTGAAAGGTCAATGCGTTTTGAAACCTTGTGGTTTAGAGCTACGGTAAAATAATGACGCCTGTCGAAATCAGAGGGAAAAGGTTCACCATGGTTCAATTCATCGAACTGCTGATTTGAAACCGACCACGTGTAACCAAGCCATCCTGTAGTTTTTCCGGTCGGTTTTCGCAACATCAACTCCGCACCATACGACGCTCCCTTGCCTGAAATAATTTTGTCTGACCAGTTTTCATGAATTCTTATAAATGATTCACCTTTTTTATAAGTAATGATGTTATTCATTGCCCGCCAATAGCCCTCAAGGCTTATCTCTAAATTATTGCTTATTGAATGGCTAAAGCCCAAATCAAACTGTACTGAAGAAGATGGGTTGATGTTTTTGTGCGAAGGCACCCAAATATCAACGGCCAACGATGTAGATCTGTTTACAAGGTTATGGGCCGGTTGAACCATGTATCCACCTGAACTTTTGAAAACCCATTCACCATAATTTAATAATAATCGAATACGCGGCTGAAATGAGTTAAAGCTCGTATCGTTCGTCTTAAAAATGGAGTAATGCACTCCGGCAAACAACTGCAATTTATTGAATAGTAATATTTTGTTCTCTACATATGAGTTCAATTCATAAGCATCAACCTTACTCCCCGAATGTGCTTCAAACTTATCTCCATCGCTATGGGTATACTTTAACAAAACTTTACCGGGAATATATGCATGTTGCACACCATTTATACCGAAAGATAAATGGCTATTGTTCGAAATGAAATAGTCAAAATCGATTTTAGCTCCCCAGTCAGTAATTCCTGATGTGTTATTATAGGTGGTTTTTTCTTCACTTTCAATTTCCTTATAGAAATGTACATTATCCTCTAAGTCGAACACATAAGTGTACCTTGAAAAGATTAAAGTAGTATTCATAAATAGTTTATCTGAAAATACTTTGTTCCATCTTAACGATGAAGTGTAATTTCCCCAATGGTATTTACTATACGATGCTTGTTTCTTTCCCTGTATTCCTATATCTGTAATATTATCAGTGAAATCGCTTTTCGTTACAAAACTCATGATATCCCTTCCTGTATAGTTGCTCCAGTATATTTTACCCCAATTATTGATATCCCAGAAGAGTTTCATGTTTAAATCGTGAAAATTATATGCCGATTTATCGCTTGTTTTACCATCGTACGATTTATTTGAAGTTAACGGATAAAGGAAAATATCTAAATAGGTTCTTCGTGCAGACACAAGCAACGATGCCTTTTCCATGATTAATGGTGTTTCAAATACAATTTTTGAGGATAGATTTCCTATGGTTATATCCGCTTTTGTTTTGTACAAATTTCCTTCGCGCATGCGCACATCCAGAACCGATGCAATACGTCCTCCATAACGGGCAGGGAATGCCCCCTTATACACATCGACAGTTTTTATTGCTTCGGGAGTAAAAACAGAAAAGAAACCAAACAAGTGATTAACATTATATACCGGCACATCGTCGAGTAAAATCAGGTTTTGACCCGGTGTACCGCCCCTTACATATAAACCAGAACTGCCTTCACGCCCCATTTTTATTCCCGGTAAAAGCTGTAATGCTTTCAACAAATCTTTTTCGCCCAGCATCGATGGTATTTGTTCTATTTCTTTACCGCTTAGCCTTGCATGACCAACTTCATTTTTAACTGTTTTCTTCGACTCTTTAACCACAATTTCCTGAATCCGGTTGTCGGATGTCAGCTTGCAGGTAATAACCGTATCAGAATTTATTTCAATCATTTTTTCCAATGCATTGTAGCCGGCAAAAGAGACTTTCAACTCAACAGAATTGCTCGTTGTTTTTAAAACAAAAAAACCGTAACTATTGGCAATGACCCATTCGCCATCCGATTTATTAACAATGTGCGCATTAGGCAACAGGTCTCCCGAACTGCTGTCTTTCACAAAGCCACTTATCGAGTATATCTGGGCATAATTATAAGTTACGCAAAGCATCAACACGATAATTATTATGATTTTATACATACGCATGGAAAATAAAAAGAGACTGCCCCAAAATATGCATGTACTTTTGCAAAAAGTCAATTTCTATCTTTTGAAGCAGCCGCTTTTCATGTTTATTAATCAATACTAATCGAAATTTTATTGCTTTCGGTTATTCCTGAAGACCAAAATGTAACATCCAAATTATATGCAAAATCGGCACTACCTGCATATGTATCAATATAGCCCACATCTATAAAATAATGTGTCACTTCAGTTCTATATTTTTTAGTATAATTCTTGTCAGGTATAGGTCCATCAAAGCTTGGCCCACCAATACCGACCTCGTGCCAATACATAAACATGTTTCGTAAATAGTACAAAGCGCCATTAGCCTTCCATTTATTTAGCCAGTTTAATTTTTCTTGACTCATTTTAAGATTTACTCCATAACCCCATTGGTACCAGGCAATTCCTGTATAAGGATCAATAGCATAGAATGTTGAATAAATTATTTCATTAACTGAATATATCAATCTTCTTTCTCCAACGGTCTTGATTCCTTCAAGTGCAACTGTATTGCTCGATTTATAACTATTCTCATTCTTAACAAACAGTAAGTGATCATTATTGATTTCCTGTGATTTCATTTCATTATTCAATAAGGCATCTTCAATCCTACTTTTGTTTCCATCATATGAAATATATTGATTGTCTTCTGTAAATTTATATAAAGAGTTGTCTATTTGAACATAACCATCAATATTTAAGACCCGATCCAACGAGTTTGCAAAAAAACGATATCTAACAATTTGATTTTTTGCATCGTAGTTAAACTTGTCGGAATATTCACTAGTAACTGCTTCTTGGGCTTCTTTATTGTCTGTATTCGTTATTTCATCTATGAATTTTTCCTTCCATGTTCTAGCCGACTTAAACCCAATTTTACTTTCCCATTGCTGGAATTCTTCATATTCCATATCAGAAAGTACTTTACAAATACTATCATAAACTTCTAAAGATTTAAATTGTAGATAATCGCCATTGAAGATTATATCAGTATCTTGTTGGATTGGTATCTCTTTTTCTAAGCGTTCTGCATAGTTATCATTCACAAATTCTTCGACACATGAATTCAACAGCAAAATTGTGATCGTTAAAAAAAAATATAGATATAATTTTTTCATTTTTTCTTAATATTGCGGTTTGGGAGCTGTAACTCCCAAACCAGTTAATAAATTTTATTAATTGTACATTAGGCAGCATGATCTTCGGATTGTGTTGCCTTTTTTATTTTCCACCTTAATAAAATAATTTCGACAATACTCACGACAACCCGATTAAACTCATCAGGCTTTCTCCATAGGCATCATGATTTTATGATTTGAGCAGAAATTTATTAAATCACTCTTCGATTGACTGAGCCTTTGCTCTTTGGAATATTGGGGAATATTCATTCGTCTAAAATTTATAATTTTCAATGGCGACTAATAGCTTGCCCCGATTTATCGGGGCAACTCGCATCCGCCTGTTAGCGTATCATGCTCGTTTCATTGGTTTTGATATAGTTACAATTCAATTTGTCCAAATCTAAAAAAAAAAAAAACAATACGAAGAAATTTATGTGTACAATTATTATTCATTTTTTTTATTCTATGTTAACAATGCTATGGTTTTAATGAAACAAACACCAGGAAGGCTTCTACCTGTTAATTCCGAAAAAGGCAAAAAGGTTACCCTCAAAAATGAAAAAAATGAAAAAAAAAGAGAAAGTCATTAGTCACTAAGTCATTAGTAAGAAAGACTAAGAAGAAAATGCACGACTGTAACGCGGTTCAACTACGCTACGACTAGACGACAGTACAACAGCACGCTTACCCGAAAATGGATCTGGGAACGTATTATACATCCTTCTTTTTTATCTATAGTCTAACACCTAACATTTTCTTTACCAAAGCGCAACTTAGCTGAAATGCGCTTAAATCGACATCAACACGCCTCGCGGGGTAGGTTTGAGGTATAAACTGGCGTCACAACAAAAAAGTAAGTAGAAAACGCTCTTTTGGGCGCTTGCACCATCGCGCGTTAGCTGAAAGCGTTCTAAAGCAGGAAAATATTTTTCAGTCGAAATTAAAAATGATAGGTAATCGTATCGTTAGGAGTAGCAGGCAGGTTTACAACTTTTTCATCAATAAAAACATTGCCCCAGTAGCCAATATTGTTCGACATATTACTGGGTATTTGTTCTGCCATAATGGAAAAAGGATCTGATCGTTGTTCAAGGTACTCATTAACCTGCTCAAAAAAGTGAACAAAGTCGGCTGAAAATACTACTGATTGAACTACGATCTCATCAATACGGTCGATTACCTGCCATTTTATTCCATTGTAATCTATAGAATCCTGAGTAGATAGCTGGTCATAAAAATACTTTCTCCCGGACACAATTTCCGGAATATCGATATAATTTTGAGTACCCATTTCAAGGTTGAAAAAATAAGGGGGCCATTCATAACGTTGAAAGTCACCCATCCGTTTAAACTCATATAATTCATTGTTCCAACGAAACAGAAACCGGGATAAGTTATTCAAAATGCTATGATCAGAATTATTGATGAAATAAGAACACCAGACCGCCCGGGGTCTGCCAAATAAGGTATACACTGTGGTATCTTCAACATGAAAATTCCGCTCCTCTATTTCCAGCTTGACCGAATTGATCTGTTTCCCCGACATTACTGTTTGTGCTTCCGAAATTACGGTTTCCAAACCGGGGGCTGAAACCTCAATTTTATAAGCGCAGTTTTTTTCAGGTATAAAACTTTCTGCAGAAACGAAATTATAACGATCAAGTTGCCGAAATTCGACCGACTCAACATGACCATCGGAAGTCAACAGTTTTACCTGAACATCCTCAACAATCGAATAGCTTGTATCGGCAGTCAAAGCCGACTGGGTTTTCTGTACATGTACAACAACTCCTTTATTCGACAAATAGCCCACAACCGCAAGTTGATCGCCTTCATAATACTCCTTGCCGTCGAAAACCTCAGTTCTTGTTTCTGAACACGAATTCAAAAAACCAAAGCACAGCAAAACAAGCATTAAAACCAGTTGATTCCTCATGACTAATTCGCTTTTAAAAGATTGATTTTTAAACTGGCTGAAGGCATTACACGATAGAGAGAGGTCATGAACAGCCTGCCGTCACGAACATACATGCCAACCGGATTCTTGCGGGCAAATACGTTCAAGACCGATAAGGTCAGCTCGCTTTCCCTGCCCCATAAAAACCTGCCTTTCCGCTTGTACGAAATGTCGAAACGTTTGTACGAAGGCATGCGTGAGTTGTTGACGCCACCGGTAACATAAAACCCGGTATAAAATGGTGTTTGCTGAACATAGGCAAGCGGAAGCGTAAAAGGCCTTCCCGACTGGTAGAGATAATTAAAATTCCATGAATTCTTTTCACCACTGAAATAATGAAATCCCACATTTAAATCATGCCTTCGGTCGAATGCATCATAAAACCAGTTTCCATTATTGATGTCTTCAAATTTCCGTTTCGACCATGCCAGGGTATAGGCCACCGACCATTGAATTTTACCATTTGTTTTTTGAATCAGCAACTCGCCGCCATAACTTTTACCTTCTCCATTCTTGTATATGAAATCAAATAGGTCTAAAATGTCGTAGGCAATGGGATTTAGAAAAAGGAGGTTTTGCATTTTCTTATAATATGCTTCAGAACTCACCTCAATGGAAGTGCCGGCAATTTTCCCAAACAGTCCGCATGAAAACTGATTGGCCACCTGTGGTTTAAACCGATCGTTTGCCAAAACCCAGCTTTCCTTCTCAAAATAGCCATAGGTTTCAACCAGCGTATGAAAAGGCTGGCTGGCCCGGGAGTACCCCGTTTTAGCAGACCAATTTGGAGCTAACTGATAGCTGAACAAAAGGCGGGGCTCAATGCTCAGGTAGTTGGTATCATTGGTATTTAAGAAAACAGATCGCAACCCAATTTTAAGCTTTGAATTTGGGAATGGTTCGAAGTCATCGTCAATAAAAAGTGCCCCTTCGAATGCAGTCTGATTTTCATAACCAAAAATAGAATCGATTGCCAATATTTCATCATACTTTTCACCATGCGAAGGGTTTACCGTAAACAACGATGCCTGAAAACCCGCTTTTACAAAGTGATTATTGTTCAGCAGCTTACTCAGCTCCATTTTTTCAGTAAAATCTTTTACATAAGTCCTTTTCTCGTAGCGATAAAGAGCTGCCGGCTGCAACGATACAAAGTATTCTTTATTACTTTTAAGTGCCAGGTTATAGTACGTGAACCATGCCGTGTTTTTTATGGTTAAGCCCGATGAAAAAAGATGTTTCAGGTTCAGGGTAAGGTTGTGGTTATCGATATAATTTCCATTTTGATCTTTCACTTTCGTGTTTCCCAGGGGTTCAATCACTTCACCTCCCTGGTAAAAAAATGAATTTTCATCACGTCCGGCATGAGCATTCAATGAAAGCGATGTACGAACAGTAGGTTTATAGACTATTTTCCCATCTAAATCCCAAAAATTAAAGCGGTTAAAGTCCAGATTACCATCGCCCAGTTCCTTCACGTCAACAAACGCTTTAAAGGCGCTGCCTGTTATGAAATCGATGTAGGAAAAACGGCCTGCCAACATCCCAAAAACCTTTGTGTTCCCTTTCGATTCGATTAAAAAGCCCGATCGCAAAGTTCCAATATCTACATTCAATTTGGGGACATCACTGCCCTCGCTCAAACGAACATCTACAAGCGATGATATGCCATCGCCAAAGCTGGCAGGTGCAATTCCCTTGTAAATATCCACATGGCTGATGATATCGGGATTGAACAACGACAGGTAGCCACCGGCATGCGAAGTGGTAAAAAACCGGGCTCCATCAAGCATAAACAAATTTTGATCGCGGCTTCCGCCTCTCACATAAACAGCCGAATAAAGATCGATGCCTCCTGAAATTCCGGGAAGCACAGTCATCGATTTAATCAGATCGGGCTCACCAAAAAATGAAGGGATATTTTGTATCGTCCTTCCTTCGAGAAAATTAACGCCCAGCATGGCCTGTTTGGACAAAGGCGTTCCTTGTACCAATATCTCAGGTATTTCAATATCATTCAACGTTACCGTTATAAAAGTATCACTGATGAGTATAAAATCTTGTTTTATTGGCGCATAAGCAACATGGCTGAATTTGAGTGAACAAAGCGGCTTATTTAACTGTATGGCGAAATACCCCTTATTGTCGGTATAAACAGCGCTGTTATTTAACGAGTCGCTCACCAGGGCATAGGGTACATTAGTTCCTGCAGGCGATTTCACAACTCCTGTTAAATAAACCCTTTGACCATGCGCCAGGTTGGTCAGCAACATTAGCAACAAAAATAAATACCTCACAGATATAACATTTTAACACGTTCCTTGAACGAAGGCCTTTCCGCTTTCTTCTTTTGCCTCTTCACTTTGTTCTTTTTCCAATCGGGAATATAAATTGCCGTTAACTGAAAACGGTCCATCCGGTTACCATAAACGGTTGTCCCGCCAACATTCACCCCGTCAACAACTTTAGACGAAATGCGGTGGGTAATAAAGTCGTTTAACCCCATTGAATATTGAAACCTCAATTTTAAATTCCGTAAAAGAACATAATTTATACCAGCAATAGCACTAATGGTACAAGGTGCAAAACGAATAGTATCTGTAGCCTCATAAGTTATACGAATATCATTATTATTACGCACTCCCAGACGTTCTAAATGTCCAATCGACTCCTTCTGAGAAGTAAAACTAAAAGAAGAATTAGCACCAACGAAGGGTTGCACCTTCCATTGTCTCCAGTTGAGAGTAAAAGGAAAGCTCAACCCAAGATCATCCATATCTTTATAATAATCAGCATTTATTTCACCAACCTCATATAAGAACCATATTTCCTCATCGCTTCTTATCAAATTGTAAGAATAATTATAAAAATGCAAGCCTGTTTCTATAGCCAACTTATCCTTCAATACAGGTATCTCAGCATCAACCCCAACCTCAATCCCGTTACTTTTCTGGGTTTCGAGGTATCGCACATCGTAGCGATCGTTAATAACAAAGCCGCCAAGACTGAACCCGATTTGCATCTGAGCCTTGGATGAAAAACCCAGACTTACAAAGAATAGTATAAATAAACCTCTCATAGGATTATTGATAAAACTCTTTTAACAATCCCCTTTTCTCTGACGAATTCTTCTTTTTCTTTATAAAATCCCAGCGGGGGAAGTAAACCAGGTTCATACCTATTTTATTTAACTGTATTTTATACTCCTCGGGTGGAGAGATAAGCTCATCATTAACCACTTTAAGGTACATGGTGTGTTGCATATAATCATTCAGACCCCATGCATATTCAATACTTACTTTCAAATGAGGGCTTATCAAATAACCTGCTCCAACTTCAAAAAACCATTTATATTCTGCAATTTTAATTTCATCATAACTGACACCCTGAATATAATCAGGCCAATCGGGATAACCATAGGTCATTCCAGCTATCCGTTCTTTTATTTCGTTTGAAGAGGACACATTCTTACATAGCTTGAAACCTGCTTCAAATAAAAAGCGATTCCTAATCAAAGAAAGTTTTAAGGGTAAATTTACGCCTGCCTCATTTATATTTGCAAAAAGATGAATAGTACTTCCATAGCTAGAGTTATAGCTTACTCCTACTTCATTGGGCCTAAGTTGATAATAATAATCATAAAAATTGAGGCCGGTGGATAGCACAAAACTATTTTTAATCAATGGGAATTCAAGCACTATGCCTGCTTCCCCTCCCGTATGGAAAGAATGAACAAGATAGGGCATCTCTGTTCGGTCATGCATGATGTTGCCACCCAACTGAAAACCGGTTCTAACTTGTGATTTGGTAGTTAAAACAGCAAACAATAAGAAAATAAGATAAAAATATTTCATTGCATTTTAGATATGATGCCAGGGAGTTGGTATTAATCAAGCCCCGGACAACTTAACCTCTAAAAGTTAAAATTAAAATTATAGGTTGGCATAGGACAAAAACGAGTATACAATGTTCCACTAACACATCCATCAAATACAACTGGTGGATAGCCAGAAATTTGACCTGACGTGCTTGCCTTTTCTTTTTCTTCTGCAGGGTGTGCAATAAAAAATAGAGTCTAATATCCTTCTAGTAATTGCTATATTATGGGTGATTTAGAAATGCCATCAGATAACAAAAACTTATCACACTTTTAAGTTTTCTCCATAGGCATCATGATTTTATGATGTATGCAATGATAGATTGAATTACTATACAATGGAATGCGACTTTGCATTTTGGAATACCGGGGGATATTCATTCGTCTGAATTTATAATTTTCAATGGCGACTAATGGAACTCGCATCCGCCAGTTAGCGTATCATGCTCGTTTCATTGGCTTTAATTTTAGTTACAGTTTAACTTGCCCAAATCTAAAAAAAATAAACAACACGAAGAAATTGATGTATCGTTTATTGATTATTTATTTTTATTCTATGTAAATAACCCTGTGTTTTAATAACACCTCGCATCAGCAATTCTTCTACCTGTTAATTCCGAAAAAGGCAAAAAGGTTACCCTCAAAAATGAAAAAAATGAAAAAAAAAGGAAAAAGTCAGTAGTCAGGAAGATTCAGAGCTTATGGTTTACAACTGCACGATAACACAAAAATACGACACTGCATCCGTAGAACAATTCTGTCATTCCCTGAAATAGGTTGACCGTTTTAAAACAGAAATAATTATGATTAAAACGGGAAAAAAAGTCAGACATTTACGTAAGTTTTCGGAAGA
>NZ_JBNPXV010000021.1:0-40737 GCF_050433125.1 Roseimarinus sediminis | reverse complement strand
ACCTTCTTTAAGTACATAGCACCGTAGCGGGATGGATGTAGTTCAACCGAAACTCCTCACTGGGCGCTGCGCGCCGCTCAGAGTTCTATTTATTACCGCCTGGTGTTGATTCATTACAGTCTTGTAAACCATTGTTTTTATTTCCTTTACGATTCATTTTTGTATTACATTTAGTCTTTTTTGATTGCAAGTGCAGCGTTTTTTATTTTTTAAATGTCGTCAAATTTTTGGAAATTTAGCACACCGCGCGTTGGCTTTGCAAGCTCTTTGAAAAAGCTTTGGTTGTAGCGTTGGCTGGTGGGGCTTTGGCAATGTGCTTGCAATAGTAAGGATTAATTAATAAAATTTAATTTTTGCCTCGTGAGTTTAAAATATTTTCTCAATTTCGAACAAGACTACTATCTGATGTTGTTTTTTCCTCCAGTCGTTTGGATACAACTCTTTAATTGTATTTTCAAAAAGGTTTTTGTTATTGTACATTTCAGTAAAAAGAAACCAATTTACATTTGAGTTCACGTCACGCGTTCGTGCGTCAGTCCAGTCAGTCGATTCTATTAATAGAATAATCTCCCTCAAAATTGTCTTGTATAACTTTTCCTTCGTACGAAAATAATAATGAATAACCGATTTGTTCACTTTGGCACTTTCGGCAACCTGTTGGAGTTTTGTGCCGTGATAGCCGTATTTCAGAAAGGTTTCCCGGGCGGCGTTAATAATTCTATCTTCTGTACTCAAGGCAGTTCTATCCATTGTTAATTTAAAATCTTAATTTCTCTGTCATAAAACCAAAGCGAAGCACATCCAGCCGGTGGTCGAAATACATGTTGTAATAATCGGAACCATGATAATACTGAACAAAAAGCCCGATGTCTTCCAAAAATTTTGGGTGATAATAAAAAGTAAGGCTCAGATTTAATCTTTCGGCGGAAAAGGCATCGAGTTGATTGTAATCTCCAAACATCCAGGTGGTTTCCCCTTTTAAGGAAATGGCTGGTCTTTCTCCATTGGAAGAAGGTGAGCCTGAATTTAGCTTAAAAATTGAGAACGAATTATGCCATCGGTAACGACTGTAAATCCCCATTAATTCTTCCTGAATAAAACCTTCGGGGTGAACTTCGAACGAAGTTTTGAAAAACTGGTAGGCATTAAAACGTGTATTTAAATTGGTAGCAATAAAACCCAGTTCTAAAAAGTTGGTGGCAAAACTCCCCGATTTTGTATTAATACTGCCATCCTCCAAAAAGAAATTCCCTTCCTGTCCGTTTGAGTGGTGAGCGACACGGCCAAACAGATTTAAAGCCGGTGTTTTATCCAATTCAGTGAGCCGGTAATATACCGTTAGTTGTGGCATGTAACTGGGCGTGCGCACCGGGAACGATTCTTCCTGGTACATCCTGATGATTATTTGGGGTGTTAAAACCCCCATTAACCGGGAGTTCTGACTTTGCCGCAAATAGAAATTCGGTATCACATTTCCTTCAAACCAAAGCGGTTCAATATTCCCAATATCGACTGGAAAGGTGATGTAACTGTTCCCCTGGTTCACCTGCGAAATCAGAGGTAATCCGATGCCTGCAATTGTTTCGTTTTTTTGTGCGGAAACTGACAGTGAAACAAAAGTGATTAGCAGAAAAAGATAAACCCGATTTTTCATTTTTTAGAAGTATATAATCCTGACATTCATTTTTAAATCATCCAATAATTCGAACGAAGCCTTTTGAAATACCGGGCGGTTTGAAATTCCAATGGATTGGTAATTTGAAAATCCGATTCCTTCTTTTGGAAGCAGTAAGCCCTTTTTTATTTTTCCGTTGGAATCCTCGTCGTGCAGAATATTCACCGCGTATTTACCGGCAGGAAGGTTTTGAAAAGTTAATTCAGAATTCCCGTTTTCTATTTTTGCCGTGCTTTTTCGATAGTATTTTTTGTAGTGTTCATCGGGAAACCCATCCGGGGTGGTGTACAAAGTATATTGCACCACCCCGTTTGAATTTCTCAAATTATTTACCCTAATCGTCAACGCAGGTTTTGGTTCTTCTTTTTTATGAAAGGAAGTGAGTAAGAGAAAAACCATTTGCAGTTGGATTATTATCAGCGCATTTTTCATTTTAGTTCTTTTTGCTGAATTTTTCTTTTACCGAATCCACGGCATAATAAACCACCGGAACCAGAAATACAGTGAGAATCAGGGAAGAAAGCAATCCGCCGATTATCACCCAGGCCAGTCCGTTTTTCCATTCGCTGGCGGTTCCCTGGGCAAGTGCAATCGGCAACATTCCAATGGCCATGGCAAGCGTTGTCATTAAAATGGGGCGCATGCGTTCCTTCCCGGCAATGATTAATGCCTCTGTGTAATGTTTGCCTTCGGCTTTTAACTGGTTGGTAAAGTCAACAATTAAAATGGCATTTTTGGTGACGAGCCCCATCAACATAATTAAACCTAACAAAGCAAAAAGTGTAATGTCGTTGGCCGATAAATTTAGTGCCAGAAACGCGCCAATACCCGCAACCGGAATCCCGAACAGCGCCACAAACGGATAAATATAACTGTCGTATAAAGCCACCATAATCAGGTAAATCAGAATAAATGAAATCAACAAAACCGAACCAAGCGCACCAAAACTTTCGTTTTGGGTTTTTATGTCGGCACCCCAGGTTAGTTTCACATTTTCGGGTAGCGGGTGCGATTCGAGGTGGGCAATAACATCGTCGGCCAATGTTCCCGACGGCCGGCCAAACGATTCGGCGGTGAGTGTTACCGAAGCCTGGCGGTCGAGCCGTTCGAGCAGCGAGGGCGAATTATCCTGTTTTACCTCGGCAAACTGCGAAACCGAAATGGGCAGGTTCATCGGATTTATAATGGTCAGGTTCTGAACATCTTCAAAATTTTTCCGGTTAAAATCGTCGAGCCAGATGCGTACCGGATATTCAGTGCCGTTTTCGGTTAACGAGGCGTTTTCATTACCGGTAAAAGCAGTGCGTAAATTCAGCCCCACATAGGCGGTAGTTAAGCCCAGGCGCTGCATTTTATCTTTATCGGGAATCACTTTGTATTCCGGATTTCCTTCAACCACCGAAAGTTGAACATTATCAGCTCCGGGTAAATTTTCAACCACAGCCTGCAAATCTTCGGCGCTATGCATTACCTCCTGCAGATTGGCACCGCTGAGTGTAATTTTAATGGGCGCCGACTTGGGCAACAAACCAATAAAAGCCATGGAAAAGTTGATTCCCGAAAATTCCGATTCCAGTTCATTCCGCAGCGATTTCATAAAAGCCTCTGTTTTTACATTCCGCTCTTCATCGGGTTTTAGCTGAATGGTAAATTCCGATTTATTGGCCGAACCCACGCCCAAACTTCCAATTCCGGTGCTGGGGCCGGCAATGTTGCTAAACAAAGTGGCTACTTCATCGTGTTGTAAAATGTAATTTTCAACCTCTTGCGAAACAATGTTGTTTTGCTGAACGGTGATGGTTTTATCAAATTCAAGGTTCAGGCGAAATTTGCCCTGGTCGCCGGTCGACATCATTTCTTTCCCAATGATTCCCTGTTTCATCATTCCGGCAGTAAAAACCAGCAATAAGAGCACAATTCCTGTAAAAACAAGTTTGTGGTTTAACACCGACTTTAATTGTTTGCCGTACCACTCTATAAAGGTTACCAGCTGGTGTTCGAACCATAGTAAAAAGCGGTTAAAAATATTGGTGGGCTGCAAATCTTCTTTTTTCCCAATGCGCGACGCCATCCAGGGAGTTAAGGTGAAACCAACCAGCAAACTGGTTAAGGTTGAAGTGATTACCACCACGGCAAATTGTTTGAGCATGTCGGCAATAAACACCTGTAAAAACAAAATCGGTAAAAATACCACCACGTCAACCAGGGTGATGGAAAGGGCCGAAAAGCCAATTTCCATACGTCCGTCCATCGAAGCGGTGCGTTTTTCCTTGCCTTTATCTAAATGTCGCTGAATGTTTTCCAGAACTACAATGGCATCGTCAACCAAAATTCCAATAATCAGCGACATGGCCAGCAAGGTCATCAGATTTAAGGTGTAGCCCAGCAGCCACATCACCGCGAAAGCCGTTATCAGCGAGGTGGGAATAGAAATTAAAACGATGAGCGAATTCCGGTAACTGCGCAAAAACAGCAGCATCACAATTGACACTAAAATTACCGCAAGAATTAAGTCGTGCACCACCGAATCAACGGCAGCAATGGTATTGTCGGTTGAGTCGTCGGCAATAATAAATTTTACCCCGGCTTCCTTGTTTTGCTCTTCAATGCCTGCCAGTTTTTCACGCACCAAACCCGAAACATCAACGGCATTGGCATCGCCCTGTTTTTTCAGCAAAAGCCCAATTCCGTTCACACCGTTATAACGGCTTACCGATTCAATTTCCTTCACTCCGTCAATTACATGGGCAACATCTTTTACATACACCGGACTTCCCGGAAAAGGCATGGCAACCTGAACATTCATAATATCGTCTACCGTGGCAAACTTTCCGGTGAGCCGCACCGAATTGTTTACTTTGTCCGACTGCACTTTTCCGGCAGGTAAATCCAAACCCGAACGGTTGATGGATTCAACTACCTGAGCGAGCGAAATTTTATAGAGCCTGAGTTTTTCCTGGTCAACTTTTACCTGTATTTCCCGTTCTTCACCACCCAGCATCGTAATTTCTGCCACACCTTTCAACTGTTGAATTTGCGGAAGAAAATCATCTTTCATTTTCTGAAAAAATTCTGTTTCCGGCAAATTACTGGTAGCACTAATTGAAATAATGGGCAAATCGTTGGGCGAAACCTTACTCATTACCGGACTCTGAATGTCGGCGGGTAAATCGGTGCGGATGTTGTCGATATAGCGCTGCGCATCCTGCATGGCATTGTCTACATTGGTTCCGTATTTCAGGTTGGCAATAATCACCGAGGCGTTGGGCATCGATTTGGTTTCGAGGTAATCAACTCCTTCGAGGTTCGACAGCGCATCTTCAATTTTCCGCGAAACCGAGGTTTCCACTTCCTGAGGCTCAGCGCCCGGGTAAATGGTTTTAATTACCACAACCGGCTGGTTAAAATCGGGCAGCAGTTCGTAACTCAGGTTTTGATACCCGATAATTCCCAGCAGCGCAAACACGCTGAAAAGCACAATTATCAGGGATGGTCGTTTTATCGAAATTTCTGTAATATTCATCGTTCCAGTTATTTTAGTGTGACTTTGGCTCCGTCGAACAAATTGATAAAACCGTTGCTTACAATTTGGTCGCCTTCAGAAATGCCTTCAGAAATAATTACTTTGTCTTCAAAACGTTCGGAAACAGTGATGTTTTGCAAAACGGCGCTTCCGTTTTTAATGACATACACCTGCGGCTGAATGGTGGTTCCAACCATTGCCGAAGCCGGAATACTAATTTGATTTTTGTTACCACCGGTTTTGGCAGCCACTTTGCCAAACATGCCGGATTTGATTTTTAAATCGGCGGTGTTTTTTAGCGCAAGTTGCACAGGGTAACTGTTCCCCATATTTGCATGGCTTCCTACCATCGTAACTTTTCCGTCGAATAAAAGTCCGGGATATACATCGGCCGAAACCTGAGCGATTTGTCCTTCGTTAAATCTCGACAAATCGTTTTCAGGTACATTCACTGTAAATTTTAAGTTCGAAATATCGGTGAGTTGAAGCAAGGGCATTCCGGGGGCGGCAAAAGCACCCACTTCGGTCATTTTAGCAGTGATGATTCCGTTAAATGGGGCGCGAACAGTGGTTTTGCTGATTTGTTCCAGCAGCGTTGCTTTTTGCACCTTGGCTGTTTGTAAACCCAATTCGGCTTTTTCGAGTTGAACGCCCTGGATGGCATCGGCTTTGGCCAAAACAGTAAAACGCCTGACATCTTTTTCCAGTCCTTCAATTTGAATTTCTACACTTTGAAGTTGTAGTTTTAAAAGCGAATTGTCCAACTGAATAAGTGTTTGTCCTTTTTGAACGGAACTTCCCACATCCACCAGCACATCGGTTACTTTTCCCTGAATATCGGCACTCAATTTACTTTCTTTATTTGGTCCGAAAGTGCCTGAATAAAGGGTTTCCTTTGCTGAATTACCTGCGCTAACCGAAAGGACCTGAACGCTGATTGGTTTTTCTTTATCGTACTGATACACTCTTTTCTCTGTGGTTTCCTTGTTGCTTTTCAGTTTAAAAACGGTAAATGCTACAAGTGCCAGAATGACAACGGTATAACTAATTTTTTTTAACATGATGTTTCTGTATTTAATTTTTTAATGACATATTTCCACTTAATTTTTTTAATTCCAAATCGGCTTTCAGGTAGTCGATTATAGCCGATAAATTGCTGGTTTGTGCTTCCCGCACCGCGTTGTCGGCCAGTAAAATATCAGTCAGGGTTGCTGTTCCTTCTTTTTGCTGCAACACCATTTCGCTGTAAACCGTGTTTGCCAGTTCTATCTGATTTTGCGTGTTTTCAATGGTTTGTCTGTTCACCAACCGAAGTCGTTTGGCATTTTCAATCAGCATCTGGTTTTGGTCTTTTACCAGGTCGATTTGTAACTGGTTGTTTGCAATTTCAAGGTTTTTCTGGTTGATTTTTCGTTTGGTGACGGTTCCGTTAAACAGCGGAACCGACAATTGCAACCCTGCAAAAGCGCTGGGGTAAAAGTTGAGGAAATCGTTGGGTTTTTCGTCGTAACCAAAGCCGGTTTGTCCGTAACTTCCAAACAGCGATATTGTGGGTAAACGGGAATCCTTCAGCGTACTTAATTCGCTCGATAAAAGTTTGTTTTGGGTAAGGGCAATCTGCAAATCAACCGGAAGCGAATTGGGGTAGTCAACCTCCTCCTTGTTTTTAACCGCAGTTTCAATTTGTATTTCCTGCTGAATCGGAATTCCCATCGAAAATTTCAGGGCATTCATTACCTGCTCAAAATTGTTCTCCACCAGTTGGCGCTGCGTGTTTAACTGTTCCTTTTGTAATTCCACTTTCGAAACATCACTTTTTTTAATCATTTGCTGCGTGTGCAAGAGTTTTAAATTTTCGAGCAGTTTGCCGGTGTTCAGCAAGTTGCTGTCGATAAACGCTTTTTGGTGAGTCAGTATCTGTGCATTGTAATACAGGTTCGAAATTTCGAAAAACACTTGTTCTTCGGTTTTTTTGTATTGCAGGCCGTTTAACTCCGAAGCAATTTTTGTGGCTTCAATGCCACCGTAAACCTGCGGGTTGTAAACCGGCATGGCCAGTTGAATGTTTGCACCCATGTTGTGAGGCACGCCCATTTGCACTTCCTTGTACAATCCTTCGGGACCGCCAAAAGCCGATTGCGGCATTAACTGGTATGGCAACCCGGCAAAATACTTGTAATCGGCATTCAGGCTGATTTTTGGAATAAGATTGGCTTTTGCCTCGCTTTGTTTTTCTCTTCCGATTTCCATTTTATTTCGGCTCATTTGTAGGTTTTTGTTGTTCACCTGGGCCGTATCGATACATTGCTGCAATGACCAGGTTTGTGCCTCCCCCGCAGAAAAAACGCTTAAGGCAAGCAGCAACAGGAAAGCGTGTTTTGATATGTGAACATTCACAAACCTGTTTGTCCAAATTTTTTTGATTCTCATTTTATTTTAATCTTTTGAAGTTTGTAATTTTTTCATTTCAAGTATAACTTCATGAAACCGTTGTTCGTCTTTCATAAATGTTCTAAAATCAGACAAGATTTTAGTCACCAAAACAGAAGTTGAAACCCTGGTTTTGAAAGTGTTTTCAGTTTTTCCTTTGTTAATAATATCCCTTAAATAATTTTCGGCCAGTTGGCGAATCCGGAGAAATGAATTCGTGATGCTTTTGTCCTTGTTTTTGAGGTTTTTATCAAAAATAATATCCAGGTAATATGGTTTTTGCAGAAACATAAAGTGCAGCTTTTTGAAAATCATTTTTAGTTTATTTTCGGGTGAATCGCTGCTTTGCTCCATACCACTTAAAAATTGAATAATGTCGTTTTCAAAACTGAGTAAAAGAATCAAAAGTATATCATCATCGTTTGTTAACTGCCGGTAAAGTTGGCTTTCTTTTATCTGAAGCTTATCAGCCAAATTATGAACGGTAAGTTCCCCAACACCCGAATTCATTATTATTCCGGCTGCTTTTTCTATAATTTCATTTTGTTGTGTTTTCATAATTCTTTATTTAAAATCTTTCTCCACATTGCGATTAGCTTTTTCCCATCTTTCTGTAAATCAAAATTATGATTGTTTAATTCCCATTTTTTAACCAACAATCTGAATGAACCCATTGTTAGCAAAGCCAAATCTCTTTCATCAATATCTGTTCTTATTTGGTTTTCATTTTGTCCCTGCAAAATAATTGATTCAATTGTTTTAGTTTGAAGCGTGACGGTTTCATTAATTTTGGCTTTTAACATTTCATCATTCTTGAAAATTTCTTCAGAAAAAATTACCGAAACCATTGACGGAGTTTGTGTAAACAAATCCAACATTCGTGAAAACAAAAAATCTAACTTTTCAGTTGCTGTTGCATTATAGTTTTCAACTATTTCAGAAAGCATAATGGCCATTTCTTTAAAATTACTCAGAACACCCAGTAATATATCTGATTTGCTGGCAAAGTGTCGATAAATTGCCGGCTCTGAAATTCCAATCTCTTTCGAAATATTTTTGATGGTTAACCCTTGAATACCTTTCGTATTTATAAGTTCCAGCGCTACCAGTATTATTTCTGCTTGCCTGTCTGTCTGATTATTCATTGTGCAATTATTTTATTTTCGACAAAGTTAGTGATTATTAACTAACATGCAAATAAAAAATTATATTTTATCGTTTGTTAATCATTTTTTTCAAAGTAGTTCACTGATAGAGTTGAAAAATCGTAGTGATTTATGGGCTTCCATCCCTGTTCTTTTAAAACCCTTTTAAGCTCGCGGTTTACCATACCATGGGCTACTACAATCGTTATTTCGTGTGTGCTTGTATATTCAATTAACTTTTGTGAATAATCCCGGAGCTCTCTTTTGCGTTGCTGGTAATCTTCTTTATCCTTACTGTTTATACCCATCATCCATGTTCCACGCGAAATGAGGAACCATACTTTAACAGGCATTTGAACCGCCGGAAACTTAACAACCGGGTAGTCGAGCTCAACAAGAACACTGTCTTTTTTAATTACCACATTTTCCCCAAATAGTATTGAAGCCGTTTCTGCCGCTCTTTTAAGCGGACTGCAAAAAATGGTATCCACGGTTTCGAAGTTTTCAATTTTTACTTTGATTTCGTTGGCATTGAAATTCCGGATTTGCGCCCGATTGTATTGTTCTTTGTATAAATGCGCAGCGTTTGGCTATTATGGATCGATTTGTGCCACCGATTTCGGTCGGTTAGTGCCAGGTATTTCGGTTCAAACTATGCCAATTTTTACGGTTTGAATTGTGCCACCTGAGATGAAGCCGATCCTTTTACGGTTCGTTTTGTGCCATTTTGAAAGATCAAGTTAAACCTGCTATATCGCAATAAAAAAAAATAAAACGATATGGCCAATACACTTGATTCGATGGACTTGAAACAAATTATTACTTTACACACAGATGGTTTAAGTAACCGAGAGATTGGAGAGCTTTTAGGTATCTCCCGGAATACAGTAAATAACTACATGCAGCTTTTTAAAGCAGGTGAACACACCTTTGAAGAGTTGTTAAAGATGGAAAATCCGCAACTCAAAGAGCTCTTCACTTTCCACACTACCATTAACAACAATCGGTATGATGAGCTAATGGGGTACTTTGACAAGGTTAACCAGGCCAGAAACCATCCCGGTTTTACTTTCCAGTTCCATTACGAGGAATATAGGTTACAGGTCAAGAACCCTTATAGCTATACCCAGTTTTTAGAGCATTACAAGAG
This sequence comes from Roseimarinus sediminis, assembly GCF_050433125.1. NCBI lineage: Bacteria > Pseudomonadati > Bacteroidota > Bacteroidia > Marinilabiliales > Prolixibacteraceae > Roseimarinus > Roseimarinus sediminis. The sequence continues at coordinate 30,814 of NZ_JBNPXV010000021.1, read as the reverse complement.
AAAGTATGCCAAGATCAAAGGCTCAATGAAGTTGGAACACGAGGCTGGTAAAGAGGTTTATATTGATTTTGCTGGTAAAAAGCTTGAAATAGTTGATAAAGAAACCGGTGAATTAATAGCAGTCGAGGTATTTGTTGCTATCCTCCCGAACAGTCAATATACTTACGTAGAGGCTTGTTTAAGCCAGAAACGTGAAGATATGATCCATTGTATGGGAAATGCCCTGTCTTATTACGGAGGTGTTCCAAAAGCCATCGTGTCAGACAACCTAAAATCGGCCGTTACCCGGGCAAGCAAACATGAACCGGAGATTAACCGCACGTTTAAAGATTTTGCCCATCATTATGGGTGTGTAATAAACCCAACAAGAAGTTATTCCCCACAAGATAAAGCTTTGGTTGAAAATGCTGTTAGCCTTGTATATCAAAGGATTTACTATCCTTTACGGGATATGACATTTTTTAGTCTGGATGATTTAAACCGTGAAATCAGGAAGCTTTTAGGGCCATATAATGACCTGCTTTTTCAACGCAAACAAAGTAGCCGTAGGGAACTGTTCCAATCGGTCGAACGAGCTTATTTAAAGTCCTTGCCCCAAAACCGGTACGAGATGAAAGACTACTGTAGGGCAAAAGTCCAAAAGATCGGGTATGTTTACTTCTCACCCGATAAAAGCTATTACAGTGTCCCTTATCGGCATATCGGGAAATCAACCATGATACATTATACCAGATCAACTGTAGAGGTTTACTTTTACCATGAACGGATCGCTTTTCATAGACGCAATCCTGCCATGGGCGTTTACAATACCAACAAAGAACATCTTAGCAGTAGCCATAAAGCCTATACCGAGTGGAGCCCCGATTATTTTAAAAACAAAGCAGCCAAACATGGTAATAACGTTGTTGCGTTAATAAGTAAACTGGTCGACACTGCAGATTATCCGGAAACAGCTTACAAGAGATCTATGGGCATTATACAGTTACATCGCACCTATGGTTCTGAAAGACTTGACAAAGCTTGTGAAAGAGCTTTGTTTGCCGATACATGTTCTTATAAAAGGATCAGCAATATATTGAAGAACAATCAGGACCAATACCCTTTACCGGAGGAACAATTAACGTTACCTCATATCCCTTCCCATGAGAACCTGCGGGGGGCTTCAGCTTATAAATAATCATTAAAACAAATAATATGGACAATAATCAAACAATCGAAAAATTAAGGCAGATGCGTTTAAGTGCCATGGCCGACCTACATTTGCAACATGTGAAAAACAACAAATTAAATGATGCCACACCTGACGAGTATCTTGCCCTGCTCACTGAACACGAATGGGAAAACAAACAAAACCAGAAAATGAACAGATTAATAAAACAAGCTGGATTTAAACAAAAAGCAGATATTGCAGGGGTTGATCATGCTGTGCCAAGGAACCTTGACAAAAACATGTTTAACCGCTTAGCTACCATGGAATTTATGAAACGAAAAGAAAACATAATTATCACAGGTGCTTCCGGTGTTGGCAAGAGCTACCTTGCGCAAGCTTTAGGACATCATGCATGTATAACTGGTGACAGGGTTGTCTATACTAACACGGCAAGGCTTTTTACCAAGTTAAAACTATCAAAAACTGATGGCACTTACATTAAAGAATTGGAGCGATTGCAAAAAGTCAACCTATTAATTTTGGACGATTTTGGCCTGCAGGCTTTTGATAGTATGTCCCGTGAAATGTTAATGGATATTATTGATGACCGGTATAATAAAATGTCAACAATAATATCATCCCAAATACCGGTATCAGTTTGGTACGACATTATTGGCGAAGGAACAATTGCTGATGCTATTTTGGATAGAATTGTTAACTCATCGCACAGAATCGACCTAAAAGGTGAATCGATGAGAAAAGGAGTTTTAAAATCCGAAAACTAAAAATTTTTGTATTATTGTAACATCTTTCAAAGTGGCACTGTTTGACCGAAAAGAGTGGCACGGTCTGACCGAAATCACCAGCGTTTGAATTTCCCCAACCCGGGTTTTTAATATCAACCTTAGCGTGCCTGATTAAATATATTTTTGAAGGGGGCTGACTTTTACCCGTTAACATCAGTGTTGCAAAAAGCAAAAAAACAAAAATCCTTACCATGATTAAAACTGATAGTTTACAGTGAAATTCAAAAGCTGATCCTCGCTGCTGATTGCATAAGAAACATTTAGTGTTGCCATATCGAAGGGTGAAAACCAAAATCCAATGCCTGTGCCATTGTGCCAACGTTTTGATGTTTCATTTTTTAGCCAAACCCGCCCAGTGTCATTAAAGAATAAAACTCCGATGGTACCATTCATAAGATAAGTTTGAAACTGTTTCATCCGTACCCTGATTTCAGCGTTTAAATAAAGGCTTGCATCTCCATAAAAACGGGTTTCACGATGAGCTCTTAAATTCTCTTTATTCCCAAGTTTTGCCGCCTCATGAAAAGCATAATTGCCATAAAGTTTTTCACCACCTGCGCGGAGTGCATAAACCACCCTCGGCCTCTGCGAAAAACTCAGATAAGTAGTCCAATCGCCCGAAAGTTTGAAAAAATTATCGGTTTGCGCATTAAGTCCAACAAAATAACCGGCCTGCGTTTTTATATGCGTTCCACGGGTTGGAAATGCGGTACTTCCGGCAAATTCTTTTTCTGCTTTTCCATTTTGCCGGGCACCGGTATTTAAAATGTATTTAAAATAAATACCGGCATAAGAATGTGCCAACAAATCGTTATCACTAAGGTTATTGGAGGGAAGAGATATAAACCTGTCGGGAGTTTCCTCTGCATCTGCAAACAAATACCGGATTCCCGGCCCGGCTTTATGAACTTCATTGTTATCTATCCATTTTAAAAAATCCATTTGGGCAAAACTCCGTTTCATCTGCAAACGGTAAAAATCGATGTTGTTTGCATCTGAATTCCATGCGGTCTCATTACCCAAACCAAAAAAATTACCTGCATACCCACTTGAGTTGTAGCCAGCATTGAAATTAATTTCTACATGACGAAGCGGATAAATGTTATATGCATTAAACAGGAGATTATACGAATTAGTTGCCAATGCATAATTACCCATAATTTCGTATCTGCGTTTTTGGTAGCGCGAATATTTGGTAAAAATGGGGCCACCGCCAATATATATTCCATCATCAGGATTAAAACCAGAATAAATTCCCGGATACACAATGTCGTATTCAAAGTTTTCCCGGTCGTATTCCAATTTTTCTTTATCAAATTTATTTCTTATTCTTCTCTGGTTCCCTTCGCCAACTATTGTATTTTTTTTATCATAAAGTGAAACACCTTCCTGAACACCTAAGTTAAAGCCGACTACTTCATCATTATCTTCGCCCCCAATAATTTTTAATTTGATGTTGTCTGAACTGAATCCGTACTTTTCAAACCTGTCTTTGCCCTGCAGTCCATACAGGTTGATTATTTTGGTTTCGTCACTAGTAAATTTCCGGTCAAAAAAACATTCTCCTTTTTCTTCGTTATTCAATAATTTATACCCTCTAATTCGCAGATTTTCATCACCGTAAATAATTTCAAAAAAATCGTTTTTATTGGTTCCGTAAATGTTTACTTCTCTGGCAAGCGATAAGTATAATTTACGGGCCATTGTTTCCAGGTTATCAAGGCGGCTTTTTAAAATCTGCCCGGTTTCCTGGCCACAAATGGAGTAGACTTCAGGTGGAAAGGCCAGCATTGCAGAATCAATTTCACCATTGCCAAGCAGAATCTTTACGGTATCGATTTGGGAAAGCCAGTCGCTCCAACTGCAATTGATTAAAAAAGTACGGTCGAAATAACGTGCGTTAAACGATTGTCCGTCCATGTTTTTGGTCATTTCGTCGAAACCCTGAATTTTTGGGAGCAACCATCTTCGCGCGCTTATCCAGGGCAATATCCCTTCATTTAAGAAGAAAGCCTGATCGCGGTCGCGGGGTATCGGTTTATAAATTATTTTACCGTTTTGTTCAACTCCAGCCCATCTCCACTGGTCATCGTGCCGATCCCAATCGTTAATAAGAACATCGAAAAGACGGGCACGAACCACAGCATTTTTATCTATGGTATAATTGTGGTTTTTGGTAATATTCTCCACGAGGTCTTCGGTTGAAATAACTTTTGCAGAAATTCCGGCACTATCATTTATCGGGTAATCCTTATCAGGTCTCTCTTCAAAGAGAAAAAGTTGATTTGCCACATCGTTTCTGTAAATCCCAAAACGCGGGTCATCGGGTACATAAAATATCTCTGGATTTGTGTGTAAAATCCTGGACTGGTTGGCAAGCCTTGCCACAACCGGCGCTGCATAAGGGTTTGAAGCTGAAATCTGGTCTTGTACGATGTCAACTGCAAAAGTATTTCGCAGCTCTTTTGGCAAGGCCCCATCCACATTTTTATCGACAGATCGAAGCACATATTGCGCACCATTTGTATCCTCAAGCCGCAACGAGTAAGTTTGTTGCCCGCCACCGCGTTTTATAATTCTTAGTCCACCATTTTTGCTCCCAATATCGAAAACCGGAAACTTCACTGGTAATTCCCAGACATTACGGTAATTCTCTCCCAGCAATTTGTATTTTGATTGTGAAATTTTGTACCGATTGCTGGCAATTTCGCTAACACTGTCGGGCAACAAAAAGGTTTCGGTTGTGCCTTGTTTTTCATCCGACAAAGTTTTATTGTAAATTCTTTTAGTGAAAAGAACCTCTGAGCCACTTGAAAAAGTTAATGAACATTCGCCATTGGGGTTAAAATCAAGCCGGGCAAAACCTGTTTGACTGGCGCCAAATTCAACAAGATTTTTTCTCACATATTCCGGCTTGCCCCACGCACCGGAAATAACAAAATGCGACTTTTTGTATTGAAAATACTGCAAATTGGCTTCACCACCCGAAACATATAAAACATCAGGATATTTTTCAAGAATGGAAAGGATACCATTTCTGAATCCACGGAAATCAGGATGCTGGTTGTCGATATTTGTACCAGGTAATTTTCTGAAGAAAGTTTTAGGAGTTTCCAGCATCCATTGTTTTAGCGAAAAATAACCACTTGTATTCCCAAAACTTTTTAATGAATGAGAACCTGCCAAAACAATATGTTTTGACGAATAATTCCGGCGAATGGCATCTTCAATCTGCAACAAAACATCGGATTGAGATTCGATGCCGCACTTGTTAAAACGCCTGTCGAATTTATGTACCCACCAATATGTGTCGAGTAAGATTACTACAACATGTTCATCCAAAATAATTTCTTTTGGTCCCGGACAGGCAGCTTCGGGAAGGTAAACCGGCATTTTAAAATTCTCTTGTAATTCAGTCGCCATCTGAATGAGGAATTCTTTCCCGTTACCCGTGCCATTTAACCATTCAGCCTTTCCCGGAGCAATTAAAATTGGAATTTCAGAATCAGTACCATCAACAGGCAATTGTGGATTTCCTTTGCTATTGATGGTATTTCCGGTAAATAAACAGGCGATGTTGTTTGATTCGTTCAATTGTTTTTTCCATTCGGCCCACAAAGAACTGTCGTTTAGTTCATCGTTTGTGTTTCCGGTAATCAGGATGCTGAAACAATCAGTCTGCTGCGCATAAATATTGCTGCCTAAGAATATTATCCCTAAAAACAGGGAATAAATGAAAGTATATTTTAAACATGTATTTCCCATTCCTAAAATCCTTAACCAAAGGGAATTAATCAGATGAATTTCTTCAATTTAAATAAACACAAACAAAAACGCGGCAACGGTGATTATCAGTCCAACCATAAAAACGTTGTAAGCCCAGCGAAGCAGTTTGTATTTTCTTGCTAAAACTATCCCGAGCGAGTACTGGTCTTTTGTGAGTGTTGAATACAAATACGGATTGTTGTCGATCATTTCACTTATCGCCTTCTCGTAATCTTCAGGTTTCATTTGATAAAAATTTCCAAAAAACAGCAAGTTCACTTTCTGCTGCTGAATATCGTTTTTTGTGAATTTTCTTTTTGAAATATATGGGCGTGTTGAAAGTATGGCCAGCACAATTGTTGACAAACTAAACAAAATGAAAATGACGGTGGGAATAATAATTGTGGACTCTTGTTTAAACTTACTCACCAGGGCAACCAGGGCAATCGAAATTATTATCCCGTTGAGCGAAATCAGAATATTCGATTTGTTATCCGCAATCTGACTCAGGTTAATTTGGTTCCGGGCGGTGAGTTTAAACATAGAATCGACGCCGCGTGAATATTTTTTGGAGTAAATCGCCTTTTCTTCCCGCTTTTTAATCTTTTCTTTTAATTGTTCCAAATTTTTGGCTTTTGTTTCATCAAGTCTGTTTTTACAATAACCGGTGTAGTAAGAATGTTCTTCAAAAAACTTTACAGAATTTTTTTCGAATTCAGCCTTGCTCATTTTCCGGATTCCTGCATCTTTTTGTTCCTGAAATAATTTCGCGGCCAGTTCAAAATAGTTTTCTTGTCCCAAATGCATAAGGTCGGCATCGCACAAAACTTTTTCGGTTAAACAACCTGCATTTTGAGGATAAGTAGTGGCTAAAATACACGCACTAACTTTTGTCCTTATTTCAGAATCAACATTTTGATGCATTAGAAAATTGTCGGCTATTTTGGCGCTTTCCGCTTCGTGCCCCTGATAAGTTTTTACATATCCCGTATCGTGAAACCAGGCAGCAATGCGCAAAACAACCATTTCTTCCTCAGAAAGTCTTTCGCCGGTGCCAATTAAAACGGTATTTTCAACAACATTTTTTGTATGTTCCAGCGTATGATAGAAATATTTCTCTGGTGTTTCCTTTTGCAATAGATTGGCAACAAATACCGCTGCATCATTAAGAATTGTTTCATTTGTTTTCATCATGATATTAATTAAAATTTTTCATGCTCTCTTCGTTCAAAATATAAATTGAAAGTGTTTGGTTATACCCTTTAACCATTACTGGTTGCTGAGGGATAAAAACTACTTTTTCTTCAGGCTCAAGCTGTATAAATACCTCATCCGAAATAGTTAACTGAGCGTTGTATGTTTTGTTGAGTTGTTCGATTCTTGACGCGATAATAACAACACTCCCTGTAATTGAATATTGTTTTCGTAGGGAAGAACCGATGTTACCAATTACCGCCTGTCCGTAATGTAAACCAATTCCTATCTTTGTTTTTGGGATATTTCCTGCTTTATTTTCGCTTTTTACTTTTTCAATTATTTGAATGGCGGCTATTACCGCGTTTTGCGAAATATTACCACTGTCCACGGGAGCGCCAAAAGTTGCCATAAAACCATCGCCTAAAAACTGGTTAATTACCCCATTGTGCATTTGCACAATGTCAATCATAAAATGAAAGAGTTTATTCAGATAGTTCACCACTTCCTCCGGAGTATGGCTTTCAACAAAAGGGGTGAAATCGCGGATATCGAGAAACATAACACAAACCATTTTCCGGGCACCGGATAGTTCATCCTTTTTATCGAGAATACTCGCTGCAATCTGTGGTGAAATTTGCTGCCCAAACAGGTCGATTACTTCATTCTTTTCCTTTACGTTTTCCCAGGAAATTATCATCTTCATTTTAATTAAATTGGCTACAAAACCGGCTGCAATCCCCGAAATTATTAAGATTACACCCTGCCCCAGGTATTGCATTCCAGTTAAGTCGGGGTGAAAACGGTCAACCGGTACATTACTAAATTGGCTCGAATAATAAATTGAAATTGCAATAAATTCGAAAGCAGCCAAAATTCCGGTAAACACCGATAATTTCGCATCGAGCCGCAAGGTGGACAGAACAATAAAAATAAAATAAGTGAGGGTTGCCGGAGACTGCAAGATTACCGTTTGATGCGTATATTCCAAAATAAAAATGAATAAAACAGAAAGCAGGCTGATTTCCGAAAAAACATTGAAATAGGTAAAAACATAACGGTGCTTTATAAACAGTAAAATTCTTCTCCCTAAAAAATAATGAACAAACGACTCGTAAAAAATAATTATAACAGTAAAAATCAGTATAGCATAAAGCGCAATCCGGGTGTTAAACAATTCATAGTATTGTTCGCTGTAAAAAAGATAAATAACAATCAGAAGAAAGGCCTCGAGCGCTAAAAGACCGATTAAGAGCAATGCGCGTAAACGTTCACTTTTCGAAATTTCGATATTGAATAACTCATTGACTGATAAAGTCTCTTTCATCGTATTTGTGAATTACAATTTTATAATCATTCTGAAATTGTATGTTCTTTTTATAATACGACAAAGTTTGTTAATATTAACTAACTTACAAAGTTATTTATATTATTTTTTTTCATCTTTTCCATTTCATAAAGGAGTAATTGCAAAAAGGCTACGATATATTACTATTTTAAAGTTGTAGAATCTCAACTTTATTGTGATATGAAATAAAAATCATTTAAAAGCTCATTTCAGCCCTGAACCGAATTCCGCCCTTGTCGGCAAAACCACTGTTGATATAGGAATTTCCCAATTGACGGACATATTCTACTCGCAGAACTTTAAAAATATTTGTAACTCCAACACCAATTTCAGTATAAGGTTTTTGTTGTTCACTTGAATAATAATCAGGTAAATCGAATACTCCTTTGTAACTATTGTTCAATTTGCCATAATGCGATTTTAGCGAAACCATTTCGCGCAATTTCAAAGTTTTAATAAAAGGAATTTTATTAAAAATTACACCTCCTCCGTTGTAATCGATATGTATATTGGTGTATAAATTATGTGCGAACGAAGCGTGGTGCAAAAGGTTGAACCTGTATTTTGCAAAACCCAGCGACATCGAACCCACAGGCTGGTCGAGCAAATCGTAAGGTGCGTCTCCAAACAAATATCCACCGTTTACCATGTAACGCATAAAAGTTTGTCCCATATTTATTTTCCCCGAAATTGAACCATGCAATTGCGAATAAAGTCCTAACGAGTTATTTTCACCCGTGGGTAAATGGGTTTTACCAATGTCCCAGCTAATGTTAATTACAGGAATTTGGTCGATATAATAAACCCGAGTGAAATAATATTTGTCATAATACTGACCAAACGCCAGTCGAAGATTCATTAATATACCATAGTTTTCATACGTCTGATAATTAATGCCATTTCGTACAAATTGTACTTCGGGCGTACTTTTGCTTGAAAGAAAGTAGGGCGAAATTTCAAGTGTAACATCTTCACGGGCATTGTATTCAAATATCACATTAAAATTTGTTTCTTCCTTTAAGTACGGATTTCGTTCGTACGAAGTAAAGGCGGCAATAAAATTCCCGTTGCCCTTGGTGTTTGGGTTTTTCTTGATGAATCTGAGGAATTTATCTTGTGAAACCAAATTATAATCGTTGGAGTAATTTGCCCTTAAAACAAATTTGTCGGTGGGTAAAGGTTGGTATGCCGCATTTACACCAAATTTGAATTCGTTGTTTTTTGTTCCGTAACCCACGAAACCACCAACTGTAAAATTTGTAAACAGTTCTTCGCCTGTGCGAAGAGGAACGGTAAATCTGTGTCCCTCAATTTCGTTTGTACTGTAAATGTCAAATACAGGCCCGATTTCAATTTTGCCTGTGTTGATGTAACTGGTTAAAACCATGCCGCCAATCGCGTCAATTCCTTTTACTACATCGTTTTCTTTAAGTTTATCAATGCGCAGGTATGCATCTTCATCCAACTGAGTGGAAGTAAATTCGGGCTGGTTTTTCCATTCGCGTGCACGAACATTGTTTAGTCGTTTTGCGGTAGAATACTGCGTAGTTTTATTTACTAACCAATTTCCTGCCGAGATTTCGTTGATACGTTCGGAATCGTATTTCGAAACCGTATCTTTATTCATCGCCAATGACATATTAAAACTAATTTCTTGGTTGTTGTAAAACCAGATATTTTCGTCTTCCGTTTGTTTATATGAAACTGTTGCCTGAAAACCGTTAACAAAATTTATGTTTGCTTCTTTTTGAATGTATGCATAAATATGGGTAAGTGCAAACGTTTCTCCATCAACGGTAAAGCGGCCTGTAAACAGTGGGTTGTATTTATTTTTTGGAGTAAACGAAAAACTGTAAAACAACTTCCCGTCAACCATAGTGCTGTCGTTTAAAAAAATGTCGTAATTCAATCTTGCTGTATTACTAATGGGCGATGAGAAACCACGACCCAGAATATTTATCTGTTCCTGATAAAAATCGAGGTCAACCACTACATTCAATAAAATCAGGCTTTCGATGGTTTGGTTCAGTTTTGGAAAAATACCGTCTTTTTTAGTGTACACAATACTATCTTTATGATTTCTGTTTGAGGTTCCTAATTCAGCAAGGTAAATCGGTGAAAACTTTAAATCGTGCCCATCCATTTTGACGGTTACTTCATCTAAATTATTGATGATTCGTTTAGTACGGGCTGTCGAATCCAGTGCAACGTAAACGGTAGTACGGGCAAAAGTTTTGTAATTGTTTACCCGTTCCATATTTTCCTGATTTGATTTTTTGTGTTCAAGAATTTGTTTGAACAATACCTTTGCTCGGGAAACTTCTGGTTTTACGCGCACTTCGCCCAACTCTTTCACATTCTCAACCAACGAAACTGATATGGGCATCATAGTTCCTTTTTCAATTTTAATCTCCTTTTGAAAATAGCCCACCGACGAAAAGCAAAGTGTATCTTTTATCCCTAACGGTAATTTGAAATCGCCGTTAATATCTGACATCGTCCCCTGATTTGTTCCTTTAAACCAAATGTTTACAAAAGGCAAAGGTTCGTTTGTTTTTGCATCTGTTACATTTCCTATGATTTCATTGCCGAACACGCCAAATGAAGAAAATGCCAGAATAAGTAATATTAGGATTTTATACCTCATTATAAATAGAGAGATAACTATTGTTCTGTTTTCGATTTTATTAACCAATACAATCCTTTTACTCCAATTTTTATATCATCGAGCCGCAGCAACACAAGAATTTTTTCGACGTAAGCAAGCAATCCCCAACCCACAGCGAGATAATACATCCAGGGATAAAAGCCGAAAACAAAGAGTATAAAGAAAAAGATGCTTTGCACATAACCTGCCGAAACTGCTGAGTACAAATGCAAACCCGGAATTTTTCCAAAGCGGAAGAAAGAGACAAAATAGCTCAAAATAAATACACTTAGGAAAAGGTATAAAAACCAAGCGTGAGGTTCGATATCCACCCATTTAAAAACAAACAAACCCAGAATTGCCATTGCGTAAGTACAAATATCGGCGAGGTTGTCTAACGCCGCGCCAAAATTGGTTTGCAATTTGAAATATCGGGCAATATTACCGTCGAGTACGTCGCTTATCAAGCTTAAACAAAGTAATACCACAAACCAACTTTCACGACCGGTGAGCGCCATAAAAAGGATAACAGGAAATACTAAAAGACGGTATAAACTGATGAGGTTAGGAACGTTTAAAACGCTTTCCCCTTTTATAATTATTTTTTTCATTTTGATTATTTTAGAAAATTTAAAACAAGAATAAATATGATAACTTACACCTATTATAGTGCTGAAACCATCGCCCCTTTTTCTTTTTGTGCAGCAAGGTTTCCGATAAAATACTCCAGCATTTTGTAAACTGAATTTTCACTTACTTCGTGACCTGCAGCCATTAGGATTTTGTCTAAGTTTTTAGTGTCGAACTGCAAATTCGTGTCAATGTAATTTTCGGTAAAAGTCATACCTGCGGAGATTATTCGTTCCAAAGCGTTCATTTCGTTTCGTTCTAACCGTCTTTCAGGAACAATATTTACAGGTAATAACTCGCTAATGCTTCTTATGATATGAATGTTTTTTATCTGATTTTTGGCGCTGAAATTCATTATTGTCGGTACATATTTTACTTCCACCGTCCGTATTAGATAATTGACAACCGTATCGATTGGAATTAAATTTTGGGTTGACGTGGGATTAACATGTACCCGCACTGTTTGATTTGGGTGACGAAACGCCAGGCTGTGCATCCGTTTTGCAAAATCGAAAATACCATAATCTGTTTTTGTAACACCTGTTTTATTATCGCCAACCACTTGTGACAAACGGATAACATGTCCGCTCAACTCGTCTTTTTCTATGTGTTCTTTGACAATATTCTCGGCAATACGTTTCGATTGTTCATAATAATTTCGAAAGTTTTCTATGCCTTCGTTAGGGTAGAATTTCTCCTCGAAACGTCCTGTAAATCTTCCGCAAGAATAGGCGGTTCCAATATAAAAGAAGCGAGAATTTCCTTTAGCATATTTCAAAAATACATGGATTGAATTTTCAACACCCATAACATTGGTTGCAAAAATTTCATCTTTCGATTTTAAATCGAATTTCAAACTGGCGGCAAAATGGAAATAGTCCACCTCTTCGTTAAAAAATTTCTCTAACTCTTTTGTCGGAATCAAAAAATCATTACCTAACAGCGAGTAAGCAACTACTTTCAGGTTGGAGGCATTTACATATGCGCCATCGTTAATTTCGGTCAACATATTTATCATCCTTTCCTCAGATGAAGATTTAATGCCAGGCCGAACAAGTGCAACAACTTTATAGTTTCGTTTTAATAATTTATTGATGAAATTAGAGGCTACATATCCATTTGCCCCGTTGACAATAATTGTTTTCATAATTCTTTTTTTTTAAAATGGTTTAAATAATCTCATTTCATAGGAATAGGATTAAAATCAACACTACACTTAAAGGAATTGTTAGGTTGTCAGAGCCGCGCCAGCTAATCAATTCGGCAAATGTTCCTGTTATGGCAATAGTTATAGACAGCCAAAATGTTTTTAGGTCAAATACCTTAAAATGAAAATAGAATGCGATAACGCTGATAATAAAACCAGACACCAGAAATGCACCAGAACCCAAATATGTTTTTGCCAGTTTGCGACCAAAGATTTTAATCTTGCCATTATAATTTTCAATGTTAGTACCTAATATCGAAGCCATGGGGTCGCTAATTGCGAGTATTAACATGGGCAGAATGAACACAAACTTATTGTCAGATAAATCGGAAATTAGAAATGTGATATAAATTGAGAGCGGCAATAAATAACTCCCCATCGATTTACGTTCAATATCATGAATTGATTTTAATTGTTTAATCTGATGCGTAATAAAAAGTACAGCAAAAAATACGCTCGCCAGGATTAAAACGTACCAGTGCGATGAAAAAATATATGGAAACGGTACTACTGCAAGCGTTGCAGTAAAGTGTGCAAATTTTCGTGTGAATTCGCCCTTAACTTTGAGGCGACGATAGTTTAACTCATTGAAAATCAACAAAAGGCTGATTCCAGCCAAATAAACAAATGAAAGTATAATTGTATTTATCATTTCTTTTTCTTTAAATGTTTAAAACATATTGGTTGAAGGCAACCCATGCCCCGGCTACAATTAAACTGTCAAATCGGTCAAGAAAACCACCATGACCGGGGATTAAATTGCTGTAATCTTTCACATTAAATTTTCGCTTGTAAAACGAGGCTGCCAAATCGCCCGTAAAAGCAAAAAACACCACCCCCAGGCTAATTGCAGTTGTTTTTAAATCGGGTTCTGTAAAAAGATTGCTAAGAAAGAATGAGCTTGTAATAGCAATTAATCCGCCACCAATTAAACCGCCCAAAGTTTTATTGGGGCTGGTTTTTGGGAATAGTTTCTTGCTCCCAAAAAGTTGACCCGTAATCTGGCTAAAACTGTCGAAAATAGAGAGTACGATGAATGAATACAGGATTAGCTCTTTTTGCAAGTTGCCAAAAAGCAAAAAACCTGTTGAAAAAGTTCCGTAAACAAGGAGCGAAAGAAGGTAAAACCAGTTGTTCCGATAACCCGATTTCTGGAACAGCCGGAACATTTCAAAAAATCCCACGCCAATTATTAATATTGATAAATATTGAAATACAAGCGGATTGATGACAATACTAAAAAACAGGAAGTTGATGATAATGAAATACACTCCAAATTTAGTGTAGCTTTTTAGTGCAACTCTGGAGTCCTTTTTTCGGTTTATGATATAGAAACCTATCCCTCCCAGAAGAAAATAAATAAGAATTATATAGTAAATCGTTTGTATCATATTCAATATCTGGTTGTTTTGTTTAACCCATAATCATTAAAATTCCCAACACTACTATTATTGCGGCATACAAATACCTTAGTTTATTTTCCGATTTATCAGTTTTTAATTTTGACAGGAATTTGGGTCCGATTACAGCTCCAATAACCGAACCCGCAGTTAGAAAACTAGTTAATGTGAGGTCGATTTTTCCAATAAAAAAGTGTGCTCCAACGGCAAAAATGGTATTGCTCAAAACCACCAGTAGTGAAGTTCCGATTACTAATTTTAAAGGCATGCGAATTGCAAATAAGCCAGCCAAAACTGGTGCTGTTCCACTTGTTCCGAATGTTCCTGTTATCGCTCCAGCAAAAAACCCGAAAACCGAACTCTGCATATTTCTCGAAAATCCTGTTAATACCTGTTTTCCAGTTTTATTGTTTTCTGCACGTTTCTTCTTCCATGTTGTCACAAAAAGATTTGATGCAATTACTATGGAATAAATTCCAAAACCGATTTTAAGTTGGTCGGCGGTTATAATACTTGTAATTGATGCGCCAATAAATGCCCCTAAAATTCCTGCAATTGCAAATTTTAGCCCCACCTTAAAATCGATATTTCCTTTATTAAAATGCCCTAACGAGCCAACAATGCAAATGGGCAAAGTCGCTACCAGCGAAGTAATTACCGCAGTTTGGGCAGGTACTCCAATCAGTAAGGTAAGTATCGGTAGAATAAAAAATCCACCGCCACCGCCCAGAATTGTACCGAAGAAACCAATAAGCAACCCAATCAAAGGAAGGAGGTAATAAACGGATTCTATTTGCGAAAATTCAAACATTAATTTTACTTTTTATTACTCATTTACGTGTATTAACTCTACCGTTCCCAGTGCATGTCGCATAATCGCCTTTTGTAATACACCATTTTCATAGAAATACCTGTTAAGCAACTTTCCTTTTTCATTTTTTATAACATAAGTGTGATTGTCCTCCGGAGAAATTTGTCTCATTTCAGCATTCCTCTCTTTGAATATTCGTCTAGTGGTTTTGGGCTCATTGAAGTATATTAAACTCCCGCTATAAGTAATTAACCCGCTAAAATTTGTAGTGTCTCCATTTAGAATAAGCTCGTATGCATCATTCGTATAACTCATACTCATAATGGAATTCAACTTCCCATTTTTATAAGTTTCAACATTTGCATTTTGTAGAACTCCCTGATGGTATTCTGTTTTCTGAACATATTTAATTCGATAGGAAAAAAGAAGATTTATCTCTACCGCTGTAATCGCATCAATATTTACATTACCATCGATATTTGTCTGAACGACAGAGAACTCACCAACATTTGCGCCTAACATATATATATTATATTTGGCAATTAATGTCACTGGTTTTGCGGTTACGGAAGTAAAAAAAACAAAAGTAAACAACAGAAAGAATACACATTTCATGTGCTTTTTCCCCTTTTTTACAGAACAATCAATATTCGCAGTTGAACCATTTTTGGGCAAATTGTTTTTGGATAATTGCTTCCTGTTTATCCTTATGTTCACTTTATTCATACTTGCAAAAATTTATTGTCTTCGTAATCACTTTCTTCTAAATCTGATTGAAAAATTATATTGTCCGAATTCCATTATTTTTGGTTAGTTAATAATAACTAACTGATTTGTGTCAAAAAAAAGCTCAGCCGCCCTGAGCTCCTATTATTTTTAGCGCCTTACAACAATTTCGACTGAGTGCTTGGTTTAGGTGCTTTAACCACTAAAATACGTGCAATATTTTTGGAGTTATTATACAAACAATGCACAATCTCTTTTGGACTTTCGACAAGGCAGTCTGCCTGCACTTCAATTTTTTCTTTACCAACAAGAATTTCGGGTGTTCCTTCCAGTACATAGAAAAAAACATCGACTGGTGTTAGGTGTGGTTTTAGTGCTTCGCCGGGCTGTAATGTAATGTGCATGGCTTGGGCCGAATCTTTATCGTACAATTTCCGAACCTCAACTTTGTGCGGTGTTTCTTCCATTTTAATGTCGTTTACTATTCTGATTTCCATATTTTTAACTTTTATTTTTTTACTAATATTTCTATTGAATTTGAAAGTTCATTTCCTTTTTCGGGCAGATTAAATGAGTGACCTGACATTTGCCAT
Organism: Roseimarinus sediminis; assembly: GCF_050433125.1. Taxonomy (NCBI): domain Bacteria; kingdom Pseudomonadati; phylum Bacteroidota; class Bacteroidia; order Marinilabiliales; family Prolixibacteraceae; genus Roseimarinus; species Roseimarinus sediminis. Next base: position 14,537 of record NZ_JBNPXV010000021.1, on the reverse strand, counting down.
TGTTTAACAAACAAACGAAGTGTTCCCATTACAACAATAGCCAAATGCTCCGCATCAACATCGGCACGGAGTTCGTTTTTTTCCTGACCGGCTTTAATAATGCGGGTTAGCGTAACAAAATTATTATTCATAATTTCAGAAACCTTCTTCACCAAAACCGCTTCATTTCTGAATAATTCCTCCGAAAAAATAACCGCCACCAGCGATGGCGAGTTTGAAAATATCCTGAACTGGTTTTGAAACAGATGGTTTATTTTCGTCAATCCATCGCCTTCTGCATTCAGTTCAGCAGTAAAAAGCCTTTCCGTGTTCTCTTTAAAATAGTTTAAAATAGCCACTAAAATCTCAATTTTATTTTCGTAATGACGGTAAATAGCCGATTCGGAAAAGCCAATTTTTTTTGCCAGGTTTTTGATGGTTAGTCCCTGAATTCCGCTTTCCGCAATTAATACGAGCGAAACATCAATTATTTCTTTTTGTCTGTCGGATAATTCAGAAGTCATTTTTTTCAATTCTATTAAGTTAGTGAATATTCACTTCGCTAATATAAGACATTTAACTTGAACAATGCAAATAAATTTGTAGTTATTTTTAATAGAAAGAGAATTAGCGGATTACAATTTGTGATTGTTTTAATTCTGGTTTTTTTGAATGGGGTTGGTTTTGCTAAATATCCTAAGTAATTCTTGTTTTTCGTGGGGTATTAGGATTGCACTCTTTGACAAAGCTTTGGTTTCAGCGTTGGCTTGTGTGGCTTTGGCAATGTGTGCAATGTGGGTGGGCAATTGTTAAAAAATGTACGATGGGCAAAAAATAAAAAACATTGGGTCAACTTGAGTGTCGGCTTTCCAGTCTTGTCAATATTTCTTTTTTCTGTCCTTTCACAATGGTTTACTTTTCAATTTATGTCTGTCGTTTCTGTTTCCTACACTTGGCGGTAACGGAAAATTGTTTGTTGTCGTTGCGGATTACGTGTGATTATCTGTCCGGATACGGACGGATAATCGTGCGAGAATCCGAACAACGAATACGCACCACCACCGCTATGCAATAAACAAAATGTTGTGTGGTCGTTGTTTCTTAATCCTTTAAATAAACATGAGTCCCAATACAATCCCTACAATTTAAATCATATAAATATAAATAAGTGGTGTCATCCTCTTGATTTATAACAAACTCTTGTTCTTCTTTGTCAATGAAACGATAAATTTTATAGATCTCAAGTCCATTTGCCAATCTGCCAGTAGAGTCAATGCGATAATAAGTATCTATTGTGATTTCTGAATCGATAAACTCCTTGAATTTTCTATCTGCTTCAAAGGATATTTGTTTGGAAAATCCTTCTGATTCAGGTGTCAATATAGTCATACCCCAGCCTCCTCCATGAGAATTGTTCCATGTCCATGTACCATGAATTTCACTCAAGTTGATATTGTTTTTTGATAAAAATTCATCAGGTGATGGTTCTTCAATATCATTTTTGCAATTATAAATCAGTAACGATAAAATTAAAATTATCAAAAAATTATGTTTCATGTCTTGTCAGGATTATATTATTAACAGTTTAAAGTCATTACTATTATGAGTTTTTTTTTGTTTTGTCAAGGCTTTTAGATTCTGCAAAAATTTCTGTGATGCTCATTTCAATGCCACACAACGTTGAGTGTATGGTGTCGTGCGGGATTACGAAGCGATTTCCTATCAGTTTACACCAACCTTTTTTACGAGCCACAAACGCTCGTAAACCGCTGAAACCCGCATGCACTATACACATTGTTGTGTTTTCGTGCTTTATTCTCCGCAGTCTGCCCGTGCGTTTGGGCAGCCATACTCTTTGACAAGTTTTGGATAGTGCGCTGGCTTTTTGAGCGACTTGGCAATGTGTATGGTTGCGAAGGGCTGGCACTATTCCTTTATATTATATTTTTGTTCTCTCTTTTTAAATGCCTCGTTTCCTCCTTCTAGGATTTCACATACATGTTCTCTAATCCCTTGTGACCAAAGTGTAATTGGTATTGAATTATCCTTGTCCTTTGTAAACTCCAAACCACCTGCAACATATTGGAATTTAACACTATCAACATTCGGGCTTTTCTCATCCTGCTGATTTGCAACAATAATTTGTTCAGCATCTGCACTAACAACAACATTTGAATTATGTGTCACTAAAATAATTTGTCGTTGTTTCTTTTTGTCAACAAGATATTTTACAAGCTCATTGTAAATTGCTCTATTGTCAAGGCTATCTTCAGGTTGGTCAATGAGAATTGGACATTCTTTTTTACTAAACTCTAGTAATAATTTAAGAATCACAAAAGCTTGCTTTCCTTGTGACATATTATTAAAAGCATCACTCTGGTATTTCAAATCAAAAGTGACTCCAAACCAGTTAGTTGAAAGCAATTCAACAGTAACGTCTTGATTACTATTACCACTCTTATATTCAATTTGATTTCCTAATGCTCGGTTTAAGAAATCAGTACTAACTTCGTCTGTTTTTTTTATGTAATTATCATAAAAGTTTGCAATAAAATCCTGACGTTCTTTTCCTTGCTGATTTAATCGCGAAGTCAAAAAATCACGTAACATGTCCTTGTTAAGAAATATCTTTGGAGAAATTTCTATACCACTGCTTGATAAATTCAAATCCTTTTTTAGTTGAACTATTTGATTCTTAAACTCCATGTGTTGTTTAATCACATTAGCTTTTAAAGTATTTCTTTCTGTGGCTTTTGCTTTAAGTTTTTCCTCAATCGTTTTTATTTCAGACAACTTTGTTTGTTCTGATTTTAAACGTTCTGTTAGTTCTTGATACTGTTTATTACTTTCAATGACTTTTTGTCCAAGTTTATAGGCATCTTTCCCTTTTTCAACCTCTATTTCCTGTTGAAGCCTAGACTTTTCTTCGGAAATCACTTTCTCTCTAATTGCTAATTGAGCCTTCCACTTCTCTTCAAATTCTTTCTTTATCGCTTCAAAATCAGTCAGTATATTAGTTCTAAAGTTTTCTGACAATGAAGAAAAGCTATATTGAAATGATTCGTTAAATAATTGTTGTGTTGAAATATGTTTTAGTTGGATAATATCTGAATCAATAACTTTAATTCGATTTTCTTTTTCAAATATTGCTTTACTAATTTCTTTATAGGTGGTCAATTGCTCCTCTGTAATATCTACTTTACTTTTCGTAAGTTTTTCGTTGATACTTTTGATTTCAGTTTCAACACCTTGCTTGTCGCCCTTTTGCTTTAGCACTGAATTAATTTCAAAAATTTCTTCTTGAATATTGAAAAGGCTTCGAATTGATTGAGATAGTTGATTTTTATTTGAAGTTGTAAAACCTTTATATGTCTCGAAATATTTTTCTACATCATAATCCTCAATAATTCTTTCAATTAGGGAATCTCTTTTCTTTGAGTCCGATGCAATTTCAAACATATAGCTTTGAGGAAAGAAGTCAATATCTCTTTCGGTATCTATTTCTCCATCCTTCCATGTTACCTCAATATTATTCGAGTGTTTATTAATGAAGTCTTTATCAACTTGAACTCCACCTTTTTGAGCAATACAAGAAAGCAATGTTGATTTCCCAGTTGCTCTACCTCCAATTATAGTATTTAGGTTTTCATTTAGGAAAATTGTTTGATTCCAGAATCCTTGTTCTGATAGCTTTATAGAATCAATTGCATAGTAACCTCGTTTTTCTTCTGGTTTATTTTGTTGGACTTTTACACGTTCTAATGGTTCATAGATTAATTGTTTTAATCCCTCGAATGTCGTGTCAGCCTTAATCCATAGGTTTTCTTTTATCTCATAATTTCTTGGGTCATGATTGTCTGAGCAAAGCACAAGTGGTTTGAAGCCGATATGAGGAAACACTTTTTCTATATGTTCTTGAATATCCTCTATTTTTCCAATTTCATAAAAATGAGAATAGCCAGCTATTTCAGTTTTGATAGCCATGTTGACAGGCATTTTATTTGTAATAACATGGTCTAGTCCCTGTGTTTTATTTCCTGTATGTAATGACACTAATCCTTCATTTTCCTGAGCAAATTCAAGAATGTCATTGAAGTCCCAATAAATAGTATCGTCACTTTCCTTTGCTTTTGCTTTTTGGTTAATCATTATAACCCTAAATTTCTCAGATAACTCATCAATGTCCGTAAGCTCTGAGAATATTAAAATCACATGAAGATTGCTTGCTCCTTTGTCAGTTCTTAACTCAACTCCTGGAAATATTGTGATATCTGGAACAAGTGCTCTTAAATCTTTTATTCTTTGGTTGTCAATCAAGAAATGGTCTGTTATAGCTACAGCTGAAATATTATTCTCAATCCACGCTTTGGTCAAAAGTTCATTCGCATCATCTCCCTTGTATGCATCATACGAAGATGCTGTATGAACATGTAAGTCCCATTTTCTCCATTCAGAGCCTCTCTTGAATTTATTGTAATCTGTCATATTCAATTTCTTATATCGTTTTGCTTGGGCGTCGGCAAAAATTTGGCTCTTTTGCAAGCTGAAGCATTGGCTCGTGGGTTAGGGCTTGCAAATGTGCCAAATGTGCGTTGGCTTTTATTGTATGGGTCTCTCTTTGCATGAAACACAACGGACAGCGGTATGTTTTTGTTGCCGATTTCGGAGCACGTCACTGTCAAGCCACGATGAAGTTTGAAGCGAGCCACAGCCGTTGATTTCAGCACTATCTCGGCAATAAAATATACCGCATGTTACCGCCTGGTGTTCTGTCTTCCAGTCTTGTAAACCATTGTCATTATTCAGTTTCCGTTTCATTGTCATTTTACATTCTTTCTTTTCTGTCGGCTGGTGTGTTAGCGTTTTTTTTAAGTGTCGGCAAATTTTTTAAAACAATTACTCTCGGTGCGTTGGCTTTGCAAGCTCTTTGACAAAGCTTTGGTTAAAGCGTTGGCTCGTGGGGCTTTGGCAATGTGCTTGCAAATAGCGTGGATTGTCATAATTCTACTTTAAATACTTTTATTACTCTTGTCCATTTGTTATTGCAACCATTTTCTGTATATTCTTTGCAATTAAAGTAAGTGCCATGAGATATTCTATGTTTATTGTGTGTATTATTGCAACACCAAAAATCATCATTTGGATTCTTTGAACTACTAACATCAAGCAATAATTCAAAACTATCGTATTTGGATTCAAAATTCCTTTTAAAGGATTCTAACCGTTCTGTTTTAATTTCATCGATATATGGACTTGCACAAACAAAATAATTAGTGCCAGATTGAGTACATTCAATTATATCTATCAAGTGGGTTTGCGAATAATCATCTATATCGAGAATATTGGAGAACAAATGAACTGTAATATCTGCTGGTGTGCCTGTAAAATCTGATTCATCAAGTTCATTCAGTTTTTTGCATATTGTTCTTATGGGTATATTTTGATTATATTTTCTAATGTGTAAAGCTGCTCTTTTTAATGAAAGTTCAGACGGCTCAATGAGAGAAATATTGCGGATAATTTCAGTGCCAAATTTTTCAATGAAAATCATACTACCAAAACCTTGTCCGCAGCCCCAATCAACAATATTTAATTCTGTTGAAAAGTTATCGGGTAAGGGAGCCAATGCTGCTTCTAACTTAGCTTTGTGCATATTTCCAAAGCGTTTCATATACTCATATAATTCGGCTTCTGATTCGAGTATTTTCACGCCCCTATTAGTGAGATTACAACCATCAGCATGACGAACCGAAACAGAACGAATTGAATCAAAATCGATTGGAATAGGAATGAGTTCTTTTGAATAATCTGTATTAATTTCAATAAATAAATCTTGCCCAATAACCTCTGTTTCAACATTGTCACTTGGAACAAAGACAAATATTTCTTCTTTACCAAGTACTCTATCAATGATACTCTGCACTAGAACATATACTGCATCCTTGTCTTGTATATTAAAATTTATAAGTTCTGTAATTGTTTCGGTTAGCAAAAATTGATAGTCCTTATTATCTTGTGCATTGGTTATTTTCCTTTTTACTTGTTCAAGAAATTGAAAAGGAGTATCATTGACAATAATCCCATAGTAATTTAGAAACGTAGCAATAGCTTTACTATCATTATCTTCCTCATTGTCAATTGCGAGTTGCAAATTCTCACAAATAGAATCAAATCTTTCTATAAGTTCAGAATTTGTATTTGGCCGTGGGTATAAAAAATGTAATGCAGCCTTTTGTCGACAATTAATTGGTATTAAATTATCAGTAAGTATTCTATGAATATGAGGAGTTGCAGCAATAAAATTGAATCTCTCGCAATAATCCAAAAGCATCAACACAAATGATTTTGCATAACTCTTGGAATAATCCAATTGCGAAATAATACCGTGTTTTAAAAGAATAAATTTTTCAATTGAATTTTTTGCCAATAATAAACTACCATAATTTGAATTGTAAAATTCATTTACAGTTAGCATATTTGCATTTAGATATTTATCTAATGCTTCTCTAGAATTAGCAACTTCAAAAAGTTTATCAAAAATACTATTCATTGAACAAATTATTATCTTTTGTTGACATTAGCAACATTATTATTTCATCTTGCTTTATGCCATTAGGTAAATTAATCCCACGTTTTTTTGCTTCATTTTTAAGCATTGTTTGTGTTTTTCCTTTATACGCAAGAACTTGTTCAACAATGGATTTTATATCTTCTTGTAGTTGTTGATAAGGCATTGGTTCTGAAACAATTGATTTTGTTTCTTTCTCTTCTTTTAAGACATATTCCTTTTTAGGCGTTTTATTACTTTGTAATTCCTCTATTTTTTTTCTCTCATTAAATAATTCATTTTTAATCTTTTCATTTTCTTCTTTTTCAAAGGCAATTTTATTTTCATAATCTCCTTCCAATTCATTTTTTACATCTTCATAAATAGCTTCGCCCAATTCTTGAAAAATTTGAGGTAATGTTTTCTCTACGAGTTTATTTGATTGAAGAAAAAAAGGGAGTTTTTCTGCCCACCATTCGTTGGATAATGGTTTTGGGGGCTTCTTGCCAATAACTAAAACATCTAAAATTTTGTAATCTGTTTTTTTGCCAATTTTTGAAAATTTCATTTTTGGACACCAGTTGTCTAAATATTGAAAACTAATTGATTTTTTCTCATTAAAAACATATTGATAAATACTTTCTATTGTATAATAATCTATCTGACTATTTAATTGGAATTTTATTATTTTTTCAATTCTACCAAGATTATATTTATTAGAAAAAACTGAGTATCCTCTGTTCATGCCGTAGCATAGAGCGATTCCTTCTGATTTACCGGTTTTAATGTCTGATTTAAAATTAGATAATATCAATTCTTCTATTTTCTTTTTCTTTGATTCATTTCCGACTCCATATGTATTTAATACTGCAATAGTATAAGTCCATTTTTCTAAACTGCTTAGGTCAACTATGCGTGTAATTTTATCTTTCTTTATTATTTGTTTTTCTTCTTTTGCAATACTATTAACATCATTTTCATCAATCGTTTTGCTTAAATAAGGAATAATTTTATCAAATCCATTTTTACCAGTAAATACACCTTGATATCGTGTATCAATATTACTTTTTGCATACTCTAAATCTTTTTGAATATTTTCATTGAAGAATGAAAGCGTAGCAAAATAATTTTCAGAATAATTCATATATTCTTCACCAGCTAACCGCATTAATGAAAATCCACCTAAATAGCTATCAAAGTTTTTTAATTTGTCAATATAAGAGTTTACAAAAATATCTTGTGGTTTCTGAAAATTATCTGCTTTGGGGTTATCAAAGCTTTTTACAACATCAATCAGGTCATTTGGAACAAACGCTGTACTCATAACAATATTAGTAATCGTATGTTCTTTACGCTCCTTACTTGAAAAGTATATTTTTTTTACTCTTGTTATTGGCAATGGCTTTTCAAAAAGGAACCAACCATTTTTAATATCAATCAAATCTTCCGTTTCTTGTTTTGTTATTACAAGCTCTAAACAACAATCAGTTTGTTCAGTACCAAAATGTGTTGTTATTAATAGGAACTCATTAAATCTATCTTGCAAGTCTTCTTGCTTGTTGTAAAAATATTTACTTGGCTTTATACAAGCACAACCGAAGTAATGGGCAAGAGAAGCAGAACTTATTGGGAAATAATATTTAGTTTCCATTTTAAATATATGATTTATCTGTTACTGATTTTAATTGAGGCATATCATAATGGCTTATTAAATAGAGGTTGCTTCGTGCTCTTGTGGCAGCCACATAGTAATCTTGCCATTCGACATTAAAAGAACCACAAATCTCATTGTATTTATGAAAATTGGGAATAATTACTGTGTCAAATTCTAGTCCTTTAGCTGATTTGAATGTGGTTATGTGAACATTTTTAATACTACCACAACCATTGGGAAATCTAGTTGAATCTTCGTAATAAATACTAAAATCGGTTATTTGTTCTTTAATTACATTTTCAAATAATTGAGCATCACTTTTCCAAGGCACAAGAATAGCAATGTTATGTGTATCAGACCTGAATGAGTTTATTATTTCAAAAATTGAATTATCTTGTTTGCTATTTGTTTTATCATATCTATCCCCATTTGAGATAAGAAGTATTGGCAACTCTCCAATATTATTTGCTAATCCAGAAATTGTTGCTTGAGGAATATAAGCGTTTGGAAATACAACTCTTGCGAATTGCATTATGCGTTGTGTGCTTCTAAAGTTTCTGTCTAAAACATAAGGTACATTAGAATTAAATAATTCTTCTAATTGACTTTGATGTGAACACTGATCGGGATAAAGTATCTGAGAATCATCTGCACCATATGATACATTTGAAATACGTTTAATATCGTTATAATAATTTATTGGCAAGTCTTGTGCTTCATCAACAATGACTTCATTCAAAGAGCTACCCATTTGAGGTTTTCCTCGCAATGAAGTTTTTACATTATTAGCAGCATTTTGATTTTGTGTAGTACAACAAGCACTTAGATATTTAGCTAATGTTGTTGTATAAGTAAGCAATAAACTTTTTTTTCCTTTTTGATAATTTGAAATATGTCGCCATAATGAAACCACACTTTTCCCAGTCCCAGGCCCACCGGACAATGCAATTTGTTTTGTTTCATTTAGTGCCGCTTGTTGCGGAATTGTAAGTTGTGTAATTTGCGGTAAATTAAAATAATATCCTGCCATAATTATTTGATTGTTTCGTTATTGGGATTCTGTTTATGTTGTTTCCAGTTTGCAAGAGCAATTTCTTTTGAAGCGTTTGCATAGCAATATTCACAAAGATGTGGGCATGTGTTGTACTCTCCAATATCTTTGCTAAAAATACATCCACAAAATTCACGTTGCCCTTTATCCTTATTGTTTTTCTTTTTTTCAATCCCTCCTTTTGGGTTAAAGATGTCGGGAGGAGTTATTTTTACTCCTAAAAAATCCATTAATATTTTATCGTGCGGAAAGAGTTTTATCATTAAATCATCGTCAACACATTTATTATGAATGATTCCATATTTTTCTAATGGTATCTTTTCGGCACAAGTTCCGATTTCAAATTTCCATGTTTTATTTAACTGTTGAAGACCTGCTGCGAATTCATTCATACGTCCTTCGTTAAATTCCTGATAATTTATAGCGTTTTTTCTGAGATTGTTTTGAACCTTTTTGTATAACTTAATATCGGCAAAGCTAAAAACCATTTTTTCTGTATGATTTTTCAAGTTATTACCAATATTTTCTACTTTTTTCAATAGCTCATCAACACCAATTTTATCTGTTAAAATCAATGGGTCAAAACGCCAAATAACTTTACCCTTTCCAATACGTTCCGATAATTCTATGAATGTTTCAATCCTTGATTGAACATTGGGGACATTGGGTTCAAGTTTCTCAATGTCATAATCATTTAAAGTATATTGAAAATAGTAATTTTTAATTCTTTCATCCAAATAGTCCAAATGTTTTAGCATTGATTTTGGATTCTTTGACCAGAATATGATTAGTCTAGCTTTGTTAAATGAAACATATAATGGAACTCCATTAAAAGGGTTTTTCCATTTTACATAGCCCTCTTTGATTCTTTGAATAAACCAATCTGAATAAAAAGCAGGGATATCTGTTGAGCGACTGGCAGAAATGATAATTGGGGCTTGAGCTTCAACAACTTCACCGTCCTGTTTTGTTATGTTTATTTTGTCCCAATTCATTTAATTACAATGTTTTAAAATTTTCGTAAAAGTACAAAATTTTGGTGTGTCGGCAAAATTGCACTCTTTGACAAAGCTTTGGTTTCTGCGATGGCTCGTGAGGCTTTGGCAATGTGTGCAATGTGGGTCGGCAATTGTTTTAAAAAATGTGCGGTGGCAAAAAAATAAAAAACATAGGGTCGGCTTGAGTGTCGGCTTTCTGGTCTTTTCGATATTTTGTTTTTCTGTCCTTTCACAATGGTTTACTTTTCAATGTCGTTGTCTGTCTCTTACACTTGGCGGTAACGGTGAGTGTATGGTGTCGTAAGGGATTGCGGACTTCAAACCTATCAAGTTACCACCCAAAATTGATGCGGGTGATACCGCTCGAAAACCTCTGAAACCCTTATGCACTATACACATTGTTAGCAACTGGTGTTAGTTTTCAATGGCTATTTCTTCCCCCATTTTTATATATGTTTCTAAATTTAATTTTGTGTTTTCTAATAAGTCTTGATTTATTTTAAAAATACTCGAATCAAATATTAATACAACTGTAGAACCACCAAATGAAAAATATCCCATTTCTTCACCTTTATTTGCAAACACATTGGGTTTATAAGTAGAATTAATAGAACCAACCATTGTTGAACCTACTGAAACAATTAAAATTTCTTTCTTATTGTTTATATTTAAACTACATATTTCTCTTTTGTTCTCGCAAAATACTTTTGTTAAATTACTGAACAATGCATAAGGTGAAACCGAACAGTAATTTCCTTTAATTTTTATAGATTTTGAAGGTTTCCCTTCATAAGGGAAATGATATCGGTGGTAGTCATTAGGTGCTAAACGAAGAATTGCCATTGAGGAATTTTGATACTTCTCTGCTAAAAATTCATCTGCTAAAAATTCAGACAATGTAAATTTTCGACCTTTTATGTAAAAATTGTTTAAATCTGAAATCTTTTCAAAAGTCAAAATTCTTCCGTCTCCTGGCGATATCAATCCATTCCCAATTTTTCGTGCATTAGGCTTTAATTTTCGGCAAAAGAAATCATTGAACGATTTAAACTCCTCAATTCTTTTTTCTAACTCATTTATATTAATCTGAAAATTGTCAACGAATGATTTAATTTTTCTAATAGACGAAGGTTTATCCATCATTCTTCCGTACCATTCAGTAATTAGTTTGCGTTTAACAATTGGTAGTATTGTTTTATTTCCCACAGGATTATTATAAAGAAATTTCAACAATCCTTCTACAGGAGGATGTTCTATATGAATTTTCTTATTTTCTCTGTCTATATATTTAATTTCCATATTGAACCTATTTATTGCTTAGCCTCTTTCTGTCACACTTGTTGCTAACGGTTCGTATAAGAATAGTAGCCGACTGCGTGGCACTTTCCTGTCAAGTTACAGAAAAGTTGAAGCGGGCTACAACCCCTGAATTTACTGATGAAACGGCTATTATTTTTATACATTGTTAGGGTGCGTTATTTCCTGTTTTTCTTAAGCATCTCATTTTGCATATTTTCAATACGTTTTATTTGTTCTATTCTCCTTGAGAAATACGTATCCAATTCTTGGTAATATCCTTCAAGAAATTTGTCTGTGATAAGCATTGACATTGGAAATTTCTCAACAAAATCACTTGATAAATCAAATTTTCTTCGTTTTTTCAAATCTCTCTCTTTTTGCTCAATATCTTCTAATGCAAGCTTCATTTTAACAAATGCTTGAAAAAATGGACTAGAAAAAGAATATTTTTTTGAGTTTCTATCAAACCTGATTACCTCGTCATATTCTATTGAAATTAATTCATTTAACCTCTCGTCAAATACAGGTTTGGGCAAGGATTGAACCTTCTTAGTCTCTTTAAATAATTCATTTCCGCCAATAAACTCTTTTTCACATTTGAAAAGTGAAACTATGATGTCTTTTCTGTGACGGTCAGTACAAATCCTATCATAAATCTTTGTATAAGTATCTGTGTTTTTGCGAACAAAAGAGCTCACTGCTGTCTTGAAATCTTCTTCTCTAATCTTTGTAGTAAATAGTTTTGATTTAGTCAATTCCTTATTATAGCAAATGTCATAACATATTTGATGACATACAGATGCGAGATTATTGGAGTAATAAATTATTTTGTTTTTTATAGGGCCATTAAAGCTTACATTCATATAGTTGAATCCCTTTTTAGCTATTTGTTCTAATTCGGTATCTTTCAAAAGCGGGACATAAATCTCAGCAATACGAGTTGATAAATTACTATCCAATTCAACTAATTCTCGTGCAGTGCCAACTGCTCCAATGCATACAATTTTAACATTTGGATACTCAGTTGATGTGTCAACAAATATTTTTAAAACATCTGCAATCTTCTTTTTCTCAACATCATTGACTTTATGGAAATCTTCAATAATCCAAATGCAATTAGCAGCTCCTAAAAACTCTGCGAGTCTTTGAGTTGTAAGTTGAACTGGAATAATTCGTTTGCTTGTAGTACCTTCTTCTTGAGTCAAAGTGCCAGAAATTGCAGCTCCAATTTCACTATATTTTGCAATCAGTTCACTTTTAATACTACTAGATTCTTTACAGGATTTTTCCGAAGTATAATACAAGTCTAATTTATCAAAAGCATTAAGTAATAAATCATTTAATGTAGTCGAACTTTCGCATCTACTTGTTATTTTCCTGATTTTTAATTCATCCAAGATATTGTTAATTATCGTGGATTTTCCGCAACCAGAATGTCCATACAAAACTATCTGCATACCTGGCATTTCCAGAAATTTTTTTAAATCCCTCTCTAATTCAAGTCTTTCAACATATGTGAGTCGTGCTATTGAACTCGGAGTAAATACATTTTTTAATCTGTATGTCCTAAAAAGTCTTAATAGTATGTTCATATTTAATTGGTTGTGTGTTAGTTTATAATGCACCCTAACGGATTGGCGGTATGTTTTTGTTGCCGATTTCGAAGCACTGTCCTGTCAAGTTACACGAAAGTTTATTAGATGTAGAAACGCTGAAACCCGCACTATCTCGGCAATAAAATATACCGCCTGTTGTGCGTACGGCTTTTATTTTTTTCATTTTTTTTTGCAAATTAAAACAAAGTTACTAATTTTGCATTCAATTATTTAATTTTTTTTTCATTATGTATTACAGCAGACCTTGGACGACTATCTAAGTGATAGACAGTCCCAAATAAAATTCCTATAATCTTTTTGGTAAGACAAACAGTCTATGCCTTAGTGTGTCGTCATTTTTAATGAATGCATTGCTTTGTCATAGTTGCGCTGTCAGGTAATACTGTCTTTCACTTCGCTGTGATTTGAATTCAAGTATTCACCTGTAAGAAGTCATAATGAATAAAAATAAATTACCTGTAAGATTTACGGGTCAGCACTTTACAATTGACAAAGTGCTAATTGAAGATGCAATAAAACAATCAAGAATTAATCAAAACGATACGGTCTTAGATATTGGTGCAGGAAAAGGATTTCTAACTGTACATCTACTACAAAAGGCAAAATTAGTCATTGCGATTGAGAATGATTTTGAGTTAATAACATATCTAAAACACAAGTTTAAACAAACTCAAAACATTCAAGTTTTTGGATGTGATTTCAGAAATTATAAAATTCCTAATTTTTCGTTTAAGGTTGTTTCTAATATACCATTTGGTATAACATCAGAAATTTTAAAAATATTGATGTTTGAAAATATGGAAAATTTTCAGGGCGGTTCAATTTTCCTGCAATTAGAACCTGCTAAAAAGTTATTTGCAGACAAAATCTTCAATCCTTACACTATCCTATATCATACATTTTATAGTTTGAAGATAGTTTACGAAATAAATCCTAATAGTTTTATACCTCCTCCAACTGTTAAGTCTGCTTTTCTTAAAATTGAACGAAAACCTTTACATATTGATTTTAATCAGAAAGTCAAATATTTAAATTTCCTATCCTTTCTGTTACAAAAACCTAATTTATCTGTCAGAACGGCTTTAAAATTAATATTCAGAAAAAGTCAGGTTAATGAGATTTCCGAAAAATTTGGAATTAATTTGAACTTAAAAATCGTGAATCTATTTCCAAGTCAATGGGAAGAATGTTTTATTGAAATGCTGAAAGTTGTTCCTGAAAAGTTCCACCCTTCATAATCAATTCTTTTTTGTCAGGGAGTATTTCCATCGTGGGTGTCTTCTTTTTAGCTGACGCACAACTAGTTTATATATCTCACTTTGTCGTCTTTTTCTTGTTTTTTATGTTCATTAGCCTTGGTGGCGAATGGATCGCAATGGAATGAAGTATTCGC
>NZ_JBNPXV010000020.1:15860-50318 GCF_050433125.1 Roseimarinus sediminis | reverse complement strand
CCTCTAAAAAATGGTACCTTCAGGTAGTCAAAGAAAGGCGGTCTATTTAATATAACGTTTCAAACCGCCTTTCATTTTTAACAATAAAAATATAAACAAAGATGAGGAAAAAACTACAAACTACCTCATCATGGGGTAGTGTGCCCTGTCGACAATTAAAAATACTGTTTAGCAAGTAGTTAGCATCTTAAGTTAACGGCTATGGTCAGCTGACGGATGGCGAGTTCCATGTGGGTAACCAGAAAATTCAATGAAAAGAATCTTGATCCAACAGGTAATTAGCAACTTAAGAATTATATACAGATGAATAAATGGATAACAGTATTGGTATTCATCCTAATTGGTATCGGAGCTAAAGCTCAGCATGGATTAGCACTTAAGGCTGGAAAAGGTTTTTGGGTCGATGTGTTGCAGTTATTGTCGCCTGGTTATGGCTGGGAGGATGACGAGTTCTCGTCAAATCCTGAAGTGTATGGGAAAATGTTCACCGGAAGCATAACATGGATGGAGGCATCATACAAAATGAATACAGGCTATGCAGTCGCACTTTTTATTGGAAATGGGAATACCTCACAGCATTATAACGACTATTTAGGTTTTTTCTGGGAAAAGCAGTATTACTATGTTTATAACTTTTATAGCGTCACCTTTTTACGTGACTTTCAATTGAGGAAACACATTTTCTCACCCGGAGCAGGTGTATCGTACCGGTCGTTGAAAGAATCATACGCTGATTACAGTATCAGGTACAATGGAGATGAACTGATGTATTCGTGGCCAGGAGTTGTGAATAGCGAATTTAATGACCTTGGAATTGAATTAAAGCTTGATTATCAGTATTCATTTACCGAAAATTTGTCACTGGGATTGCGATGTATGGGTAACATTACTTTGGCAATTGGTTTTGAAAATGTAATGGTCTCTCCATTTCTATCATTTAGACTATAATAGAATTTCTTCGTTTCTGAGGGCAAACCGGAAAGTGAACCAATAAGTCGGACATACACCGCAAGGCGTGTTGAAGTTGATTTAAACGACTATTATCCATCCCAAATCCGGCTTCGGGTAAGCGTGCTGTCGCACAGTCGTAAGCCCCAGTTGATGAATCTTCCTGACCAATGACTTAGTGACCACTTTACCCTGTGAAATAAGGATATAATTGGATGGATTGATAAATTCATCGATGTCACCGATTGAAAAGCTGTAGATAGTAGTTATTTCACAGGGTGAACTTTTTCAATACAATTGAAAAATTTGCACCTGCAACTTGTTTTCAAAAAATATTTCTGTTTTCGTCTATCGTATGCTTCTTACAAAGTCGTTGACCTTGGTTTTGAGCTCACCTGCTTCGGTTAGTTTTTTAATGAAGGCCGAGCCAATGATGCCGCCGTTGGCATGTTGGGTGGTATATTCAAACGAACTACGGTCCTTGATGTTGAACCCGATCTGGGTTGGGTTTTTCAGTTGAAGGCTTTTAACCCGTTTGAAATATTCGAGTTGTTTTTCACGGTCAACCGTTTTGCCGGCGCCGGTGGTGCTTGCCGATGAAACCATGTAGATAAAACCGTTGCAGGCTTCGTCGTAAGCTCTGATGCGCTCATCGCTGCTTTGCGGAGTAATCAGAAAGACGCTGCTCAGGTCATATTTCCGGTAAAGCGCCTGGTAGCTTTCGAGGTATTCATCAAGTGGAATGTCGGGCAGTATAAGGCCCGAAACACCGCTTTCACTGCACGAAGCCATGAAGTTTTCGACCCCGTATTTCCACACGGGATTGATATAGCCCATCAGCAGAATGGGAATGTTCACCTCGTTTTTGATTGCTTTAAGTTGTTTGAAGAGTACTTTTAGGCTCATGCCGTTTTGGAGGGCTTTCAGGTTGCTTTGCTGTATGGTGGGGCCATCGGCCACCGGATCGCTGAAAGGCATGCCTACTTCAACAAGATCGGCGCCGGCTGCTTCCAGTTCTTTGATGATGGTGCCTGTGTCGTTCAGTTGAGGATAGCCCGCCGTGAAATAAATGGTGAGCAGGTTTTCTTTTTTATCGTTGAGTTTTTGCTGGAGCTTGTTCATTGCTTTTGGATTGAAAGTTGAAAAATCGTGCATGCTTTCGCGTGTATTTTACATTTTGCTGATATAGGTGTCCATGTCCTTGTCGCCGCGTCCTGAAACATTCACCACCACCACGTCGCTCTTTTGCAGCGGCAGTTTGTAGAGGCCTGCCAGGGCATGGGCCGATTCAAGTGCCGGAATAATGCCTTCGAGCCGGGTCATCAAAAAGGTGGCATCGATGGCTTCCTGATCGGTGGCGTCGATGTATTGCGCGCGCCCGCTTTTGAAAAGGTGGGCATGCAGGGGCCCGATGCCGGGATAGTCGAGGCCGGCCGAAATGGAATAGGGTTCGATGATTTGTCCATCGTCGTCCTGCATGAGCAGTGTTTTCGAACCGTGTATAAAACCGGTTCCGCCACAGGCAATGGTGGCAGCGGTTTCGCCCGAGGTAGTTCCCAGGCCTGAAGCTTCAACAGCCACCAATTTCACTTTTTCATCGTCGAGGTAGTGGTAAAAAGCCCCGGCGGCATTGCTGCCCCCGCCAACACAGGCCACGATGTAGTCGGGCGAAGTACGGCCAAGCAGCTCGTCGAGTTGCCACCCGATTTCCTCACTGATCACCGACTGAAAGCGGGAAACAATGTCGGGGTAGGGATGGGGGCCTACCACCGAACCAATCAGGTAGTAAGTATCTTCAGGATTGTTGATCCAGTCGCGAAGGGCTTCGTTGGTAGCATCTTTTAGCGTTTTGTTGCCGCTTTCGGCCGGCACCACTTTAGCACCCAGCATTTCCATCCGCTTTACATTGGGCATTTGCCTTTCGATGTCGGTGGCACCCATGTACACGATGCATTCCATGTTCATCAGTGCACAAACGGTGGCGGTGGCCACACCGTGCTGTCCGGCTCCGGTTTCAGCAATGATGCGTTTCTTGCCCATTTTACGGGCAAGCAGTATTTGCCCGATGGTGTTGTTTACCTTGTGTGAGCCGGTGTGGTTCAGGTCTTCGCGCTTCAGGTAAATCTGCGCACCAAAATGCTCGCTGAGCCGTTTGGCAAAGTAAAGCGGCGAAGGGCGTCCCACATAGTTTTTCAGCAGGTCGATGAACTCCCTTTTAAATTCATACGAATCAATAATTTCCTGATAGCAGGCTTTTAGTTCATCTACATTGGGCTGCAGCATTTCGGGAATGAATGCACCTCCAAATTCTCCGTAATATCCTTTATTGTCTACCTGATATTTCATATTCTCTTCTGTTTTTTCACTTCCTTGTTCATGATCAACGGGAAGCTTACAATTGCTGAATGAATGACCTTATCGCGTCGATATTTTTAATTCCCGGCGAAAGCTCAAATTTGCTGTTGATGTCGATCCCGGCCATCATTGGATGTTTGATTTCCTTTAACTCATCCGCATCGTTGGGGCCAATACCTCCGCTTAGCAGAAAGGGAAGATCTTCGTTGTAGTTTTTGAGCATCGACCAGTCGAATTTTTCGCCTGTACCACCATGTTTTTCCGAAGGAGTATCGAATAAAAACCAGTCGCAAAACGGGGCGTAGGCTTTATAGTTGTTGTTTTTATTTAAGTTGAAAGCTTTGATAATGCTGAACCCGGCTTCGCTGAGCATTCGGCATTGTTCGGGGCTTTCGTTGCCGTGCAGCTGTATCGTATCAAGGTGATATTGTAAGGCTGTTTCTCTAAGCACCGACGGTGTTTCGTTCACAAATACCCCGACTTTTCTGATTGCAGCAGGAAGCCTGCTGATTTGCTCTGCTTCAATTTTGCCGGGCACGTACCTGGGCGAAGGGGGATAAAAAATAAAGCCCAGCATCTGAATATTCATTGCTGCCAGCTGAAACATTCGTTCAGCATTTCCCATTCCGCATACTTTAATCAGCATGTTTCGTTCCTCCTGATGACCAGCATGTGGTCGCCGTTTTTCTGAAATTCATAGTTTACTTTTACCAGTTCGTGCTTCGGGTAACGTTCCATAAGTGCTTTCAGGTGAGTCGATTCGTTCGAATTCAGGTCGACCGTTGGGAAGATGCGTACTTCTTTGCCAACACGCAGCATTTCGTCGATCGACCGGATGTGGAAATCAAGATCCAGCTTTTCAGAATAGAGTAAAAGCAAATGGGAACACAGCACCAGATCGAAGGCATCGTTTTTGAAAGGAAGCACCGGCAGACTGGCTTCAATATAGCGTCCTTCTTCCTTTCCCTGTTCGTAATCGTTTAAAAACTGTTTCATCGATTTCATGCGGATTTTTCCCAGTCCTTCGAGGGAACCAAACTGTTTCCAGTTGAACTTGTCGAGGTTGGCTTTCGTCTGGTCGATTACCTCGGTGAAGGTTTCGTTGATTCTTTTTTCAATTTCCTTTTTCGAAAGTTCAAAAATCGGGTCAATCGAAGTGACATGGCCACCAAAGGCATTGGCCACCGAATTGAAGGCTGCCGGCCCGTCGCCACAGCCCAGCACTTTTTGTGACAGGAAGCCGGGCGAAAGATGGAACATGCTCACATACTCGGTATAAGAGCGTCCCCACGGTACAATTTTTTCATATTCAATCATAGTACATCCAATTTACCCCAACAGGGAGTGAAAAAATTAACTCAAACAGTAATCGTTGGTAAAACTATTAAAATATGCATTTCCGTACTTCTTTTAGCCGATCATTGTAATGAAGTTCTTACAGGCTGCTCCCGGATCATTTTCTTTCATGAAATTTTCACCCATCAAAAAGCCCTCGTAGCCAATGTGCTTAAGTCTTTTAACTGTTTCGGGGCTGCTGATTCCGCTTTCCGATATTTTTATAAACTGACCGGGAATCAGGTCAAACAGCTTTACCGATTGTTCTACATCGACCGAGAAAGTGTTCAGGTTGCGGTTGTTGACCCCCACGATGTCGACATTTTGGCTTAGTTTTTCGAGTTCGCCTGCATGGTGGATTTCAAACAGCACCTCCATGCCCAGTTCGTGGGCCAGGCTGCTGAGTGTTTCAACCTGTTGCTGTGTGAGCGAAGCCGCGATCAGCAGAATGGCTGCTGCTCCAAAGGCTTTGGCTTCGTACAGCTGGTATTCATCGAGCATGAAATCTTTCCGCAGAATCGGAATTTGAAGGAGTGCTGCTGCCTCCTGCAAATCGGTGAGCGAGCCGCCAAAATAATTTTGGTCGGTGAGTACCGAAACGGCCGAAGCTCCTGCTTCCTGGTAGCCTCGAACCACCTGCTCCAGCTGAACACCGGCATTGATCACTCCTTTTGATGGCGACTGGCGCTTGTGTTCGGCAATGATGCCCGAGCGCTGCCGCAGTGAAGCACTTAGCGAAGGGACGTTTCGCCCGAACAGGGGCATTCTTTTTAGTTCTTCAACAGAAAGTCTTTTTTTGGCAAGGGCCACTTCCTTTAACTTGTTTTGATTGATTTCGTCGAGTATGCTCATGGCTGTTTATTTTCAGAAAAAGTCGGTTTTATGCTGTTAACAATTCAAGCACCCTGGCTGCCTTGCCACCCATCAGTGAGCTCTGGGCCTCTTCGATGCACTGATCAATTCTTTTCGAAGGATCCATGGTGCGGATGGCGATGGCCGCATTGGCTGTCACCGCATTGTTTTGTGCTTCGCTACCTTCACCTTTCAAAATCGACTTGAAAATGGCTGCGGCTTCCTGCACCGTATTGCCTCCAAACAGGGCTTCCTGGCTTAGCGTAGTAAAACCAAGATGGTCGGGCGAGAGCAAAAGATCCTCGTTGTTCGATACGACTTTGAACTTTCCGGTTAGCGAAATTTCGTCGTAACCATCGAGGGAATAAAGTACCGAGTAACGCTTGCCTGTTTGCTGAAACAGGTAGCTGTACAAACGCACCGTTTCAAGATTGAAAACTCCGGCCATTTGTGCCTGCGGATTGGCAGGATTCACCAGCGGCCCGATGAGGTTGAAAAAAGTTTTCATGCCCAGTTCCCTGCGAATGGGGCCTACGGCTTTCATGGCAGGATGGAAAAGCGGGGCATGCATGAATACAAAGCCGGCCTTGTCGAGCTGCCGTTTCAAATGGTCGGTATCGTTGGTGAAGCGGTAACCGAAATATTCCATCACATTGCTGGAGCCGCAAGCCGACGATACGCCGTAGTTACCGTGTTTGGCGACTTTGTAACCGGCACCGGCCACCACCAGCGATGCCAGGGTCGAAATGTTGAAAGTATCCTTGCCGTCGCCGCCTGTTCCGCACAGGTCGATGGTTTCGAAGTCGGAAAAGTCGACCGGAATGCAAAGCTCAAGCAGGGCATCGCGGAAACCTGCCAGTTCTTCGGGGGTAATGCTGCGCATCATGTACACGGCCATGAATGCCGTGATTTGCGACTGGTTGTATTTTTCGGTGGCAATGTTCCGGAGAATCTCCTTTGCCTCGGCACGACTCAGCGTGCGGTGTTGTATTAAACGGTTGAGTATGGTCTTCATCTGAAAATGCTGTTTTGTGTTTCACTTTAAATGTTTGTTGCGCGTTTGCTCAGTCAGATAAAAAGTTGGCCATGATTTGTTTACCTGCCGGAGTAAGGATCGATTCGGGGTGAAACTGCACCCCTCTTACATCGTAGGTTTTATGGTAAAGACCCATGATGTTGCCTTCTTTGTCGCTGGCTGAAACCTGCACATCGGCAGGCACGTTTTCGGGATCGACGACCCAGCTGTGGTAACGGCCGGCTTCGATCGACTCGTCGAGCCATTTAAACGAACGGTCGTTATGATCGCTGATGAACACTTCGGTAGCTACGCCGTGGTACACCTTGTTCAGGTTGAGCAGTCGCCCGCCGTAAACTTCGGCAATGGCCTGGCAGCCCAGACACACTCCAAAAATGCTTTTCGTGGCCCCGTAGGTGGCAATTACTTCCTTGAGGATGCCTGCTTCATCGGGCACGCCCGGTCCGGGTGAGAGTACAATTTTATCGTAGCTTCCCACTGCTTCGATGCTGATCTGATCGTTCCGGTATACATCGATTACATTTTCGGGAGCCAGTTCCCTGAGCAGGTGCACCAGGTTGTAGGTAAACGAATCGTAGTTGTCGAGCACCAGTATTTTGGATGTTTTTGCAATCATTGTGTATTGTAATTGAATCGGGTGGTTCATTGTCCTTGTTTATAAACTGATTTCAGTATTGATATTTTCGGCTTCGATGATGGCTTTTTTCAGTGCACCCAGTTTGTTGTTGACCTCCTGCAATTCACTTTCGCGTTTCGATTCGGAAACAATTCCGGCACCTGCCTGACAAATCAGCTGATTGTTTTTGCTCAAAAAAGTACGGATGGTAATGGCATGGTTGATGTTTCCGTTGAAACCGATGAAGCCAATGGCCCCGCCATAATACGAACGCGCCACGTTTTCAAGTTCGTCGATGATTTCCATGGCCTTGTACTTGGGCGCTCCCGAAAGCGTACCTGCCGGAAAAGTGTCGCCAAACACCTTGATGGTATTGGTTCCCGGTGCCAGTTCTCCGCTTACCTCCGAAACCAGGTGCAATACGTGCGAATAATATTGTACTTCGCGGTAGTTATCGACCATTACGTTCGAGGAGTTACGGCTCAGATCGTTCCGGGCCAGATCGACCAGCATCACATGTTCGGCATTTTCCTTTTTGTCGGCAGCCAGGTCAATGGCCAGCTGGCGGTCGCTTTCGTCGTTGCCGGTTCGTTTGAAGGTGCCGGCAATGGGGTTGATGGTGGCCTTGTTGTTGTGCACAATGAGCTGTGCTTCGGGCGACGAGCCAAATATTTTGTAGTTGCTGTAATCGAAATAGAACAGATAGGGCGAGGGATTGATACGACGCAGGGCGCGGTAAACATTGAACTCGTCACCCGAAAATGCCTGGCTGAAACGACGCGATAAGACAATCTGGAAAACATTGCCGCGGAAACAATGTTCTTTGCCTTTGTCGACCATTTGCATGTATTCATCGTCGGTGATGTTCGATGTTTCATTTCCTACGGTTTTGAAGCGGAAGCTGACCACGTTCTGGTTCAGAAGGATGTTGGTCAGTTCGTTGGCTTTGCTTTGTTCGCCTTCCTGCAGATTTTCGATCAGGGTAACGTCGTTGTTGAAGTGGTTGATGGCGATCACGTAGCGATGAAAAGCGTACCTGATTTCGGGAATGCCTTCTTCTATACCATTTCGTTCCTTTAAACTGATGGTTTCGAAATAACGGATGGCATCGTAGGCCGTATAGCCCCACAAACCGTTTACCAGTCCTTTTTGTGTCAGTTCGGGGACTTCAAAAGCATGAAGGAAATTGTTGAGTGCCTCGGTCACCATGTGTCCGCGATCGATGGACGTCGTTTCGGCATTTGTTCCCGGAAGCTGTTGTTTCATGCTTCCGCGGTTTACCTCGAAGGTGGCAATTTCATCGAAACAAATGTAGCTCATGCTGTTGCTTGAACCATGGTAGTCGCTACTCTCAAGCAGGAGGGTGTTGGGGTAGGTGTCGCGCATTTTCAGGTAAATGCTGACCGGCGTCACCAGGTCGGCAATGGTTCCCGACAATTTGGTGGTTTTGGTGTTAATTTTTATCCTGTTCATTTTTTAGTTTGTTACGATTTTAAAAGAAAAAAGGCTTGTCGGAAGTTCCGACAAGCCTTGAATATTTTTCAACTTTATACACACGAGCGGCCTGCTCAACTTCCGATATCGAAATTAAGTTGTTGCCACCACCAGGTATTTACAGTTCTTGTTTGCATTATTTCATTTTTGATGAGTACAAATAAACAGAATGCTTTTTAAAAATCAAAGCCTAAGTGTGTAAATAAAATATTAATTGTAAGAAGAAGTTTGTGAAATGCCCTGAAATGAAGGGAAAGCGCATGATGTAATTTTAAATTGAAACGAGGAATGAGCAATCATTCCCCGTTTTCAACTTCTCTTCTATGAACTTACTTTACGAAATTATTTTCTTTTATTGAATCAGTACTTTGAAATGCCAGTTGCCTTTTTCATCGTTCAAACGAAGCAGGTACCATCCTTTTTTCTCAATATGAATGCTTATTGCATTTTCATTACTAGCCTGCATGCTGAAAGGTACCATTTGTCTGCCGCTGATGTCGAAAACCTGCAGCTGCTTCAGGTGAATGCCGGGAGCTTCAATGTTTACAACTCCTTTTGAAGGATTAGGATAAACCCGTCCCGAGAAGTTGTTAGCTTGGAAAACTGAAGTTCCGCCAGTTACCGTGATTAAATCGCTAACTGTGAGGGTATCGCTCATCTCGCCATTCGATACCACCAGGCTTACCGTGAAGATTCCACCTGTGGTATAGGTGTGCGAAGGGCTTTGTTCGGTGCTGGTATTGCCATCGCCAAAATCCCAGGCCCACGAAATGGCATTTTCCGACAGATCGGTAAAGAAAACTTCCAGCGGGGCAGCTCCTTCGGTAAGGTCGGCGAAAAAGTCGGCTTTGGCAGGAGGTACATTTTCCGACTCGCTTAAATGTACTTCGTCGATAAGTACCTTAAAGGCATAGTTGGTATTTTCCCAGTCGATTGCGCCGGTTTTAATTACAAAATAATAGGTGCCGTCGGTTTCGGGTACAAAAATGCCAACTGGTTCATCGTTATCGCGGCCCCCATTGAGCAGGAAAGTCCCGTCGATGCCTTTTCCGTTTTGGGCGGTCCATGAGTTGAAGAAAGCGATTTTACTATGTCCTTCGCCATAATCGGCACCATCGACCGGGGCACTGGTTCCAATAAAGACCTCACTCCAGAAATGGTCGAGATTTTCACTCAAATCTTTAAAGGCTGCATCAAAAGTATATTTCATTCCGGCTTTCAGTTCCACCTGTTGCCAGATGCAATACAGCGCCTGGTTGTTGAGCACCTGGGCCGAAAGGTAAAGACCACCACCCTGGCCATGGGCAGCGACATCGTCGGTGTAATTCCAAACGGCTTCGGTGGGTGCAGTGGCATTCAGTTCGGTGATGTTCCATAGGTTGGGATCTTCCATGTTGCCACCATAAAGCATTTCTCCTTCGGGCAGCTCGGGCTTTTCGTTGGCTTTGATGAAATTTGCCTTTTCAAGCACTGTTGAGCCCACTTCGTTGCTGACCGTTAAGGTGACCGTGTACGATCCAACATTTTCGTAGGTGTGAAGCGGATTTTGTTCTGTACTGCTGTTGCCGTCTCCGAAATCCCAGGTCCATGATTCAGCAAAGGTCGAATGGTCGGTAAATTGAACGCTTAAAGGAGCAAAGCCCAGGGGGGTGTTGGCACTGAAGGCTGCAACTGGCGCGACACGTTGTGCCGTAAGCGAAAGTTCGTCGATCGACATGGCAAAGGGCATTTCTTTGCCTTCCCAGTCGGTCGATCCCAACTTCAACACAAAGAAATATTCTCCATCTTCTTCGGGGGTGAAAACCTTGTTGTTGCAAGCATTTTTCAGGAAGGTGCCGTCGAGCCCCTTTGGATTGCACTCGGTGCTCCAGGTGCTGAATTCAGCCAGCATGAAATTGCCCGGATCGTCTTTTGAATAATCGAGCCCCTCGATGGGTTCAGTGCCAATGTACACTTCAACCCAGGCCTGATTCAGGTTGGCGGTAAAATCGCGGAAGGCCCCGTTGAATTCGTATTGGTAGTCTTTTGAGAGATTCACCATTTGATAAATACAATATTGAACGGTTGAATTTTGCGACATTCCATTGACGTGCAAGGCACCTTCGCGACCGGCCCCAGGCGTTTTTTCCATGTCGTTCCAGCTTACCAGCGGCTCACTGCCTTCGGGTGTAGCCAAAAAGTTGGACTGCCAGGCTGCTTCGTCGTTCATTTCTCCTCCTGTAAGCACTCCTCCGGCGGTGAGTTGCTCTCCCGGGTTAACAGTGATGTAGCCGGTTTTAACCAGCTCGGTGCTTCCGGTTGAATTGCTGGCGGTGAGGCTTACTGTGTAAATTCCTTCGCTTTCATAAACGTGTACCGGATTTTGTTCGCTACTGCCTGTGCCATCACCAAAATTCCATTCCCAGCTTTCTGCAAAGGTCGATTGGTCGGTAAACTGTACTTCAAAAGGAGCCAGACCGGTAAGTGCGTTGGCTTCAAACTCAACAACGGGGGCGCTTTCGCGTGCAGTGAGCGACAGTTCATCCACTGCAAATGCGAAGGCCTGATCGGTGCCGTCCCACGAGGTACTTCCCATTTTTAAAACGAAGTAGTAGCTGCCCGTGGTATCGGGGATGAAGCTGGCATAATTTTCAAGATCCTGGCCGAAAGTGCCATCTTCATTGGCGTAGCTGGCCCAGGTACCCAGGGCTGCCAGACGGAACTGGCCTTCACCGTAGTCGGAGCCATCGGCCGGTTGGGTGCCGATAAAGACCTCACACCAGCTGTTGTTACTTTGAAGTATCTTAAAGGCGCCATCGAAAACATAGTTTTTACCGGCTGTTAAATTTACCGCCTGATAAATACAATATTGCACTGTGCTGTTGTTCGATGTTCCGCTAACATAGAGGTTGCCCCCTGTCCCCGAGGCAAGGGTGTTTTCGGCCGAGCCCCAGTTCGCTGCCGCCAATCCTTCGGCAGGTGAATTCAATACACTGCTTTGCCAGGCATCGGCACTTTCCATGTTGCCGCCTGTTAGTAGTTCGTCCTGGGCATTTGCACCCAAAACAAACATCATCATACTCATAATGAATAAAAAGGTTAATAGCTGTTTCATTGGTTTCATTTTAGTTATGATTGTAATATTTAAGTTGTTTGTATTATTCTCCATTCGGAAAGATTTGTATGGTAGTCGGGATGGAGTAATTGTTGAATGCATCGATGGTGTAAACCGACACGTTGTAGCCTTTGATCTCCAGCTGGTCAATCACGGCTGAATCGACCATGCTTTCAAAGAGGATGCTGTCGTCCTGATAGTCGATAAGGATCTTTTTGGCAATGTCACTATCCGGATTTTCCCATTTCAGCGTGGCTGTTTTCAAACCAACGACGGCTGTAAGCTTGCTGACTTTGGGTGAATACACGCGTTCTTTTTCAAGGTATTGTTTGTAGTTGTCATCCATGCCGGTGCATGAAAACAGGCTTAAGAAGAGCCCGAAGACCAAAAGGATGTTGATGATTTTAGCATTCATACCGGTGATTTTAAAGTTGAACATTGTCTAATCCGAATAGTGTGATTTCTGAGCCATACACATTGGTTTCGCTGCCATAGCCCGAAGTGATACTGAACTTCAGGTAGCGAAAAGGTGCCGAAGTACTTTCGAGCTGAAACTCATGTCCGTCGATGGCTTCCTGTATTTTATCGCCGGGAATGTTGCCTTCTTCATCGCGTGGATCGCCAATGTCGAAATTACCCAGCAGGTACCATTCCTGCATGTCGTTGCTGGCCCAGAGATCGAATGAGCGCATGTTTTCGTTCTGATAATAGTAGTAGTTTTCACTGATGCTGTTACTGCCTTCGGTATACCAGTAGGCCCGCTGCCACACCACAAAACGGTTCAGAATGATGTTTTTGTTCAGATCGATCACCAGGTCGAGCGGGAAGTTCAGTGTGCCTCCGTTTTCATCGCGGTTAATGATGAAGTAGCTGTTGTCATCGGCCGATTCCTTCGTGTCGACCACATCGTCGAAGAAATTCACGCTTTCACCTTCCCATGCATTGCCGTTGACCGATAGCGACTGTACCAGACTCCAGATTGACTTATCAATTTTCTGTTCAAACAGGGGTTTGATGGAAGCCAGAAACTGCTGTTCGGTTTTGTTGCCGTTAAAATCTTCCACCATGGCCGAAAAATCGTAGGTGATGGAATCCATACCTCGAACAATCAGCTCTTCCTCTGCATTGTTGGACGAAAGAATGCGCTCCTGAACCTTGCTTCCATCGTCGTAATAGAGGTACACAAAAACGGTTTTTTCGGCCGGGTTTTCCCAGCTTATTTTAATGCCTCCCAGATCGGGGATCAGTGAAATGCTTTCCTGTACTTTGTAAATGAACGAAATAAGCGGTGTTACTTCCGTGCTTACTTTTTCCGAAAAGTTATTGGCACGATCCACCACATACACATCTACCGAATGCGCGTTGGTGTCGTTGAATCCGTCGACTTCTATTTTGTTCACATAACGGCTCGACGATTTGAAAACCTTTTTGCCCAGTGAATTGGTGTATTCGGCACGGACGTACAAAATGTCGTCGTCGTCGGGCAGTTCGTAGCTGATGATGGCACCGCCGTTGGTGGCATCGACCCCGGTGATGCTTACTGTTCCGGGTGGAATGGTGTCGGTAATTTCTTCTTCAACACAGCCCGTAAGCAGGACGACCATTGCTGTTGCGATGCTGATTACTTTTAGAATGTGAAGCAAATTATTGGTATAGTTCATGGTATCTGCTGTTTTAAATTTCTTACCAGCCCGGGTTTTGAACCAGATTGGAGTTAACTATCATTTCGTCGAGTTGAATGGGGAAGAGGTAGTCGCGTGGTGTCATGAACGAGCGCTGACCGACATTCCTGACCGTATAAAATTTATTGGGCGAACTTTCATCGACACTCCAGCCCGTAACTGCTTTATTGAAATATTTGTCAGCCAGTTTCCATCGGCGGATGTCGTAATAGCGGTTCCCTTCAAAGGCGAGCTCAATCATTCTTTCCTGCCTGATAATTTCACGCAGTCCGGTCTTGTCGTTGTGCTTGTTAAGCGAACGGGCCAAAGCCGGGTTGCTCCATGCTTCTTGTACGGTTGGGATTCCAGCTCTTTCCCTCACCTGGTTCAAGGCTTCAAACACTTCGTCCGAAGGGCCCTGAAACTCATTGAGCGCTTCGGCATAGTTCAGGTAGAGTTCGGCCAGCCTGATGATGGGCCAGGGATAAGTAATCAGCTTGTTGTATTCATCGCCTTCGGAGGATGGATGACAAATCTTTTTCAGCACATAACCTGTAATCACATAATCGTTGGTGTTGGCGCGACGTCCGTGTTCATCGCCCTTGCGCATTTTCAGCTTCCACTTATCGCTCCAGGTACGGTAAATGCCCCGGTCGAAACCCACCGATGCATAAAAGCGGGGTTCGCGCTTGAGGTGGAGGGCTGCTGTTACTTCTCCGGGCTGGGCATGCAGCTGTTCCTCTTCGGGGATCAGTGTCAGTTTGTAACGCCGGTCGTAATCGTAGGTCAGGTCTTCGCCGATGGGCAGCCCGTTATGGGTGTAGTAGCTTTCAACCATCTCAAGCGTTGGCGATACCCATTGCCAGGCACCATAGTTGGATGAAGCATTGGGATTGATCATCATGGCTGCTGCCTGAAGGGTCCACCAGTCGCCATTATCCACCGGATCGGAATTGCCCCAGATCAGTTCCTTGTTCCACTTGTCGGTAAACATGTAACGGTAGTCGTACAAAGCTTTTACCTCGTTCGATTGATAAGCCAGCGTATCGAAAGTAGGAAGTACATCGCTGTAGCGATACAGGTCGGCCCCGTTTTCGAGTGCAAAATCGATGGCTGCTTTGGCTGCCTGTGCTGCTTTTTCCCATTTTGCTGCATCGTAAGTTGTGTTAAAAAGCTTGTTGCCTTCCTTGTCGGTGAAGGTTTCGTAGAACTCGGAATTACCATTAAAAAGCGGGCTGGCTGCATACAACAATACCCTCGATTTAATCGACAGAGCGATCAGCTGATCGACCCGCCCCAGATTGTTATCCGAGGTAATGCGTTGGGGCAGGGCTTCGATTGCCTCGTCGATGGTGTTCACGATGTAGTCGATCACTACGTCGACCGCTTCGCGTTTTACCCTTACCTGTTCAATTTCGGACGAAATGGGCAGGTTCTCATCCACAATGGGAATGGGACCGAATTGGGTAAATAAAAGAAAGTGGTAGTAGGCTTTCAGAAAAATCACTTCGGCTTTCCATGTGGCCTTCTCGCTGTCGTTCATGTCGTTCACCTTGTCGATGTTTTCGATGAAGGTGTTGCAATCGCGAAGGGCCTGAAAAAGCGACGACTGACTGCGTCCATGTGCATAGTAACCGGCCCAGTAACTCAACAGTGGAGTAGAGGTCGACTGTTTACCGCGCATCATTTCCACGCCCGGTGTTTCCTGCGGAATCGGGGTGGTGAGCTCATCGGAAGCAAAGGCGTGGGTGGCGTAAACACCATCCTGCTGCGGAAGATAGTGATAACAGGTGGCCAGCGCCTTGTAGGCGGCATCCTTGCGCTCGAACAGGAGCTCCAGTTCCTGCGTTTTATCCGGAACGATGTCGAGATAATCGTCGCAGGCACTGAGGATGAATAGTAAGACGATGGGTAGGATGATTCGTATCATGATTGCTGTTTGTTTTAAATTAGAAGGTCATGTTAAGGCCAAGATTGATAATTCGTTGAGGCGGGTAACCAAGTCCATTGCCTGCCATTTCGGGATCCCATAGTTTAAAGCCGCTAAAGGTGAGCAGGTTGGTTCCGTTCATATAAATTCTGGCTTCTTCAATTTGCAGCTTTCTGAGCATTTTGTCAGAAAGCGACCACCCGATTTCGACACTCTTCAGACGAAGGAAACTGCCGTTTCGCAGCCACCAGGTCGATTGTTTTTCGTTGTTGGGTACCGACAGGGTGGATAAGCGCGGCCAGAAGGCATAGGGATCGGGATTGTCGTCGGACCAGTGATTGTCGGCAATGATCTTTAAGGCATTGCGTTCGCCAATGAAAGGGGCAATGGTGCCGGGTTCAACAAAGAACGATTCTCTGGCAATACCCTGAAAAAAGAAAGAGAAATCGACTTGCTTATAGCCCATGGAAGCACCGGCACCGTAAACAATTTCAGGAACGGTAGGAAAGCCAATGGGAACGCGGTCGAGATCGTCTACTTTTCCGTCTTCGTTAACATCGACATATTTGATGTCGCCGGGTAAATAGCCTGCATCACCCGAACCACTGCCCTGATTGTATTGCGATGGAGAATTGATCACATCGTGTTCGTCGATAAAAAGCCTTTCGGCAACCAGCCCCCATTGTTGATTGATGGGATGCCCCACGCGGCTGAGGTAATCGTACTGATAAACCGGTTCGCCGTTTTTCAGGGTCTCATTGGTCGAGTAGGTGAAGTTGATTCGGGAAGTAATCCACAGGTCGTTGCTGACCACATGATTGTAGTCGAGCGAAATGTCGGTGCCCTGCGATTTAGCTTCACCGATGTTACTGTTGATGTTGGCCGTTAAACCCATGGTACCCGGCACGTATTCCCAGGCCCAGTAAATGTTGCGCCGGTGTTCTGAAAAGAGATCGACTTGCAGGGTCATCTTTTCAAACAGTCCCAGTTCCAGACCCAGGTTCGACTTTTCGGCCACTTCCCAGGTTACTTCGCTGTTGGGGTACCTGTTAATGATGTATCCACTGTGCGCGTTGCTGAAATTGCGGCCAAAGGTGTAGCCCCGGCCTCCGTCGTTCAGGTTGACGTTTGAAAGATAGAAGAAGCGATCGTTGGGATCCGAAATGGCATCGTTACCAACCAAACCGTATGTTGCTTTCAATTTCAATTGATCAACTACTCCTTTGAAATCTTCAAAGAATGGTTCGTTCGAAACGGCCCAGCCCACACCGGCCGACGGGAAGAAACCATAGCGATGGTTTTCGGCAAATTTTTCGGAGCCGTTGTAGCCAAAGTTGAATTCGGTAAAATAGCGGCTGCTAAAGCCATAGGTCACTCTGCCCGAAACACCCATGTTTCTCGACGGAAGCGTAGCGTAGGAGTTTCCACCCAGGGTATTCAGCGATTCCTTGCGGGTGAAAACCAGCAGGGCTCCAACATCGTGCCGATCGGCGAAAGTGCGGTTGTATTGTGCCACCAGTTCAAAATAGAAACTGCTGTTGGCAGCATTTACAACATTAGGATCGTTGAGAAACTCGGTTCCTTCCTGTATCTGATAAAGTGAATGCTTAATGCCTTCTTCTGTTTCAAGCGCAGCCAAACCATAATAAAAGGGGGTAAATTCACGGGAGTTTTCGTTCATGCTGTAATTTCTGACCGAAGCCATTCCTCTGAATTTAAGTCCTTCGGTGAGGAAGTCCATATCCTGTTCCAGCTGAAACTGTGAGAGGATGGTCGAACTAAAGCGGTCTTTGTAGCCTTTCACCATGTCGGCATAGGGATTGGGAAAATTTCCTGTACCCTTATTGCCAAAAAGGGTGTGGTTCACATACTGGTCGTAAGCGATGCCTTCGTAATATTTGGGAAAATTGACCGGGTTGGCTTGCATCACCGACTCGAAAATGGCGTTGGCACTGTTTACCGGACCATTGTAACGGTCGAACATGGAATAGAATTTGACTTCGGCCTGGGTTGTTTTTGTGAGTTTGATGTTGACATTGGCCCTCATGTTGTAGCGCTTAATGTCGATGTTGTTGTTGAAGTTGTTGAGCGGATCCACTTTCAAAAGTCCTTTTTCGTTGGTATACGAAACCGAAAGGTAGTATTGGGCCACCTCGCCACCGCCGTTGATGTTCAGGTTGGCTTTTTTGTTGAATACCTGATTACGGAACAACTCGTTGTACCAGTCGATGTTGGGATAGCTATTGGGATCGAGGCCCTTGCGTGTTCCTTCAATTTTTTCCTTTGAGTAATGCAAAAGTGCATCGGGCTGGCGGGTGCGGAGTGCCTTGTTGTACAATTCCATGTATTCTACCCCGTCGAGAAACTGGTTGGTCATGGTTGGCGACGACATGGAACTTTCGATGCGCAGCGAAACCCTGGCTTTCCCTTTTTTCCCTTCCTTGGTGGTTACCAGTATGACGCCGTTGGCACCTCGCGCACCGTAAAGTGCAGTAGCGGTAGCGTCCTTCATGATCGAAAAACTGGCAATGTTGTCGGGTTCAATCCGTGCCAGGTCGTTGGTGGTCACTTCCAGTCCGTCGATCAGAATCAGCGGGTCGTTTTTGTAACCGAAAGTAGTCACCCCGCGAATGAAGAACTGGGCGTTGTCCTGTCCAGGTTCCCCCGAGCGCTGGTAGGAGATGACCCCGGCCAGTTTGCCTGCAAAGGCGGCTGTCAGGTTGGTGGGGGCAATTTTCAGTTCTTTGGGATTTATGGTGTTGATGGAGGCGATGACGCTTTCCTTCTTCTGGGTTTGAAAGGCTACTACCTGCACCTCTTCGAGTGCTTCGGCCGATTCGCTCATGATTACATCAATGTTGCGCTGCTCATTGACAACAATCAGCTGGCTGGTATAACCAATAAACGAAAAACGCAGGGTGTCGCCCTGTTGAATGTTGTTGATCGCGTAACGTCCATCGATCGACGATACCGTGCCATTGCCGGTTCCCATTTTTAAAATGGTAACCCCCGGAAGGGGTAGTCCTTCGCTATCGACCACCAGGCCGCTAACGATTTGCTGTTGGGCCATGAGTACAGGACCCGATAAAATCAGAAACAGTAAGAGCAGGCAGGAGATGCCCGATTTTTTAACTGTTTGTCTGTTTATAAAATTTCTCACAATTGTCAGGTTTATTTTTGGTTCAACTATTTGCTTATCTGTATTTTTTTCGAGCTGCTGTTGCTGCCGTTGGATATGCTCAGAAGATATATCCCGGGTGGATAGTTACTGGTGTCGATAAAAATGTGTTGATCGGCAGTTTTAAACGATGTCACTGTTTTTCCCTGCATGTCGGAAACAAGCACTGTTTTTTGCTTACCGATTGCGGTTTCAATCCACAAACTGTCGCTGGCCGGATTGGGATAAACTGAAAAGGTTTCGTCCTTGTTGATCGCCTCCCGGCTGCTTGTGTAGGTGAAATTGATCCAGTTCAAATTATGTTCACCTTTGCGTGACAGAAGGCGTAAACGGTATTTTCCGGCTGGCAGTTCAATTTTAACGGCCTGTGTAAGCCAGTTTTGCCAGTCGCCGGTGGCATTGATTCTCAACAGCTCGTTGGCCATCATGCGCCCGTCTTTCTCGTTCATGATCAGCAACTCGGGATTGCCTTCCTTTGCTGCTACACGGAATTCGGCCAGATAGCCCCGTTCTTCTTCAACATAAACCAGATAGTCGAGATAATCTCCATCGCTGGCATAAGCCGTATTCAGTCCGCCACCGGTGTCCATGCAGCTTTCCAGTTCGAAACCATTGTTTGTAAGGAAGTCTTCAGCTTCAATCTTTCCGGGAATGCTGTGATGTGGCCTTAGCTGGTTCATCACTTTTTCGGCTGAAAAATTCTCGAGTTGCTGGCCCTGTGAATGGACCGATGTACCCTGGTAGCTCAAACGGATGTTGTCGGTATGAAACAGGTACTGATCGACTTCGATTGCGATTTGCTGCGGATTATTTTCTGTTACCCATAGCTGTTTTACCGATGCAAGACTGCTGTTTACGATCACCTGAAAATCGGAAGCTTCAATCCCTTCACTGGTAGTCGAAACGGCTTTGTTGAGGTTTAGAAAAATGACATTGGCAAGCGGGTCGGTTTTTGCCGACAGCAGTTTAAACGCGACTTCTTCTACAGGCGAAGGCCGTGTGAATGAGAAATAGTTGATGTTTGAGCCGGCTTCATCCATCTTCAGCCTGATCTGCGTCGTCCCTTCAGGCAAAATCAGGTCGTCAACGGTGCTTGTCTGCCATTGATCCCAGGCGCCGGTGGCCGGCAGGGCAATGCTGCCTGATATTACCCTTCCGTTGGCCTCAAGGTGTACCTTTCCTCCACCTTCGCCCGCCGTACGAATACTAAAGCGATAAGCTGCTTCCGCTTCCACATTGAGGGTGTATTGCAGCCATTCGCCTTTCGCTGTCCAGCCAACGATGTAACCATTGCTGATTTCTTCGTTGCTGACAGCTTCAATGTCGACTCCGTCGTTGCGATAGGCCCAGCCCGTGTTCCAGGTTCCGAAAGCATCGGTATTCAAATGGTAGTCGGCTGTATCGTGGTCGAAATAGGCAAAATTGTTTCTGCCCAGATCATAATCGCTGGCAAAAATTGTTTCGCCGGTTTGGTGTGCTTTGAAAGGACGTGTTTGTGTGGTGTGTGGCTGCCTGATCAGTGCGTCGATCACATCGTAGGCAATTTCACAGTTTTCGAATCGGTGATTTCGGGCAAAGGTCATTACCGCCTGAAAAGCTGCGTCGGCGCTCATGCTGCCATTGCCTTTCCACATTTCGATAAGTTGCAGGTAATCGTCGTTGGTTTTCACCTTTAGGATGTTGTTGATGCCCGATTTCTTTACGGGCCACCAGCTCCAGCCAATGTTGTTGCGCTCGGACAAATGCACCAGGTTGCTAAACCAGGTATTTGAATTCTCACCGGTTTCGCCCAGCCATATCGGGCGATTGGTTTGCTGGCGCAGGTTGGTGACCCAACTCAAAGCATCGGCATTGTTGTAGGTCCAGTACTTGTGAAAGCTGTACACCATGTTGGCATCCCAGGCAGGAGTGAGCCCTGTAAAATCGTTGGCAAACCAGTTGCCTTCGATGAAGATGATGTGGTTGGGATCCACTTCGCGGATGGCATTGGTGATTCGTTCGTACAATTCCCTGATTTGCGCATTGTTGTCGTTAAAGGTCCAGTTGATTTCGTTGATCAGGTCGTAGCCGCCAATCCAGGGCTCATTGCGATAACGCTCAGCCAGTTTTTTCCAAAGCGCCACGGTTTTGGCCTTGTTTTCTTCACTTTCCCAAAGCGATGGTTTGGAGGGATCGTAGTCCGAAATGGCGGCATCTTTTCCCTGGCCTCCGGGAGCACCGTGCAGGTCGAGGATGAGATACATCCCGTTTTGGCTGCACCAGGCAAGCAGGCTGTCGGTCAATTCGAAACCTTTGTTGCGCCAGGTGATTTCACCGGCTACCGGTTCTTCTTCGATGGGCGGTGTAAACCAAAGGTAATGCAGGGCCACCCGTATCGAGTTGAAGCCCCACGCTTTCATTGAGTCGACATCGGTTTTGCTGAAGTGGGAACGGAGCCATTCTTCATAAAACAGCTGTGTGCGTTCTTCACCAATGGTTTCGATGAGTTTTTGCCGGAACTCGTGCTGCGTATTGGCCACGCCCGAGGTCTTCATCATATAGCCTTCCTGCAACATCCAGTTTCCGGTTCCAATCCCACGGAGGATGACATTTTCACCTTTGCCGTCGACAATGTTCTGTCCCTGCACATGCAGAAAACCCTGCGACCAGGCATGCGATGCCGTGAGAAAAAACAGCAGGAAGATTAAAACAAGTTTTGTTTGTGTATTTCTTTTTAAAGTCATTGACCGGTTTTGATTGGTGTTTAGTTGATTAAGATGGTTGTGATGGCATGTGCCGGTAAGCAGGCCAATGTACCTTTTCCTTCGAGCCAGATTTTAAACTCAAGGGCTTGATCGCCGGGGTTCATTGCCACCACAGCAAGCGAATTGTCGGGATTGATGAAGGCCGTGGCGTTCAGTTCGTCGTAATTGCTTGAACAGATGATGCGCTGTGCTCCCGGACGAATGTATTTTGAAAAATGGCCCAGGTAGTAAAATGAACTCATGTAGGTCACTTCGCCGGTTTGTGTATTACCAATAACTGGTGCGTAGCAGAAGTTCTCAACGTGGTTGGGGCCTCCCTGTTCGTTCAGCAGGATGTTCCAGTCGATCCATCCCGAGCTGCCATTGTTGAGGTCGTTGATGAGCGATTCGCCGTAACGCTCGCCCCAGTGCCATTCTTCAATCTTTCCGTATTCGAAGGGAAAAACACAACCTTCGGTAAACAGGGTCTTTTTGTCTGGAAAGGCTTCTGCCACCAGTTTTACATTGTCGAAATGATCGCCGGTATACCAGTGAAAGCCGGTTCCCCAAATGTATTTCGAAGCTTCGGGATCGTCGAAGGCTATTTTGGCCCGCTGGTACATGACGCCACGGTTGTGATCCCAGATGATGATTTTCTTATCGGCCATGCCTGCTTTTTCAAGTGTAGGCCCCAGGTGGTTCTTAACAAAATCCTTTTCCTCGGCTGCCGTATAGATACACGACTCCCAGGTTTGCACTGCCATGGGTTCGTTTTGAACGGTGAGTCCCCAGAATTCAATTCCCCGGGCTTCGTATTCTTCAAAGAAGCGGACAAAATAATCGGCCCAGGCCTGCTGGTATTCGGGTTTCAGTTTTCCACCCCTTAACATGTGCTGGTTGGTTTTCATCCAAGCCGGCGGGCTCCAGGGCGAAGCCAGCATTTTCATGTTGCCTGCCTTTTGCAGTGCGGCTTTTATCAGCGGTATTTTGTAGGCTAGATCATGTTCGATGGTAAAATCATTTAATTCGGTATCTCCATCGGTTTCGGTGTAGGCATAGCTTTCGCTCGAAAAATCACAGCTGTGAATGTGCGTACGGCAAAGGCTGTAGCCGATTCCATTGACGGGATCGAAATAGGCGCTTAGAATTTCTTCCTGTTTGTTTTCGGGTAAACGGTAAAAAGTTTCGGCTGCTGCATCGGTCAATGCACCGCCAAAACCTTCGATGGTTTGAAAACGTTTGTTGGCATCGATGATCAGTGTTGGAAAATGTTCGTCGGGTTGTTCGTATTCACCGATTAAAAGATCGCCGACCGCTTCCATCCTTAATCCGCCGGCCGAAGTGGTAAGCTGACTTACCTTGTGCATTTCGATGCGGTTTCCTTCGTCCGCAGTTTTGTTGGCACTGTTTTCCGACTGCATGGATCGATTGGTACAGGCACTGCCAAGTAGTATCAGGGCTGCGAGTACTGTAATGAAGAGTTTGCTGTTTGCCATTTTTGCTGCTAATTTGATTTTGGTCAAAACTAGCATGCCGCCAGGCCCTCATCAAGAAATGCCTCCTCTCAAAAACTCAAAGTTGCTTTTATTTTACCACTTAAAAACACTCAATACGATGCTAAGATGCACATTGTCAGTCTGGTGTTTGTTTTTTTGCAGTTGGCTTCTATTTGCTTACAAACGATAAGCATGATGGATGTAGCAGGCTTAACGATCGAGATTCAACAAGTAATTTTGCAATGAATCGTTTGAGTCAAGGTTCATTTTTTTACGCAAGCGGTAGCGATCGTTTTCGACCGCACGAATGGTTTTATGCATGAATTCGGAAATCTCCTTTGAGGTAAGATTCATTCTGACATAAGTGGCTACTTTTATTTCGGAAAGGGTCAGTGTTGGATGCTTCTCACGCAGTGTTGAGATGAAACTGTCGTAAAATTTATCGAGCCGGGGTTCTATGTATTTCCATTCCTTGTCGCTCGAAATTTCCTTGTCGATTTCTTCAATCACAGTTTCGAGGCCTTTTTTAACCACCGGTTTGGCCTTATTGGCAATGGTAAGCAGTCGGTTTTTAAAGTTGACCAGCACGCGGTTGCGGTTTACCGTAAAATATGTGAGTTTTTCGAGTTCGGTTTCAATGTTTTCTTTTTCCAGCTCAACAATTCGTTTTTCCCTGATCATCTTTTCCTGTTGAAAACGGTTTCGGATGGCATTAACACGAAAGTGAAAAAACACCGACATAGAAGTAATAAATACAAACAGGATGATGGAAACAAACCAGGCTGTTTTCCAGAAGGGCGGGAGTACAGTTATTTTTAGCTGTGCCGTGTTTTCACCCCATAAGCCATCGTTATTCGAGGCCTGTACCTTCAATACGTAGGTCCCGTTTTCAAGATTGGAATAGGAGGCGAAGCGCCGGTCGGATGTAGTGTAAACCCATTCATTGTCAAAACCTTCGAGCAGATAGCGGTACTTGCATTTTTCGGCCTGGGTATAGTTAAGTGCCGCAAAATCGACCGAAAACATCTTTTCGGCATAAGTCAGCGTTATTTCCGAAGTAAACGGGATGGCGCGCGACATGGTAAAATGTTGGTTGATGGTGTCGCCTGGCTGCACCTGACGGTTAAGCACACTAAAGCGGGTTAGGTACACTCGGGGAATGTTGTTGTTGAGTGTCAGTGTTTGTGGATTAAAGCAGTCAAGCCCTTTTTTCGTACCTGCCAGCAGGGTGCCATCATGGAGTTGTAGGAGGGTGGCAGGGTTGAATTCGTTCGATGAAAGACCGTCGGCTTCAAAGAAAGTGGTAAAGCTTTCCCCATCGTCGTTCAGTCGGGCCAGTCCGTCGTAGGTACTTACCCAAATGGTGCCATTGCTGTCCTCGGTCACTCCCAGGGTAATCATACCCGGTAAACCATTTTCTGAAGTGTACAATTTGAATTCCTTCTTCTGCTTGTCGTAGCGCAACAGTCCGTTTCCTTCGGTTGCCATCCATATTCTGCCCCAGCTGTCCTGGTAAAAATCCTGAATCAGTCCCCTGGTGGTAACGTTCTGATCGGGAGAATTCAGTTGCAGCATTTTAAGCGCCTGCTTGTCGTAAATATAAACCCCGTTTCCTTCAGTGCCAAACCAGATATCGCCATCGGCATCTTCAAAAATCGCCATGACATTGGGGTGCCCTACTTTGACCAGTTCGTTGGCATAGGGACCGATGTTCTTAAAGCTTTCCTTTTTTATGTCGAAAATATCGGTGCCATTGCCCAGCAAACCCAGCCATATTTGTTGATCGCTGTCGCTAAGTATGGCCCATACATTTTCAGAATGGATGGCATCTTTGTTGTTGTAGTCGGGCAGGTACCTTTTAAATTTCCCGCTTTTCAGATCAAGCACTGATAGTCCACCGGCATAGGTGCCAAACAGCATGCTTTCGTTACTGCCCTCACCAATGGCCGTGATAACATTTGATGAAATTGTGTACGGGTCATCGGGATTGGAATAGTAGTGTTTAATATCGTTTTGCCCCCCAATGCAATGAAGGCCATCACCGTCGGTTCCGATCCATATCCGGCCTTTTTTGTCCTGGTAAATGCTAATGATCGATTTGTTATTAAAGAAATTGTGTATCGTTTCTCCCAGGACGGGTTTTCCAAACTTATTCATATTGGGATCGTAGCAGGCAATTCCGCTGTCGAAAGTGCCTACCCAAATGCGCTGCTGTTCGTCGATGTACAAACCGTA
This sequence comes from Roseimarinus sediminis, assembly GCF_050433125.1. Taxonomy (NCBI): domain Bacteria; kingdom Pseudomonadati; phylum Bacteroidota; class Bacteroidia; order Marinilabiliales; family Prolixibacteraceae; genus Roseimarinus; species Roseimarinus sediminis. Next base: position 25,365 of record NZ_JBNPXV010000020.1, on the reverse strand, counting down.
AATATGTGTACTGGGAAGCGACAGCGGGTTTTGTTCGTCAGGGATCAGGTACTCGAAAGTTTCGCTTTTCGGATCAAGCAGATTGATTCCACCACCATCGCTGGCAATCCATATTTTTCCGTCGGGAGCCTGCAACATTGCGCCGTTTAAGACTTCGGAGTTGAGTCCGTCGTTGAGCTGAAAACTTTTCGATTCCCCTGTGGCGGGATTGTATTTACACAGTCCGTGTATATTGGCCGAGATCCACAAATTTCCTTCTAAGTCTTCAATGATTGTTTTTCTGAAATTCAGAATGGGTTTTTCTGAAGTAGTGTAATGTATGGGGGTGAAAAAGTTTTTTTCCCGGTCGTATTGCTGGATGGCGTTGTCCCAGGTGGCTACATAGATTTCGCCTGAACGGGTTTCGATGATGTCGTTTACAATGTACGAGTTGAGCGTTCCCGGTCCCCAGTGAGGAACAACGATGTCGAAACGATCGTGCAGGCTGTCGTATATGGCAATACCATTGTTGCTGCCTGCCATTACGGTTCCGTCGGCCAGTACTTCAACACAAAGCACCTGTGCGCCTATTCCCAGGTTTTCACCATAGTGGGTAAAATGATTGCTTTTGCGGTTGAATTTGTTTAAGCCGTTTTGATGGGTGCCGATCCATAAATTTCCTTTATTATCTTCAGCAATGCTCAAGATCCGGTTGCCGGAAATGGATCCGGGAGTCGCACTGTTCAGGTATACTTTGAATTCGTAACCATCGTAGCGACATAAGCCATTGCGGGTTCCAAACCACATGAAGCCATCAGCATCTTTGGTGATGCACTCCACGGTATTGTGCGATAATCCTTCATCCTTTGCAATGTGACTAAAATTATACTGTGCCCTGATTCCCTGGTTCAGCAATAAAAACAAAAGCAGAATAAATGAAGTTTTCTTTAAATACATCGTGATGAAATAAGCAATTTTTTAGTAAACAATGATAGTAAAATGAAATCAATTGTTGCCTGCGCATGTCTGTTTGATGCATTTTTGTGAAATTATTTTATTCAACACCGAGCCCCTGGTTCAGCTTATGGCACAAAAATAAAATCGCATGGATCTACTTTGATCCATGCGATTATATTCTTGTATTTACACCAGGTACTGTTATACCTGAAGGTAGGGTAATTCAATGTAGAAGGTTGATCCCTGATTCAGTTTAGAATCGAAATAGAGTTTTCCGCCCAGCAGTTTTACAATCGATTCGGTAATCGTAAGACCGAGCCCGGTCCCTTCGGTCATCGGGTCAACCTGATAAAAACGATTGAAAAGCTTGTCGCGGCTTTCATCTGGAATGCCCTTACCGGTATCTTTCACGTAAAGTATCATTTTACTATCGACCGGATTCACAAAATAACCCAGTTCAATGCTTCCTTTTTCAGTGAACTTGAAGGCATTGTTAACCATATTGTTGAGTGCCTGATAGAGCATTTCACTGTCGGTTTGTAAGAGATCCTTTCCATCGGGTAACATGGTTTTCACTACAAAGTCGATTTTTTGTGCTTTATCCTGGACCCTGTAATAAGCAGCCAGCTGGTTAATTATTTTATTGGCATTGCTTTGTTTTTTGTTGATGTCGAGCTGGTTGGCATCAATTTTAGCCAGGTTGATCATGTCGTCAATCAGGTGGAGCACCTGCTCGGTATCGTTGCGGATGATGTTGATGAAGTTTTCTTTTTGATCTGTTTCCAGTTCTTCTTCGCTGAGCAGGTTGGCAAATCCAACGATGGTGTTGAGCGGCGTTCTGATTTTATGACTCATGTTGCCCAGGTACGACGATTTCATCCGGTCGGATTCCTCGGCTTTTTCCTTTGCCTTAATCAGTTCCTGTTGAACCTGAATGCGTTCGGTAATGTCATCTAGCAGGCCGATGAGATGCAAGGGAGCCTGCAGTTCATCGCGTTTGGTGATGAGCAATGAAACATTGAGCCAGACAATTCCACGCTGAGGGTGCTTGACCCTGAATTCGGCAACCATGGCATTTTTTACTCCCTTGGCCAACTGATCAATTTGTTCTTTTACCGTTTTTCGATCGGCATCATGAATATTCTCGACCAGGTTCATCCAGGCATATTCATGATTTCCGCTGCTCAGATACGACCAGTTTTTGTCGATGGTCACCTGGTCGGTTTTGAAGTTGTACTCACAAAAGATGAGGCCTGAGTTTTCCATGGCCAGACTCAGCTTTTGTTTTTCTTCTTCCAGACTATCCTGCAGTGACTTGATTTCGCGCAGATCGACAAAAGTATTCATTTCGACCTGTTTTCCGTCCATGACCATTTGTGTAATGGTGCGCAGCACCGGAATGCTTTCTCCGCCTGCATGGAGCATAATGCTTTCAAAGGCCTCGTCACTAATGGCTGATTTTGGCACAGTTTCGAGGAAATTGGCCGCCTTGTTGCCCAACACGTCATCGGCTTTGATTCCTATCATTTTGCAGGCATAGGGGTTGATGGTGGTAATGTGTCCGCTGGCCGCATCGGCAATTAGGATGCCTACCTGAGCCTGTTCGAAAATATGTCGTTTAACACTTTCACTGGCTTCCAGTTCCCCGGTTTTGTGATGGTAGTCGGCAATCAAACGGGCAATGTCCGACATCTCAGTTTTTCCACTAAGCATCGGTTTGATCTCGCGGGTACTGCCTTTCTGTAATGAAGAAGAAATATTTTTTAAAGGAGAAATAACCCATATAATCAGGAAGATAACCAGGAAAATTACTATGATAAGTAGCGATCCGGTCATAATCCATTTATCGGTTGAGTTGGTTTGGTTCCAAAGTGAAAGGAAAGGAAGGTTGAGCTCAATGTTCAAAAGGGCCTCGCTGCTGCCATTATAGGCTTTCAACTCACGAGTGATTCTGACATTGGTGGCCGAAAGATCCTGAAGGTTATCTTCCGACAATACCACATTGATTTCTGAATTATTAATCTCCGCTTCGTAGCGGTCGATCCAGCGCTGATCAATCAGCGAAGCCATAAGCAGGTAGCCTGTTTGCCCCAATCCGGTATCGACGATCTGCCCACCGTGGTAATAAATTACCTGATTATTGTAAATTTTGTAAAATGAATTAAGCTGATTACCGGCAAGAACACCGGGGATTTCATCCTGAGGTATGGGGATTTGTGAAGGCGTGACGGAACCAATGCTTTTGTTGTAAAAGATGCTTCCGTCGTTTTTAAAGAACCACACGGCATCCACTTCATGGTATTGCATGATTTCGTCAATCAGGTATTCATTCACAAAGTAAGCACCGGGTTCGGGAGCTGATAGAAAAACAGCACTTGCAGGCGTATTGAGCAGGTCGTTGGCATACGAAGCAAAACCAATGCTGTACGGATCGGGTGTGATCATTTTATCAACCTGAACATCGTACTCTTCTTTTATAGAGTTCTTAATTAACTCAAATTCGTTGGAGGCTTTGATTTGAAACAGGGTCACTACCGAGAAAACCACTGCTGTTATCCCAACAATCAACCAAATAAAACGAGAAAGAAGTTTCATAATGTTTGTCTTTTAAATAACAGAACAAGCGTTAATGATATTCGATATCAGGCCGGTAAATGCATTGATGACCTTAAGCGCTTCACCTTTTGTATTGCTGCTCGATTCTTGTTGGTAAGGTAATAAATTCTGTAAAACAATAAAACATTGTTGTGCCCGAAGCAATAAATAATTTATGTTCTTCGGTTTTTATGAATATTTATTTGATGAATATTTCTGAAATGCTGCTTCCATGAGCAGAAAAAATGCCTGTCCTTCGGTGGCCCTGCCGGGGGTGTCGAACCAGGGAGCACCGCATACATCCTGCACATAGCCCCATTCATCTACTTTTGCATGGGCTGCTTTTCGCATCTGTAAAGCTGCATCGAGATAGTCCTCACTGAGCCACTTCGATTTCAAACCGCAGAATAGACCATAGGCAATCATTTGTGAAAGATTGGTTTCGATAAAGCTGCCCGGGTCATCAACAATGTCGTGAAATAGCCCGTCAGGACGCAGGTATTTGAGACAGCCATCGATGTTTTGCTTTGCGTAGCCAATCATCCGCTTCCTTTCGCTGCTCATCGATTCGGGCAGCTGATCGATGATGCGGGCCAGGGCTGCAATGGCCCAGCCGTTGCCAACTCCCCAGAATTTTTCGATGATGAAGCGCTGTTCTGCAACATGATAACGGTGGGAGTAGAGCTGTTCCTTTTCATTCCACAGATAGTTTCTGATACCTTCCACCTGTTTGATGGCTTCTTCTGCATGACCTGCAACGCAAAGGTAAGGAGGGGCCATGTACATCGAGTCGATCCAGATTTCGGGCGAATTGAGTGTATGATGGAGTATTCCTTCGGGGGTTTTCGGTGCCTTGTTGAGCAGGTAGTTGAGCATTTTTTTGTGGGCGGCGTTTAACTGGGGATCGTTGTTTGTTTTTCCCAGCACAAACACTGCTTCGCCCGAGGCTGCCGGATCGGTAACTCCGTTGTCGCTGTACAAAACGGCCAGGCGTCCTTCGTCGCTTTGACGTAATACGGCTTCCCTGGCAAGCAAGAGCGCAAGCCGCGTGTTGCCCGATTCAAGCAGCGCCTGCAGGGCCACACCTTGTTCCCACGATGCCCGTTGCATGCTTAACATGGCGGTGGTGACCTTCTCTGTCAGTTTGGAATCAGCCGCGGTGTTGCTTTTTGGCGAACAACTGCCGGCCAGCATAGGAACTGCAGGTAGCAGCACCGATGTGGCAAGGGCCGACTTCAGAAAATCGCGCCGTTTGAAGCTCATAGTAGGTGAAGTCATGTTTCGATTGATTTGCTTGTACCGGACTAAAAGTACAAAAAAGAACCGTTCCTGAAACAGAAACGGTTCTTGTAAGTCTGGTTTTGCGCATTGTTACTTGTTCTTTTTAATCCATTCGAGCGCATTAACAAAGGCTTCAAGCCATGGAGTCACTTCATCGGCTTTCCTGTCGGCAGGATAGTAGCCCCATTGCCATGGGAAAATGGCCCGTTCAAGATGGGGCATCATGGCAAAGTGACGACCATCGTTTGAACAAAGGGCCGCGGTATTGAAATCCGATCCGTTGGGATTGCCCGGATAGCCTTGTTGTGTGTATTTTACAGGGATCTGGTATTGACCTTCTCCGGCTGGCAGACTGAATTTACCCTCTCCATGGGCCACCCAAACGCCCAGCGTTTTACCAGCCATGTTCCCCATCATCACCGATTGGTTGGGCTGAATAGTCACATTGAGGAAGCTCGATTCAAACTTATGACTTTCGTTGTGAAGCATGCGCGGTTTTTGTTCCATTCCCGGATACACCAGGTTGAGCTCGACCATCAACTGGCAGCCGTTGCAAATACCAAGACTCAAAGTGTCGTTGCGCTGGTAGAAATTCTCGAGTGCCAGCCTCGCTTTTTCGTTGTATTTGAAAGCACCAGCCCAGCCCTTGGCTGATCCCAGTACGTCGGAGTTGGAAAAGCCGCCAACAAACACAATCATGTTGATGTCGCTCAGGTCTTCACGTCCGCTGATGAGGTCGGTCATGTGTACGTCCTTCACGTCGAAGCCGGCAAGGTAAAGGCTGTAAGCCATTTCACGATCGCCGTTCACTCCTTTTTCGCGGATGATGGCCGCCCTGATGTCGCTTGCTGAGCGCCGTTTCAGATCGATGCCGAGCGCCCTGGCACTTCCGTCAAAGTCTTGAAAGTCGTAGGTCAGTTCGTTGTTCTTGTAATTGTTGAAACGCTCGAGTGCCAGTTTCCCGCCGCTTTGTTTGCGGTCGAGCAGGTAGGATGTTTTGAACCAAAGATCGCGCAGGTGTTTGATGTCGAATTGATAGCTTTCACTATTGTTCGTAATGTTTACTTTGCCCGAAGTGTTGGGTTCGCCTATTTTTACCACATCGATATCCTGGGTTTTCAGCCATTCAAAAGCTTCGGCTTCGGCCTGGAAAATGATGCCCGGGTTTTCGGAGAACAACACTTTCACACTGTCGGCTTCTCCCAGTTCGCTAAGGTCGAGGTTGAGACCGCTTTGGTTGTCGGAGAAACAGATCTCGAGCAGCGAAGTGATCAGTCCGCCACCACCAATGTCGTGGCCGCTGCCCATACTTCCTCTTTCAATCAGTTCCTGTACAGCGTTAAATGCTTTCACGAAGTAGGCTGCATCGCTTACGGTGGGTGTTTGCCGGCCCATCCGGTTTGTGATTTGTGCAAAGGCACTTCCTCCCAGTGCTTTGGGGGCGCGTGAAAAATCGATGTAGTAGAGCGACTGCTTTTGAACCAATACCGGCTCCACGGTTTTACGCAGGTCGCTCACCTCGCCCGAGGCCGAAATAATTACGGTTCCCGGTGCCAATACGGTTTCCTGACTGTACTTCTGGGTCATCGAACAGGAATCTTTTCCTGTGGGAATGTTTACGCCCAGAGCAATGGCAAAGTCGCTGGCTGCCTGCACTGCCTCGTAAATACGGGCATCTTCTCCTTCATTTTTGCATGGCCACATCCAGTTGGCACTCATGCTGATGCCTTTGATCTTGTCGGTGAGTGGTGCCCAAATGATGTTGGTAAGGGCTTCGGCTATCGACAGGATGGATCCGTTGGCTGCGTTGATGAGTCCGGCTGCCGGGGCATGCCCGATCGAAGTTGACAGACCGCTTTTCCCCTGATAATCGAGGGCGATTACACCCAGGTTGTTGAGTGGAAGCTGCAGTTTGCCGGCAGTTTGCTGCTTGGCAATGCGGCCGGTTACCGAGCGGTCGACCTTGTTGGTGAGCCAGTCCTTACAGGCCACATTTTCGAGTTGCAGCACCTGTTCGGTATAGTGGTAAATTTTTTCGCTGCTGTAGTCTACATCGGCAAAAGCGGCATCGATGCTTTGATCCTGCATGATGGTTTTAGGCGGATTGCCAAACATGTGCTCCAGTTTCCAGTCGATGGGTTTTTCATTGGTCGCGGCTTGTTCAAAGGTGAATTTCATGTCGTTGGTGGTTTCGCCAATTACATACATGGGCGAACGTTCGCGCTCGGCAATCTTTTTGAGCTTTTCAACATAATTTTCGTCGATAACCAGGCCCATGCGTTCCTGCGATTCATTCCCCACAATTTCCTTGAGTGAAAGGGTAGGGTCGCCAACGGGCAATTTGCTGATGTCGATAATGCCTCCGGTTTCTTCAACCAGCTCGCTCAGGCAGTTGAGGTGGCCACCTGCTCCGTGGTCGTGAATCGACACAATGGGATTTTCATCTTCCTCGCTCAAAGCCCTGATGGCATTGAAAACCCGCTTTTGCATTTCGGGATTGGCCCGCTGTACGGCGTTGAGCTCAATCTTGTTTTCAAATTCACCGGTTGCTACCGACGATACGGCGCCACCGCCCATGCCAATGCGGTAATTGTCGCCGCCCAGCAGTACCACCTTTTGCCCCGGAACCGGGGTGTCTTTCAGGCTGTCTTTCTTTTTTCCGTAGCCAATGCCACCTGCGAGCATAATTACCTTGTCGTAGGCGTATTTCTTATTGCTCTCGAAATGCTCGAAGGTTAATACGCTGCCATTGATCAGTGGCTGACCAAATTTATTGCCAAAATCGCTGGCTCCGTTCGAAGCTTTGATCAGGATCTCTTCGGGTGTTTGGTATAGCCAGGGGCGGGGTATAGTTGCTTTTTCCCATTCGTGAGTTTCATCGGTACGCGGATAGGCAGTCATGTATACGGCTGTCCCTGCAACCGGCAGCGCACCTTTTCCACCTGCAATGCGGTCGCGTATTTCACCACCGGTACCGGTGGCTGCTCCGTTAAAAGGTTCAACAGTAGTGGGGAAGTTATGGGTTTCGGCTTTCAACGAAAGCACGGTTTCAATGTCTTTGATTTCGAAAAAGTCGGCCGTGTCGTGCGTGCGGGGAGCAAACTGTTCTACCACTGGCCCGGCGGCAAAGGAACAGTTGTCCTTGTAGGCCGAAACAATTTTATTGGGATGGGTGGCCGTGGTAAGCTTGATGAGTTTGAAAAGCGATAGTTCTTTTTCTTCACCGTCGATGATGAAGGTGCCGTTAAAAATTTTGTGACGGCAATGTTCACTGTTCACCTGCGAGAAGCCAAACACCTCACTGTCAGTGAGCGGGCGTCCCAGGGTTTGTGCTACCGATTCGAGATAGCTGATTTCTTCGTTACTCAGTGCCAGTCCTTCCTTTTCGTTGTAGGCAGCTATGTTGTCGATGCTGATAATCGCCTCGGGATCTTTTTCTATGGTGAAAAGTTCCTGGTTAAGGCCCTGGTAAAGATGTTGCAACATGGGGTCGAAGGTGCTGTCGGGACCTTCGGCTTTGATGTATTCTTCTATACGAAAAATGCTGTCGATTCCCATGTTCTGGGTGATTTCAACAGCATTGGTACTCCAGGGGGTCAGCATTTCTTTTCGCGGCCCTACGAACCAGCCTTCCACCTCTTGCGTTTCAAGCTTTTCAGCGTCGCCAAACAGCCAGCCTAACTTGCTGATATCGTCATCGGAAAGCGGTTTTTTTGTACTCACGGCAATGTAATTGCCCCCGGGTACATGAAAAAATAAGATCATAATTGAGAAGATTTACATTAAGCTTTATTAACGCTGCAAATATAGTAAAAAGGCATGGTAAACGGGAAAAACTCTTATCTTTCGGTCTTGGTGTATAAACAGTTAACAATGCCTTAAACACTGCGAAACAGGGTGCTTTGTTAACAGAAGATGTTGAAAACTATGTTGCGAAATGGATTGATTGTCCTGTTTGTTTTTATGCTGGCAGGTTGTAGTATGGAGAAAAAGCTGTCGCGTAAGTACGAAGGAGAAGGGCGGGAGCTGCTGATCAGGGAATTTGGAGAACCCGACAAGGTGGTCGATATGAAAAACGGCATCCAGCGTTTTATCTACATCGAGGAAAGCTACATCAGGGAAACGGAGATTGGTACCGGAAGTTTTACCCTCGATCCGCGTATTAGTCCCGGCTTTACAAAGGAAGAGACTTATCGTTTCGACATCAACGGGCAGGGGATGATCGTAAAAACGTCGTACGAAAAACGGCAAAAGTGATCGTGCCAGGCCGATTGCAGGGCGCCCGATGTGGTGATTTTCAGTGTTTCGAAAGTAAAAGTGAAATTTAGTCTGTAAAAACTGATTTTTCTTTTTGGTGGAAATGGGGAATTTTATACTTTTGCCACCGTTCTACAAAAACAAGTGTACGCCCAGATGGTGAAATTGGTAGACACGCCAGCTTGAGGGGCTGGTATCCGTTTAGGATGTGCAAGTTCGAGTCTTGTTCTGGGCACGGAGAGCTGAAAACCGCAAAGGTCTTCAGCTTTTTTTATGTAGAAAAATGGAACAGCATCAACAAGATGAGAAGTTTATCCCGGTAAGGGCAGCGATACCGGGAAGTCTTGTTCTGGGCACGGAGAGCTGAAAACCGCAAAGGTCTTCAGCTTTTTTTATGTAGAAAAATGGAACAGCATCAACAAGATGAGAAGTTTAT